>JBDLQL010000014.1:0-46228 GCA_039800565.1 Bacteroidota bacterium | reverse complement strand
TCTGAAGAAACTCTTTGTATTCATTGATGAATTGAGGCGTAATGTCTCCAAAATTACATTGCCCATTACAAAACTGAAGAAAGGTTTTATAGGAAGCTACCCATCCTCCATGCGTATTTGGGTTGCCCATCCATTTCTTCACTTGCTTCTCATAGAATGGCAAAAAGTCATCAAACTGTGAACTGCGTTTGATGCCAAATTTTCCTGCCAATCTATCCAACTGCCGGTTTGCTGCAATGGATCGAGCCAAGGTTTCCATGTCTTTATTGTGTCGTTTCTCCATTTCATCTCTAGGTGGATTGTAGAGATACATATCGAGGTATTCCCACCTGGTAATTTTACCACTTTCGGGATGCACAATTGGTGGATAATGATCAAGGTAAAGGCTGACCCGGCCTGTCTTTAACGGACGCATTCTAAGTGTAACTCGCATAACTATTTGGATTTTAAAAGATTATCTAATTCTTCACGGAGGATCAAGCGGCGCGTTCCAATCGTAATCGTTTTGATTTTATTGGTTTTATACATGCGCATAACTGTCCATCGGGATATTCCGAGCAACAAACTCACCTGTTCTATGCTTAAAACCTCTCGGGCTTGAAGCAGTACAACTGGGGCGGTTAATTCACTCTTCACTACGGCCTTGCTTTGGAGTAGTTTTTCTCGTCTTTTGTTCTCTTTATAAGCCTTTGAGGCACATTGTAAAGAGCAATAAAGTGTGGTGCTTTTTCGCGCCACAAACGCTTCTTGGCAGAAAACGCAGATTTTTGGATAAGGGTGTTTACTAGCAGTCATTGTAATTTGGCCGTTATGTAGCACCGTGTAGCAGGATGTAGCTACAAGGTGCAGGGTGTTGCAAAAAAAATTTCTACGTTCTGAATTTGTTGCTGACATGTTGCTCAAAATATCTGGTGTACAGGTGAGCAACAAAATGGGTGCAAAACACCCCAAAAGACGAAAAATGGCAGTTGAGCTAAAAACGCAAAAAACCCTTGACTAGCAAGGGTTTCAGTTATCTTTTGTTATGGATTGTTATCGTTGTTTATCGGCGTTTATTTGCCGATACAAAACTTGCTAAAAATCGTTCCTAAGATGTCGGTGTCGATGTCGATTTGGCCCGTGATGTTGCCGAGTTGGCGCATGGCTTCACGGATGTCCATGGCTATGAAGTCGGCAGTGGTGTGGCCTTGAAGGCCCGCTTGGGCGCGCTCGAGGGCTTCGGCAGTGCGTAAAAGCGCCGCATGATGGCGGGCGTTGGAAACAATGGTGTCTGTTTGCAAACTGAAATCGCCAAGTACGAGCTGAACCAGTTTTTCTTTTAAAGTAGAAATGCCTGTACCGTTGAGGGCGCTAAGTTGAAGCGTACCTTCATGTGGGGCCGATGAGGCTAAATCAGCTTTATTATGAATCAATAAAAGGTGTTTGGCCGGATACTGACTTTTTAAAGTGGCCAGCCATTCTTCGGTTTCTTGGAGGTTCGAAGGATTGTTGGCGTCGGCTAAGCAAAGTACGAGTTGGGCCTGTTCGATTTTTTGTTTAGAACGCTCGATGCCCATGGCTTCAATGGTTTCGGTCGTTTCGCGGATACCTGCGGTATCGATCAGGCGAAATAAGATGCCGTCAATATTGAGGGTTTCTTCGATGACGTCGCGGGTGGTGCCTGCAATGTTCGATACAATGGCGCGTTCTTCGCCGAGTAGTTGATTGAGTAATGTGCTTTTGCCCGTATTTGGAGCGCCCACAATGGCAACCGGAACCCCATTTTTAATAGCATTTCCAAGATCAAACGAAGCAGCTAAGCGACGCACCATCTGATCTACTTCGGCGACCATTGCCTGTAGAGCACTGCGGTCGGCAAACTCTACATCTTCTTCGGCAAAATCGAGTTCGAGTTCGATCAATGCTGCAAAATGGATGAGTTGTTCGCGCAGTTGTTGCAAGGCCGACGAAAAGGTACCGCGCAATTGTTGTAAGGCAATTTCATGGGCGTTTTTGGACTCAGCAGCAATTAGGTCGGCAACAGCTTCGGCTTGCGAGAGGTCGAGGCGACCATTTAAAAAGGCACGTTTAGTAAACTCGCCTGGTTCGGCCATCCGACAACCCAACTCGACCAAACGTTGTAAAAGCAATTGCTGAACATACCGAGAGCCATGGCAAGCAATTTCGACGCTTTCTTCGCCGGTAAAGCTTTTGGCATGATCAAAAACGGTAATCAGGACTTCGTCGAGGCGTTCGTGGGTGGCCGATAAAAACCAACCTAAATGCACGGTGTGGCTCGGTAGCTCAGTGAGCGACTTCGAGAATCCGTTAGATACCAATGCTTTAGTGCCTTGGCCGGATACGCGTATCACGGCAATGGCCCCTTGGCCAGGAGCCGTTGCGAGGGCGCAAATCGGATCGTGCTGAATGTCGTGCATGTCACAAAGTTACGAATAAAAAATCCCTACCTTTGCCTTCAAACTCAACACATATGTCACTTCAAGCAGAAATCAAAGACATCTTGGGCCAATTTGGCATTCAAGAAAACAATAGTGGTGCCTCAACAGGTGCACAATGGCTTCCAACTTCAGGAGCTGTTATTGCATCGGTTTCGCCGGTAGATGCGCAAGTAATTGCCAATGTTACAATGGCCAATGCCGATCAGTACAATCAAGTTATCGAAAAAGCACAAGCTGCATTTGTCGAATGGCGCAAAGTGCCCGCCCCAAAACGTGGCGAAGTCGTACGGCAGTTGGCAGAGCGCATTCGTTTTTATAAAGAGCCGCTCGGTAAATTGGTTTCTTACGAAATGGGGAAATCCTTGCAAGAAGGTCTTGGTGAGGTGCAAGAAATGATCGATATCTGTGACTTTGCAGTTGGTTTGTCGCGCCAATTGTATGGCTTAACCATGCATTCAGAGCGTCCGGGTCACCGCATGTATGAGCAATACCATCCACTCGGTATTGTCGGAATTATTTCGGCATTTAACTTCCCGGTAGCTGTTTGGAATTGGAATACTGCACTTGCTTGGGTATGTGGCGATGTGTGTGTGTGGAAACCATCCGAAAAAACACCACTTACTGCTATTGCTTGCCAACGCATTGCACAAGAAGTTTTTGCTGCCAATGACGTACCAGAAGGCGTTTCTGGCTTGGTCATCGGCGATGGCGAAATTGGTAAATTAATGGCCAACGACACCCGCGTTCCGTTGGTTTCAGCAACAGGATCTACACGTATGGGTAAATCTGTTGGTGCCGCTGTTGGTCAACGTTTGGGTCGTTCATTATTAGAATTAGGCGGCAACAATGCCATCATTATTACACCAAGTGCAGACCTCAAAATGGTCGTCCCAGGTGCGGTATTTGGTGCGGTCGGTACGGCAGGTCAGCGTTGTACATCTACGCGCCGTCTGATCATTCACGAAAGTATTTTCGATAAAGTCCGCGACGCCTTAGCAGCAGCTTACAAGCAACTAAGTATTGGCAACCCACTTGATCAGTCTAACCATGTTGGGCCATTGATCGATCAAGATGCAGTGGCAAACTACCTCTCTGCAATTGAAGCCGCTCAAAAAGAAGGCGGAAAAATCATTGTCGAAGGCGGCGTGCTTACTGGCTCTGGTTATGAATCTGGCTGCTACGTAAAGCCTTGTATTATTGAAGCGCAAAATCAGTTTGCGATTGTCCAACACGAGACTTTTGCACCAATTCTTTACATCATCAAATACAGTGGTGGCGTCGAGAATGCGATTGCACTTCAAAATGGCGTGCCGCAAGGTCTGTCTTCTGCCATCATGACCAACGAATTGAAAGAATCAGAAGCCTTTTTATCGGCAGCAGGTTCCGATTGCGGTATTGCAAACGTCAATATTGGTACATCTGGTGCCGAAATTGGTGGCGCATTTGGAGGCGAAAAAGAAACAGGTGGCGGCCGCGAGTCGGGTTCTGATGCATGGAAAGTTTATATGCGTCGCCAGACCAATACCATTAACTATTCAGATTCATTGCCTCTAGCGCAAGGAATCAAGTTTGATTTATAAACAATACACAACATGTGTTCGAAAAGGGGTCTCGATTGAGGTCCCTTTTTTTAGCTCTTGTGCTTCACAATCAAAAAGCGCGCAGAGATGTAAAAGGTATTGCTATTAAAGGTTTGGTCATTAACTGCATAAAACGGAACCAAAAAATTATAGCCGGTTTGCACATGCAATTGCCATATTTTAATGCCAATACTAGGGCTTACGCCATAACGGAGGTGGTGCAAATCGCTGCGAACTAGTGCACTAATTCCATACGTCAGGTCAAAACTTCCTGTACGTCGCCAAATGCCTAAATCATATCCAATGACCGGATTCATTCGGGAGAAGTCAAAAGTGGCATTAAACCCATGATAAACGGCGCTGGTATTGGAACTCAATAAGCCGTTTTTATGCTTGCGTTGCAGTTCCCAACCGTATTCTAACGCATAAAAGCGACCACTTTGCAAACCCAAATAATGGCCGGCCTTGATTGTATTTTGCTTTGGAAGTTGCATCACTGGGTTGGCAGCTGTTTTCAAAGAAAGCAAACAGAGCAAACTAAGTAAAAACCTACTACTGTTTTTCATCGTTCTTTTCGTTAGTTGGTGCATGAAAATAGCCCTCAAAAACATAGGCCTCACTCAGTTTTGGCAGCGACAGTTTTAGCATTCCTGAATAGAACGGTATGGCCTTCGATTCCTGACGCGTTGGCATAGAAATCAGGCTGTTATTTGTATCGGTTGCCAATACAAAAAGCAAGGCAGTACCGATGATGTAGATCCATTGTAAGACGCCCAATAATGCGCCTGCCAAATTATTGAGTACAGATAGTTTGACTACCTTCAAGGCCGTTTCGAGCAATTTTCCGCCGAAATAAATGGCGGCACCAATCCCTAAAAATAATATCAAAAAACACACCGGGACAAGCGTTTCTTTTTGCCAATGGGTTTGCTTCATTGCAAAATCGACCACGATATCGGTGAGTTGAAATGCTGCATAAAGACCTACTACAATGGCTAATAATAAAAATAAAGACATGATGAGGCCTCGTTTGTACCCTTTGTAGGCACCATAGGCCAAAGGAGCAAACAAAAAGAGGTCAAAAAGATTCATGGCCGAAAATTAGTAGAAAGTTTGTAATCTTGTGCCATGTTGAGTCCGTTTACCGATGAATATTTCATGAAACAAGCCTTTCTAGAGGCTCAAAAAGCGTTTGATGCCGATGAAGTACCGGTTGGAGCAGTCATCGTTTGTAAAAATCAAATTATTGCGCGCGGGCACAACCTTACGGAACAACTCACCGATGTGACGGCACATGCCGAGATTCAGGCAATTACCGCTGCTGCACAATATTTAGGGGCCAAGTATTTAAAAGAATGCACCTTATATGTCACGCTCGAACCTTGTTGCATGTGTGCGGGGGCACTTTATTGGTCACAGATAGATAAAGTAGTCTTTGCTGCACGCGATCCAAAGCGCGGGGCAAGCGCACAAGGATTGAGTTTGTACCATCCGGCCACATTGGTCGAAAATGGCATTCTGGAGGCAGAATGCAGCCAATTACTCAAAGACTTTTTTGCAAAAAAACGCTAATCATAAAGGGTATCGTGCAAAATTTCCATGGTTTTGTCGAGGCGAAAACCTGCCACATGGTATTCGGCATACGCTATGAGTGCTTTTAAGCCTTCTTTCATGCAAAGTGAAGACCATTTTTGATCGTAGTTGGGCCAAAACTGTGCTTTTAAAAACGAGACCACTTCAGGGTCCTGAATGCAAGCAATTCCTGTTTGAGAAGCCCGATCAAAACTTCCTTTTTGGAGATCAAAGCTTTGAGGTTGCTCCACTTCGATGAGCGGTGTATAACCCAATAACATGAGGTATTTTGCTAAAAATTGGGTCGGAAACTGCGCCGCGTTTTCGGTGGTTTCAAGTCGGACTAATTGATCTCGGATAAACTGAAACAAATCCGGATCAGGACCTTGGTGACGCAAGGTTTGCTTGAGAACATCGGCCATAAAAAAGACGAGAAGCACCTTTTGAGGGCGCTGAAACAAGGCTTGTGGTGTCCAGGCAAAATCGAGCTGGCTTACAATTCCAAGCTCAGACTCTGGCCGCTTGAAACAGCTGAGCTCGTACAAGCCCAGCTGATTCAGCGCTTTTCTTTTTTTAAGACCGCCTTTATAAAGGAAAGATTGAAAGCCTTTCTCGAGCGTGTAAAAATGCAAGATGCTACTACTTTCGGAGTAGGCATGTTTATCGAGAAGAATCCCTAACTCCTTACCTTTCACGCGTGTGTCTTAATCTCTTGTTTTGCCTTTGAAGTCTATTTTGTAATAGAAAATCGGCATGAATCCAAGTTGTGTTTTTGCGGCCCATGGTTGGTAATTAGGGTCCGCAATTTCTGTTGGTGTCAAGGCAGGCTTGTAGGCAAATGTGAGCAAGTTTTTCGTGTTCAAAATATTGACAAGGTCAATGCCAATTTCGTGCGTCACGCGATCTGCATTTTTGCGCCAATTGATTTTAAAGTCGACACGGAAATAATCTTTGAATTGCAACTCATTGAAGAGCGAATCCTGGAAGATAATTTCCTTGGCCGCATTGGTTGCTGCTAAATCAACAAGTCCGTAGCGCTTGCCACCAGCCGTAGTCACCTTTCCACCAATGCCAATAATGCTGCGTTCACCGACTTTAAATTCTTTTCCGCCAAGTAAATTAAAGACAAAATTACCGTTGTAAGAGGTGTTGCGTAAAATGCCATCGCTTCCACGGTATTTCGAGTCATAAACAGTTCCTGAGAACAAGAAGAAAAAGCTTTTATCGAAGTATTTCTGAACAGTAAGTTCCAAGCCATAATTGTACCCGGTTCCTGTATTTTGAAGATTGTCCATGAACAAACGAGAGAAACCGCTTCCTACATTAATCATAGAAAAGGCAGAAGGCGTCATTGAAACTGGAATTTTATACAAGTATTGGTAATAGGCTTCCGTTTTAATGTTAAAACCTTTGTTGAATGATTTTTCATAACCAATTCCAGAATGTAAACTTTTAGAAAAGCCTAAATTCATGTTTCCGCCCGTTCCATTCATGTAATGGTAGGCATACGTATAATAAGGCTGAACCATGCTGTGTTTGCCGCCACCAGCAAAAATGGCTTGGCCATTACCCAATCGGTATTTCCAGCCAATGCGTGGTTCAAATGCACTTAAGCTATTGGTGAGTGTAAAATACTGTGCGTGTAGCCCAGCTGTAACATCCATTTGATCTGAAACACGCCATTTCCATTGTGCAAATGGCTGTACTAAAAGTGCCGTACCGTTGTAATTCCAACGTGTTTCAAACGCATCAGGAATGTTCAAATTGTACAAGCAAGAGTCTTGGAAGTGCATCGAAAGTGCATCGAAACTAAGTCCTACTTTCAACAAATGCTGCTTGCTAAGTTTGTGATTGATGGCTAAATAGCCGCTTAATTTTTGAATTTTGAACTGATAGCCCATCATCGGATACAAGGAATCAAAGGTGATTTGATTGGTTGTTGTATCTAACTGACGATTGCGCATGTAATCGTGATTGGCATGTTGGTTTTCTTGACTATATGCAAACGTAGAAGTCAGGAATGTTTTTTCACTTAAGGTTTTTTTGTAGTTCAAACCTGTTGTGTACATATTGGTGCCAAAATACTGATCACGGTCACCTTCACCGTAGAGGTCTTCTGTATATTGCTTGTAAGTTGAAACAAGGATAGAGATGTTTGACTGACCTCCCATTCCGAAAAACGACAATTGACCACCGTTTTTAAGAATCCAATTGAATTTGAAAGCGGCATCGGAATATTGCGGAATGGCATCGGTACCTAACTTGATGTGCAAGCTCTGAAATAAGGATAAGGTCGAGTAACGGCCCATCACTAAATAGCTTGATTTGCCATTCTTACTCATTGGGCCTTCCGCCAAAAATTCAGTCCCTAACAAACCAAACTGTCCGGTAAATTCTTGCTGTTTATTGTTGCCACTGCGCAATTTCAAGTCAAAGACACCCGACGTACTGTTTCCGTATTCTGCCGGAAAGGCACTCATGAAGAAATCGGAATTGCCTAAAATTTTATTGTTTAAGATTGAAACCGGGCCACCCGATGAGCCCGAAATGGCAAAGTGATTCGGGTTCGGAATATCGATTCCTTCTACGCGGTAAATAACCCCTAGTGGCGAGTTCCCACGGACTATGATGTCATTGCGCGAATCGTCGGCACCATTAACCCCAGCAAAATTAGAGGCCATGCGCGCTGGATCCATACGAGAACCTGGATAACGATTGGTTTCAGATACGCTAAATTGTTGAGCCGAAAGCACCGCCATCTCATTGAGTACTTCGCCTTGCTTGCGCCCAACAACTTTCACTTCTTTATGGTCAGAAACTTTTTCGATCATAGGAACTTGTACAATTAACTCGCGACCAGAAGTCACTTCAATGGTTAACGTACGTGCATCGTAAAAAGGAGCATTCGCGGTAAGTTGATGCTTTCCGACCGGTACTTTTTGAATGGTAAATGAGCCATCTTGTACAGATGCCGCCATAAATTTAGCGCCATCCGCTACCTCAATGATGATTTTTGCGCCACTAAGTGGAAAATGCGATTCGCTGTCGAAAATAGAGCCGCGAACGGTTTGCGTCGGGACCTGTGCCCAAAGGGCGAGTTGGGTGCCAAGCGCGATGAATAGTAATTTTAGTTTCATGGGTTCGTGTTTTGTTTAACGAATATAGAAGAAAAATTGCAATTAAGTGGCTGAATGAAAGCCTGGAAAGTTTTGCATGGTTTTTGAAAAGCGAGCAAAGATTCATTAACTTTAGAAAAATTTTAACATGAAAACGCTTGCTCTACTTACACTTTTAGCCATTACTCAGTTTGGTTTTGCGCAAAAAACAGCGCTCAAATGGTACACCGATATCAATGAAGCAACTGCCATTGCGAAAAAAGAAAACAAACCCATGATGTTGTTTTTTACGGGTTCTGATTGGTGTGGTTGGTGTCATCGCTTGCAAAACGAAGTGTTTAAAACGCCTGAATTTGAAAAATGGGCAAGTGAAAATGTCGTTCTTGTCGAGCTCGATTTCCCGAGAGCAGTTCCGCAAACCGAAGCCATTAAGCAACAAAACCGCAATTTGCAACAACAGTTTGGCGTGCGTGGCTATCCAACGTGTTGGTTTGTACGTCCTGAAAAAATGAGTGATGGCAAAATGAACCTGACTCCGATTGGCTCTAAAGGCTACGAAGCAGGTGGCCCTGTCAATTGGACATCCGGTGCCAACACCATGTTACATCCAAATTAATCGAAGCGTAACGCTGCAAAGTCTTCGTAACGAAAGCCGCGCGCTTGTAAAAAGCGATACAGCTTTTGTTGGCGTGTCCAGTCGTCTTTTTCACGGCTAAGTTCGTGCCATTTACGCTGGGCCAACTCCTTTAAAATCAACTGGTATTCTTCTTGATAAGGCAATTCTTTTAAGGGTGCTTCAATGAGCGAACGCTCAATGCGCTTGGCAATTAAGCCCGCCTTAATTTTTTGAACGCCCCATTTTTTGATGCGCAACTTACCACTAATGTAAGCTTCAATAAAGCGAGAATCGTTGAGGAAATTTTGTGCCTTGAGTGACTCAAGAAGACAGCTTATATCGTCTTCTTGAGCCCCTAATCGGATTAATTTTTCAATGACTTCAGCGCTGCATCGTTCCTGATAGGCACAAAATGCTTCTGCTTTTTGAAGCAACTGTGCGCTGTCATATGCACGCGGAGTCGTCATGACTACAACGTGATTTCGTCGTTGTTTTTATCGACAAATGTGTATTGCAGCAAGTGATGTGCCGTGACACCACGTACCGGAACCCATTTTTTATATTTCAAGAACCAACGTACTTGACGGCTCAGCAAGCCTTTTTTGAAGAAGGCTTCTAGGTATGGATGAACCAACAACGTAAGTCCGGAAACACCGCGGTCAGTTAGTAAATAACTGAGGTTGTTTTCAATTTCTTCGGCAAACAAAATGCTCGCCTGAACCTCACCACTGCCGTTGCATGTAGGGCATGTTTCGTGCGTTTCAATATCGGTTTCTGGGCGAACGCGCTGACGTGTGATTTCAATAATTCCGAATTTTGAAGGCGGAATCATGTTGTGCTTCGCACGATCCGATTTCATAAATTCTTTCATTTTCTCGAACAACACTTTGTTGTTTTCGCGATCATGCATGTCAATGAAATCGACACATATGATGCCGCCCATGTCGCGCAGTTGCAAGATACGAGCAACCTCTTCGGCAGCTTCGATATTGGTAGCAAGCGCGTTTGATTCTTGGCCATCGGCACCTTTACGGTTGCCACTATTGACATCAATGACGTGCATCGCTTCGGTGTGCTCGATAATGAGGTAACCGCCACTTGCTAATGGCACTTTTTTGCCAAAAAGTGCTTTAATTTGCTTAGTGACTCCAAAGCGTTCGAAGATGGCAATTTTATTGTCGTAATGGCGGACAATTTTTTCGCGACCCGGAGCAATTTCAGCAACATATTCTTTCAGTTGATCGGCTAAAACCGCATCGTTTACATGAATATTTGTGAAATCGGCATTTAGCAAATCGCGCAAAATTGAATTGGTCGTGTTCAGCTCGCCAAGTACACGACGCGGTGGCTGTGCTCCTTTTAAATTGCCATGTAGTGTCTTCCACTTGTCGAGCAAATTGTTAAGGTCAGCTTCGAGGTCGGCTGTCGATTTGTTTTCGGCAACAGTTCGGATAATCACCCCAAAATTTTTGGGCTTGATTCGGTCCATGAGTTCTTTCAACCGCTCTTTTTCAGAGCTGTCTTTGATTTTTTGACTCACAGAAATTTTATCTGAGAACGGGACTAAAACGAGGTAGCGGCCAGCGAGTGTAACTTCTGAGCTTAGGCGTGGGCCTTTCTGAGAAATCGGTTCTTTGGCAACTTGTACTAAAATCGGCTGCGAAGAAGAAACGACATTTGACATTTTACCGTCTTTTTCGAGTTCTTTTTCGAGCTTAAAATACTGCAAATCGGCAACATTTTGTTTGCCGTGAATGCTGTCTTTGACAAATTTGGAAAACGAAGCATATTGTGGTCCGAGGTCATGGTAATGCAAAAAAGCATCTTTTTCATAACCCACATCTACAAAAGCTGCATTGAGTCCGTTTGCTACGCGTCTTACCCGTCCAAGGTACACATCGCCAACTGAGAAGTCTGAATTGCCTTTGTCTTCTTGCAATTCGATTAACTTCCCGTCGCGCAGCAATGCGATCCAGACGCCATTAGAGCGGGCGTCTACAACGAGTTCTAAGTTCACTTGAAATTGTTTACAGGATGAAACAATGAAAGCTCAATGAAAAATCAATGAGCTCTCGAATACATTTGTATTAAATCAGAGAAAAAGAGGGCTTATTTCTTCTTCTTATGGCGATTTTTTCTAAGTCTTTTCTTACGCTTGTGCGTCGCCATCTTGTGTCTTTTTCTTTTTTTACCGCTTGGCATAATGATGTATTTATAGGATTAAATAAGTTGTTACAAAAAAAATGCACCCCCGAAAAGGGAGTGCAAAGATACTACAAATTTTGGAAAAAAGAAATCTTATTTCACTTTCACCTTGTTCTTTACTTCGTCAACAAACGTTTTAGAAGGTTTAAAAGATGGAATGTTGTGTGCAGGGATAATGATGGTTGTGTTTTTTGAAATATTGCGTCCTGTCTTTTGAGCGCGTTCTTTCACTACAAAACTACCAAATCCGCGCAAGTACACATTGTTTCCGTCAGCTAGTGAAGCTTTGATGGCGTTCATAAAAGCTTCAACAGCGCGAAGTGCCTCTGTTCTTTCCAATCCTGTCTCTTCTGCAATGCCTGCAACGATATCCGCTTTTGTCATATTTTGGGGTTTGTTAATTGATTAGGTGATTAATTGCGGCGCAAAAATACTTCACAGAAACTTTATATGCGTAATTTTCTGCGATTTTTTCTGAACATTTTTTAAATGAAGGCCTTTAGTAGCACCTTGATTTCGTGGTATGAGCAACACAAACGCGACTTGCCATGGCGCCATTCCCTTGACCCCTATTGCATTTGGTTGAGCGAAATTATTTTGCAGCAAACACGTGTAGATCAAGGGCTTGCCTATTATTATAAATTTACTGAAAACTACCCGACAGTTACTGATTTGGCGCATGCATCAGAGACAGAAGTCTTGCGCACATGGCAAGGTTTAGGGTATTATAGTCGGGCCAGAAATTTACACCAAACGGCACAACTTGTTGTCAACGAATTTGGCGGTGTTTTCCCAACTACCTACGAGGGCTTATTGCGCTTAAAAGGGATTGGACCCTATACTGCTGCTGCCATTGCTTCTTTTGCATATTGCTTGCCTCATGCGGTTGTTGATGGCAATGTGTTTCGGGTGCTTAGTCGTTATTACGGCATTGACCTCCCAATAAATTCAACAAAAGGTAAGCATGTCTTTGAGCAGCTGGCGAATGAAGTGCTCGACAAAAAAAATCCGGCTCTACACAACCAAGCCATCATGGAGTTTGGTGCCATCCAGTGCAAACCGCTTTCACCAGCTTGCAACCAATGCCCGCTTCAAGAAAGCTGTGTGGCAGTGCGCCAAGGCTTGGTGGGCCAATTGCCTGTAAAAGAAAAGAAAACAAAAGTTCGCGATCGCTATTTTGTCTATCATGTTTGGCAAGATGCCGTCGGTAAGATCCCGATGAAACAACGTGGTGCGGGCGATATTTGGCAAGGCTTGTATGAATTTCCACTGCTTGAATTTGAATCGGCAAAACAGCAACAAGCGCACGTAACCATGCTGGCTGGCACGGCTAGTTTCGGGCCCTTTAAACACGTGCTAAGTCACCAACGACTGCATGTTTACTTTTGTGCAACAAAACTTGCAACTCCAAATGCGTCGTTTTCTTTTATTGATCCAAAAGATGTACAAGACTTTCCCATTCCGAGACTCATTGATCGCTTTTTGGATTCACACGCTTCTGAATTATTTTTCTAAGGCGTGTAGTTTCTTTTTTAACTTTGTGAAAATTGGATTTCATGATCAAAATTTCACCTAAAAGCGATACAAAACCAAGTGTTCAGGCACAATTTATCGCTAAAAAAGAAGGTCAAAAAGACTTCGACTATTATAAGAATGCAGACGGCTACACCTTTTTTATCGCAGAAGGGCAGGCTGCTGAAGAGCTCCGAATCTGTGGCCATAAAATTGATCAACTCATTCATGATGAACATGCTTGTATTCAAATTGATGGAAAAAACAACACCGAAGTCTATGCCCTTGTTGAAGGCTTGGTACTCGCTAGTTACCGTTTTACGCAGCATTTTTCATCGCCTAAATTAGGAAAGCTCGAAACAGTAGTGGTGCCAAGTTGTCTATCAAAAGAAGCCATTGCAGAGCTTGAAGCTATTGCTAAAGCCGTTTTTAAAACGCGTGATTTAGTCAATACACCAGTGTCGCATCTCAATGCGACCCAATTAGCGGAAGCGGTTGCCGAAATGGGCCAAGAAGCAGGTTTTCAAGTAAACATTTTAGAAGAGACGCAAATTGAGACCCTCAAAATGGGAGGTTTACTTGCCGTAAATCAGGGTTCAATAGAAGCACCAACTTTTACCATCGCCGAGTACAAGCCTGCCAATGCCGTGAATAAACAAGCGATTGTATTGGTCGGTAAAGGTGTCGTGTACGATACAGGAGGGCTCAGCTTAAAGCCGACACCTGGAAGCATGGACACCATGAAAAGTGATATGGCAGGAGCCGCAACCATGGCTGCCGTTGTCTATTTGGCTGCACTACAAAAATTACCACTTCATTTGGTTGCCTTATTGCCAGCCACAGACAACCGTCCGGGTGGCAATGCCTATGCGCCAGGAGATGTCATTACCATGTTTGACGGCACCACAGTCGAAGTGCTCAATACCGATGCAGAAGGCCGCATGATTTTAGCCGATGCATTGGCGTATTCGAAAAAATACAATCCTGAAATTGTGATTGATGCCGCCACCTTAACGGGTGCCGCTTTGCGTGCCATTGGCACCGAAGCCACAATCATCATGGGAAATGCCGACGACAGCTATTTTGCCGACCTCGAAAAAGCAGGTAATGCCGTCCATGAACGCGTGGTTCGCTTTCCTTTCTGGGACGACTACAAAAAACACATGAAGTCTAAAATTGCCGATTTAAAGAACATTGGTGGCCCCAATGCCGGCATGATATCGGCCGGAAAATTCTTAGAACATTTCGTTAAAGCGCCCTATATTCATATGGATATCGCAGGGCCATCGTGGTTAGATAGTCCTGAAAATTACAAAGGAGAAGGTGGAACTGGTGCCGGTGTGCGCTTGTTGTATCACTTCCTTAAATCTCGCTACTGTTAATGGAAAAAGAACAGCACCCTAAAGAAAAAGAATCGATTTCTAAAGAGCTCGTCAAGGTGGGTATTACCATCGGCGACCTCAATGGCATTGGCCCAGAAATCGTCATGAAGGCATTAAAAGACAATCGCATTCTCAGTGATTTTATTCCTGTAGTTTATGCGTCCAATAAAGTCATCTCGTTTTACAAGAAGCAATTGAATATTCAAGAATTTAATTTTCAATCGTGTAAAACAGCCAGCGAAGTAAGCCCTAAAAAAATCAATGTGGTCAATTTGTGGCCAGAAGAATTGCCAATCGAACCCGGCGTTTCGAACACGAATGGTGGCGCATATGCATTAAAGTCATTAGAAGCTGCCACTCAAGACTTGGCCGCTGGCAAAATTGATGTGCTTGTGACCGCTCCTTTTTCGAAAGAAAATGTCCAGAAAGCAGGCTTTAATTTTGTTGGCCACACCGAATACTTAGCCGATTTATCTGGGGCAAAAGAAGCCTTGATGGTGTTGGTCTCAGGTTCGCTGCGCGTCGCGCTTGTCACGACACATATTCCGGTTAAAGATATTTCTGCCGCTTTAACAAAAGAGCAAATTGTCCAAAAAATCGAAAAATTCGAGCAAAGTTTGAAGCGCGATTTCGGCATTTTGCGCCCGCGTATTGCTGTTTTTGGCCTCAATCCGCACGCAGGCGAGAACGGTAAAATCGGACAAGAAGAGCAAGAAATCATTATCCCTGCCATTCAGCAAACCAAAAACAAAGGCATTTTAGCCTATGGGCCTTATCCGGCCGATGGCTTTTTTGGCTCAGACATGCGTCAGCAATTTGATGGAATATTAGCCATGTACCACGACCAAGGTTTGGCGGCATTTAAAGCATTGTGCTTTGACGACGGGGTAAATTTCACAGCCGATTTACCGATTGTCCGAACCAGCCCTGACCACGGAACGGCTTTTGACATTGCCGGAAAAAATCAGGCCAACGCGCAAAGTTTGCGCAGTGCAATTTACTTAGCTATTGATGTGTATCGACAACGAAAAGCAATTAAAGAAATGAATGCCAATCCTTTACCCTTCTCTAAAGAAGAGAAAGGACGCAAGGAAAATGATCGCGCAGAGTAATTTTAAAAATCCAAATTAATTCCTTAATTTTGCGCTTTCGTTTTCGTTAGTGTAACACTCGTCATGAAAAGTCCGTATGCCATACCCTTTGTCGGCTTAAAGCTCGGAACTCATGAATTTGAGTTTGACATTGACAAATCGTTCTTTGATTCATTGCCTTATTCACTCGTAGAAGACGGTCGCTTAACGGCCTACCTCGAGTTGGAAAAAAAGGAAACTTTACTCATTGCCACCATTGGCATTGTGGGTTTTATTTTTACCAACTGTGATCGCTGCAGTGAGCCGCTCAACCAAGAAATAGATGGTGAATTTACCCTCTATTATACCTTCGGAACTGAAGATTCAGACGACGAAAACTTGATTGTGTTGCCGCCAGAAAGTTATCAGATAGAGCTCGAACAGCCTTTCTACGAATTGATTAGCCTTTCTTTACCTGCCCGAATGGTGCATGAAGACGAAGCAGATTGCAATGAAGAAATGGTTCAATTGCTAGAAAAATACCAGCAAGTGAATCCACCAAAGCCCGATGACGACGACGAAATAGACCCGCGTTGGTCAGCTTTAAAGAATTTAAATTAACTAGATATAAATTAACGAAAAATGGCGCATCCTAAACGAAGAATATCGACCACACGTCGTGACAAACGTAGAACGCACAAGAAAGCAACTGCCAATCAGGTAGCAACTTGCCCAACTACAGGTCAACCGCATTTGTTCCACCATGCGCACTGGCATGAAGGAAAACTTTACTATAAAGGTAAAGTTGTTGCGGAAAAAACGACAGATACCGTAGAAGAGGTTCAGTAAACCCTGACCTAGATCCATGAGGATTGGTCTCGATATCTCTGGTGGCGATTTCGCCCCGCAAGCAACCATTGATGGTGCATTATTAGCGAGTCAAGAACTCGGTAATGATGTCACCATTGTATTGCTTGGTGATGAAGTACAAATTCAAGAAGAGCTTGCCAAACGCGGTCATCAAAACCATGCGTTTGAAATCGTACATGCCCCAGAAGTGATAACCTATCACGATCACCCCACAAGAGCCATTCCCAAAAAACCAAACAGCTCCATCGCTATCGGATTTGAATGGTTAGCTAAAGGTCAACTCGACGCTTTTGCAAGTACCGGAAATACAGGCGCGATGTTGGTTGGTGCCATGTACAAACTCAATACAGTTCCGGGCATCATTCGCCCATGTATTACCTCTACCTTACCTACCATTACTAACGGAAAAACCATCTTACTTGATGTCGGATCAAATGCCGACTGCAAAGCAGATGTATTGTATCAGTTCGCGGTTTTAGGCTCGTTATATGCCAAACATGTGCATGGGGTCGACAACCCGAAAGTCGCCTTACTTAATATTGGTGAAGAAGATTCGAAAGGAAATCTCTTAACCGTTGCTGCCTATAAATTATTGGCTGAAGGTGACGAAGTCAATTTCATTGGCAACCTCGAGGGTCGTGATCTTTTTACAGGTGCTGCCGATGTCATTGTCTGTGATGGTTTTACGGGTAACATTGTCTTGAAAGAGGCAGAGGGCATTTTCATGCTCATGAAAAAAAGAGGGATCAAAGACGAGTACTTTGATCGCTTCAATTATGAAAATTACGGAGGCACCCCTATTTTAGGAGTCAAAGGAAATGCCATCATTGGTCATGGTATTTCGAATGACATTGCTGTAAAAAATATGCTTCTGCACGCTGCAGAAGTCGCTGGCTCTGGCCTAGCAACCAAAATAAACGACGCATTTAATTAATCATGGGGAAACTTACTGCCGCCATTACTGCTGTTCAAGGATATGTTCCGGACGACGTGCTCAGCAACGAAGAATTATCTAAAATTGTAGATACCTCCGACGAATGGATTACTTCCCGTACAGGGATTAAAGAACGTCGCATTTTGCGAAATGGCGCAAGTTCTGACATGGCTGCTGCTGCTGCAAAAGCACTTTTAGAAAAAAAAGGCATCGACCCAATGGAAATCGAATTGGTCATCGTTGGTACCGTAACTCCTGATCATCCGTTCCCAAGTACAGCAAATATCGTTTGCGACAAAGTCGGCATGAAAAATGCCTGGAGTTTTGACGTCAATGCGGCCTGTTCTGGCTTCTTGTACGCGCTTTCTACAGGTGCACAATTTATTGAAACCGGCAAGCACAAAAAAGTACTCGTTATTGGAGTTGATAAAATGACCTCAATCATCGATTACCAAGATCGTACTACCTGTGTGATTTTTGGTGACGGTGCCGGGGCTGTATTGCTCGAACCAAACAATGAAGGCTTAGGCGTCATGGATTTCATTCTACGAAGTGATGGTGCTGGTCGTCAATACTTGCAACAACCAGCGGGTGGCTCGCTCAATCCGGCAAGCCACGAAACCGTTGAAAATCGTATGCATTACGTCAAACAAGAAGGCCAAGCAGTATTCAAATTTGCGGTAACCAATATGGCCGATGTTTCTGCCGAAATCATGGAACGCAATAACCTAACCAGTGACGACGTCAATTGGTTAGTGCCACATCAAGCCAATTTGCGCATTATCGATGCAACGGCCAACCGCATGGGGCTAACAAAAGAAAAAGTCATGATCAATATTCAACGTTACGGAAATACAACAGCCGGAACCTTGCCACTTTGTTTATGGGATTACGAATCGCAATTGAAAAAAGGAGATGTATTAGTACTTTCTGCTTTTGGAGGCGGATTTACATGGGGCGCCATCTATTTAAAATGGGCCTACAATAGTTAAAAACACTAATTTTGTAAAAACTAATATCATGAATTTAGAAGAAATCAAAGACCTCATCAAACTCGTTTCCAAATCCGGACTCGGTAAGGTAGAAATTGAACGTGAAGGATTTCGCATTTCGATAAAAGGTGCGTCTTCAGATGCACAACCAATGATTGTACAAGCAGCAGCACCAGTTGTTGCAGCACCACAAATGGCAGTGGCACCTGCACCTGCGGCAAGCGCTCCGGTGGCGACAGAAGCAGCCGCTGACACCAGCAACTACATCACCGTAAAATCGCCAATGATTGGTACCTTCTACCGCACACCAGGACCTGACAAAGACCCATTTGTAAACGTCGGAGACACCATTCAAAAAGGCGATAAACTGTGTATCATTGAAGCCATGAAAACATTTAACGAAATTGAATCAGAAGTTTCTGGTAAAATCGTTAAAGTGTTGGTCGATAGTGCCAGTCCGGTCGACTACGATCAACCATTATTCTTGGTAGATCCAGCCTAACAAAATCACTGATTATGTTTAAAAAAATACTTGTCGCTAACCGCGGAGAAATCGCGCTGCGCGTCATTCGTACCTGTAAAGAAATGGGCATCAAAACGGTGGCCGTTTACTCTACAGCCGATAAAGACAGCTTGCCGGTGCGTTTTGCTGATGAAGCCGTTTGTATTGGCCCTCCTGTCAGTGCGCAATCGTACCTCAGCATTCCCAACATCATTGCAGCCGCTGAAATTACAAATGCCGATGCCATTCACCCTGGTTATGGCTTTTTGTCTGAAAACGAGAAATTCTCAAAAGTGTGCCAAGAGCACGGCATCAAATTTATTGGTGCCTTGCCTGAGCAAATTGCCGGTATGGGAGACAAAGCCACTGCAAAAGCAACCATGATTGCAGCAGGCGTGCCTTGTATTCCGGGTTCTAAAGGCTTGTTAAAAGACCTCGATGATGCGTTCAAAACCGCACTTGAAATTAAATACCCAGTCATTTTAAAAGCAACAGCTGGTGGTGGTGGAAAAGGAATGCGCATTGTCTGGAAAGATGAAGACATGGAAGCAGCCTGGGATTCTGCACGTCAAGAAGCCGGAGCAGCCTTTGGCAACGATGGAATCTATATGGAAAAATTCATCGAAGAGCCACGCCATATTGAAATTCAAATTGCTGGTGACCAATTCGGAAATGCCTGCCATTTATCGGAACGTGATTGCTCTATCCAACGTCGCCATCAAAAACTAGTTGAAGAAACGCCATCGCCATTCATGACCGATGAACTTCGCGAACGTATGGGTGAAGCCGCCATCAAGGCAGCCAAAGCGGTAAAATACGAAGGTGTCGGAACAGTCGAGTTTTTGGTCGACAAAAACCGCGATTTCTACTTCATGGAAATGAATACCCGCATTCAGGTTGAACACACCATCACAGAAGAAGTCATCAATTTTGATTTAATTAAAGAACAAATCAAAATTGCCGCAGGCGAAAAAATCTCAGGTAAAAATTATTACCCAATGATGCACGCCATTCAATGCCGCATCAATGCAGAAGATCCGTATGCTGATTTTCGACCGTGTCCGGGTAAAATCACAGACTATCATTGCCCAGGAGGCCATGGTGTGCGCATCGATGCGCATGTCTATGCAGGCTATTCGATTCCGCCAAATTACGATTCCATGATTTCAAAATTAATTGTCGTTGCCCAAACGCGCGATGAAGCCATTTTGAAGATGAAACGCGCCTTAGACGAATATGTCATTGGTGGTGTTAAAACAACCATTCCATTCCATCAAAAATTAATGGACAATCCTGATTTTAGAGCGGGTAATTTTACCACTAAATTCATGGAAACATTCGAATTTTAAAATCAAGGCTTCTTCGGAAGCCTTTTTTATTTACCTAAAGGGCAACCAAATAGTTGGTTTTTCGTCTAGGAAATGCTAAATTTAGCAAGCTAAAACAAACTATTCGAAACTACAACTACTAGGCAATGCGCATAATCGCCTTATTGGGCCTACTCCTTACTTTGGTTTTCTCGACCAATGCACAATATTGTACAACAGCTACAAGTACAACCGCAATCACTCCGTCGAGCACCGTTCAAAGTACAGCAAGCTATCCTGCTGGCACCGCTCCAGTGTTTACATTTACCGGAAATGCCGGGTGCACTTATACATTCACCACCTGCGGCTTAAGTTCGGTTGATACCTATCTTCGTATTTACAATTCTTCTGTTTCGCTCATTCAGGGTTGGGATGACCAATGTGGTTTGCAAACCAATGCGGTTTGGACCTGTCCGGCCACCGCTTCGTACAGCATTCAACTTTCACAATATGTTTGTGGGCCATTGCTCGGAGCAGCCACCATGTCTTATTCTATGAGTTGTCCGGTACCGCCTTGTACCAATCCTGTTGTAAATGCTGGAAATGACGTGATAATTTGTGCCGGAGCAACTGGTCAATTATCAGGTACGGTTACTGCAGGTACAGGTTCTTCAGGGAGTGGCGGAACAATGGTCGTGACAATTAGTGGCTCTGGTTGGCTTGATATGGTTTCGTGGACACTTACCAATGCTGCAGGTTCAACGGTTGGTTCTGGTGGGCCTTATGCATTTGGGTCTTCAAATACTGTCACAATTGCTACACCCGGAACCGGGCCCTACAGCTTTTACCTAGAAACACAAGGTTCGATTTGCGACAACACCGCCAACTATACCGTTACGTGCAACGGAACCTCCGTTGCGTCCGGATCTGTTGGGCCTTGTTTATCAACTACCGTTTCAGTTGCCTCATGTACCGGTACAACCAGCACAACTCCAATTACTTATTCGTGGTCGCCGGCAACCAATTTGAGTTCGACCAGCATTTTAAACCCTACTGCGAATCCAAGTACGACAACTACTTACACACTTACAGCTACACAAGGTACTTGTACCAGTACAGATCAAGTTACTGTTTACGTGAACCCTTTGCCCACTGTTAATGCGGGCCCTGATGTGAGTTTGTGTGGTACACAAGCATCGACTGTTTTAAATGGAACAGCGAGTGCCTCAGGTGGCTTTACAGGTCCTATTACGGTAAATGTGTTGAGTGGAAGTAACCTCGACGAAACAACCTGGACACTTACCAATGCAGTTGGTACCGTCATTGGTTCTGGAGGGCCTTATGCAAATGCATCGAACAATACCGTCACTATTTCGAACCCGAGTAACCCACCCTATACATTTTACATTGAAACACAAGGTGCGTCGAACTCAAATGTAGCCGGATACAACGTGATGTGTGGTTCCACTTCAATTATCGGCGGAATGGCCATCTTAACAGGCGGGCAAACGGCTTCTGTATCGGTCGCAGGTTGTGCCGGAACCGTGACACCAACCGTTAGTTGGTCGCCGTCAGCAACTTTATCTAGCTCAACGAGCCTTACGCCAACAGCTAGCCCAACCACCACCACCACTTACACACTTACAGCCACAGCAAATGGCTGTACCAATCAAGATCAAGTCGTTGTTACGATTGCAGCACCGCCAACGGTAAGTGTTAACTCAACAACAATTTGCGGGGGTCAAACTGCCACCTTAACAGCCACACCAAGTACACCCGGCGGAACCTATTCTTGGACTCCAGGCGCTCAAACCTCTAGCAGCATAAGCGTGAGTCCTTCAAGTACAACTTCCTACAGTGTAAGTTACACCTTAAATGGCTGTACATCACTAGCAGCAACAGGTACAGTAAGTGTGACTCAAAGCCCTACAGTAAGTGTTCCGGCTGTCACTTTTTGTCCGGGCTCAAGCGCTACGTTAACTGCAAGCGGTTCACCGAGCGGCGGTACGTATACGTGGTCGCCAGGAGGGCAAACAACCAACAGCATTACAGTAACACCTAGTGCTACCACGAACTATACCGTGACCTATGCAGTTCCTGGTTGTCCGTCAGGAACCACTACCGCGACGGCTACCTTAGCCAATACATTAGATTGGGCTAACATTCAATTTCCGGGAACTACCACAATTTGCCAAGGTCAGAACCTGACAATTTACGGGCAAGTTTATGAAGCCGGACTTACCAATCCAAGTGGACAAGCAGCCGGTATTACCGTAGAATATGCCTACAGCACTACAAATACAAATCCTTCCACTTGGCCGGCGGCTTCGTGGTCAAGTGCAACTTACAACCCGCTCATGTCCATCAATCCGAACAATGACGAATATAGTGGTGTCTTGTCGGGTCTGGCTGTCGGAACCTACTACTATGCATTCCGATACACCTATAACGGCTGTGTGGTTTATGGTGGCTATAATGCAACAGGTGGTGGTTTTTGGAATGGAACCACGAACGTAAACGGAGTGGTCACTGTTGCGCCATTAGTGACCCCAACATTTAACCCAGTGAGTGCCATTTGTTCGGGTGCTACGTTAGCTGCGTTACCAAGCACATCCTTGAATGGGATTTCAGGAACGTGGTCGCCAGCGTTGTCGAATACCACAACCACAACGTATACATTTACACCTTCAGTTGGGCAATGTGCAACAACAGCCAGTCTTACCATTACGGTCAATGCACTTCCGAGTCCAAGCATCAGCAATGCTAGTAATACTACAGTTCTAACGTGTACACAGACTTCCATTTCATTAACTGCATCTGGTGGAACAAATTATTCTTGGTCAAATGGAACTTCCACAATTGGATCTGCAGCGTCGCTGAATGTAACAAGCCCAGGTGTCTATACCGTAACCGCAACGAATGCTGCTGGTTGTACAGCAACAAGTTCGCTCACAATTACTCAAAACACAACAACCCCAACACCAAGCATCAGTGCGCCTGCAACACTCTTAACTTGTACCACAAGCTCCATTCAATTAACTGCATCCGGAGGAGGAACCTACTCTTGGTCTAATGGTAGTGCTGTTGTTGGTTCAGCTGCAAGTTTGAGCGTGAGTGCTCCTGGCACCTATACAGTTACTGTTACAGGAAGCAATGGCTGTACAGCTACGGCATCTACTACAATTACACAAAATATTACCCTTCCAAGTGCTGTGATCACGAGCCAGCAAAACACCACAGTCATTGATTGCAATAATTCGACTATAAACTTAGATGCGAGTGGAGCAACTAGTTATTCGTGGACATTAGCCGGAAATACTATTGGAACAAGTGCTGGAATTGCAGTCACTAGTCCGGGAACATACATTGTAACTGCAACAGGCGCAAATGGCTGTACAACTACCCAACAAGTAACCATAACCCAAAACACGACACTCCCTGTTCCTGTTATTACAAGTTCAAACGGGAATACGATTACCTGTTTGATCCCTTCAATTACATTAACCGGATCTGGAGGAGCAAGTTATGAATGGGCAGCCAATGGGCAGGTAATCGGATCTGCTGCTAGTTTGGTAATTACCACAGGAAATACTTATGACTTACAAGTGACCAGCTCTAATGGCTGTGTATCGACTTCTTCAATTGTAATTGGCGAAGATCTGACGGTCCCAACTGCGGCGATTAGTTCCAACTCTTTATCGAATCAATTAACATGTTTGAGCACAAGTATCCAACTAAACGCCACAGGAGGGGGTACTTATCAATGGGCTTCTGGCGCAACTTCGTTAGGTACAGCTTCTACATTGACAGTGACTACGCCTGGCACGTATCAAGTGACTGTTACTGCAGCCAATGGATGTACGGCAACTTCGGCTGTAACTATTTCGCAAAGCATCGGCCTTCCTGTTGCATCTATTCAAACACCAAGCACGACAATCTTGACGTGTACGACAACAAGTATTGCACTTACAGCAACAGGAGGCGGAACGTATTCATGGTCTAATGGTAGTACTGTTGTTGGAACCAATGCTGTTCTAAATGCAACAAGCCCCGGAACCTACACAGTTACCGTTACAGGTACGAATGGATGTACAAACACGGCTTCACTAAGTATTAGCCAAAACATCACCGTTCCTACTGCCACCATAACAAACAGCTCCAACTCAACGGTGCTTACCTGTGCGCAAAGTAGCATCAATTTAGTAGCGTCGGGCGGTACTTCTTATGCATGGAGTAACGGAACCACAAACGTTGGCTCTAGTGCCAATTTAAGCGTGACAAGCCCTGGCACTTATACAGTAACGGTTACAGGTACAAATGGATGTACAGCAACCGCAGCACTTACAATTACCCAAACAACGGTAGCTCCGACAGCTAGTATCTCGAGCCCATCTAATGTTACAGAATTAACTTGCTCGCTTACAAGTATTGCATTAACCGCGAGCGGGGGCGTCAGTTATTCTTGGTCAAATGGTACAAGTGTGGTTGGTACCGCAGCTGCATTAACTGTAAGCAGTCCAGGAACCTATACCGTAACAGTTACCGGTGCTAATGGGTGTACAGCCACTGCAACGAGTATCATCACACAAAACATTAGCGCCCCTTCAGCAGCAATTAATTCGGCTCCAAATACCACCATGCTTTCTTGTTCGAATACAGCGATTAGCCTGACAGCAAGTGGAGGTGTTAGCTATGCGTGGGCATCTGGCACCACGAATTTAGGGACGAATGCGACAATAAGTGTGAACACGGCCGCGACATACACCGTTACGGTTACAGGAGCAAATGGGTGTACAGCCACAGCTTCTACAACGATTACTCAAAACAATCAAGCTCCTTTGGTAAGCATTCAAAGTGTCCCATCAACGGTTCTAACTTGTTCTACATCAAGTATTACCCTTACAGGTAGCTCATCAACCGGAAGTGGAACTGCCACTTGGTTAAATGGCGTAACATCTATTTCAACGGGGCCCCTTTCTTCAACAAGTTCGATTACAATAACAAGCCCTGGAACTTATATTCTGAATATTCTAGAAGCCAACGGGTGTACCGGTACAAGCTCCGTTACTATTACACAAAACATCAGTGCACCGACTGCAGGTATTACCAATAACACATCGAGCACTGTTCTTACTTGTAGCCAAAATACAATCTCATTAACCGCAACTGGTGGTGCAAGCTATTCGTGGTCAAACGGAAGCACAACCGTTGGTACTTCTGCTAACTACTCAGCAACTGCGCCAGGTACCTATACGGTAACAGTCACTGGATCCAATGGCTGTACGGCAACTGCTGCAAGCACCCTGACTCAAAACACAAGTGCACCAAGCGCCGGAATCACCAACAATACCAACGCAACCGTACTTACGTGTACCTTAACAAGTATTTCTTTGACAGCAACAGGCGGCGGAACGTATTCGTGGTCTAACGGCACTACTGTTCTTGGAACTTCAGCCAATTTAACAGTTACTTCACCAGGAACCTATACTGTAACCGTCACAAATTCAACGAATGGATGTACCGCAACAAGTAGTGTTATCGTTACCCAAAATAATGCGGCACCTAGCGTCAATTTAAGCACTGCACCAACTACTACAACTTTAAACTGTACAAATACAAGCATCGCATTAACTGCAACTGGTGGCGGAAGCTACTCATGGGTATCTGGTAGTACCAACTTAGGCTCGCAAGCCACTATAAACGTGACAACACCCGGGGCCTACACCGTTACTGTTACAGGAAGCAATGGCTGTACAGCGTCGGCGACTAGTACGATTACACAAAATACTACTGCACCAACAGCGGCAATCAATTCAAGTAGTACTGTACTTACGTGTAGCACTACAGCGATTGCATTAACAGCAAGTGGAGGAACAGCTTATTCGTGGTCGAACGGAACAAGTACAATAGGAAATGCGGCGGTATTAAATGTGACCAGCCCAGGCACCTATACAGTTACGGTTACTGGAGCTAATGGCTGTTCGGCCACTGCTTCTACGACAATTTCGCAAAATATTGCGGTGCCAACTGCCACTATTACTAATACAACTGCTGCTACCATTTTAACATGTTCGCTCACATCTATTTCATTAAGTGGTGGCGGTGGTGCTTCGTATTCATGGAGCAACGGAACAACAAATGTTGGGTCATCAGCTAACTTGAATGTTACAGCACCGGGAACCTACACCCTTACCGCAACAGGCACAAACGGCTGTACCGATACAGAAGTCATTACGGTTACCCAAAACATTGCAGCACCAACTGCATCCATAACATCTTTTGCAAATACGACCGTATTGGATTGTAATGTTTCGATCATCACATTAGGGTATTCAACGGCAGGAGTTGTAAATGCGACATGGTCTAATGGAACAAGCACAATTACATCAAATAACAATATAAACGTCTCGACACCTGGTACTTATACCCTCACTGTTACAGCGGCTAATGGCTGTACAGCTACGGCATCTGTAACGATTACGAGTCAGTCAAATGCCAACCCAACGTTTACACAAATTGCGCCTATTTGTACAGGAGGTACGTTTAGCTTGCCTACAACCTCTACCAACGCAATTAGCGGAACTTGGAGTCCAGCACCAAACTTTACAAGTACCACGACTTATACATTTACACCTACTGCTGGTGTGTGTGCAAATACCACTACCATGACGGTTACTGTCCATCCGTATCCGGTCATTAGCGCGCAAAATGATACGATTTGTAACGGGTCTACAGGAACGCTTACAACACAAGTAAACCTAGCAGGTGGTTCCTATGTGTGGTCACCAATTAGTGGCAGTTTGGCAACATTTAGTGCATCACCTAGCAACACGACTAGCTACAACGTTATCTATACCTTAGCAGGTTGTGCCGATACAGCAACTGCCCAAATTGTAGTTAATCCCGTTCCGACAATACAGGTACAAAACTCGACCATTTGTGCTGGTCAAAGCGGGCAATTAATTGCAAATGCATCTTTACCAAATGGTGTGTTTAGCTGGGCCAATGGAAGTAGTAATGACACCTTAACATTAAGCCCTGCTGCGAGCACCACCCAAAATGTTACCTACACTCTTAACGGATGTACCTCGCCAATTGCTGCCGGAACCATTACGGTCAATCCGGTGCCAAGCATTTCAATGAATAACCAAACCATTTGTGCCGGAAATCCGGTCACAATGCTTGCCACAGCGACACCAGCTGGTATTTATTATTGGGGGCCAGCTGGCACACAGGGTATTGCAAGCAATACATTTACGCCCGCTCAAGATTCGACAATCAGTGTATTCAACATTCTAAATGGCTGTTCGAGTGACACCATTCAAGCAACAGTTACGGTAAATCCTTTGCCAGTCAGTACATTTACTGCATCCGTTTCACAAGGTTGTGTACCATTAACCGTAAGCCTAACGGCTGATGATCAAACAAACAATTCATATAGTTGGCAAACATCAGACCTCATGTCTGGTACAGGTGCTCAAGTGACACTTGCTTTCCAAAACGCAGGGAGTTTCGATGTCACGTTAACAAGTACGCTTAATGGCTGTACCAGCACCAGTACGATTGCAGGTTTGGTACAAGTCGATAACTATCCGGTAGCTGCATTTGAACCTTCATCTCAATTATTTACAGAACCAAATCAGGTCATTAGTTTCTGGAATTATTCGAGTGGTGCGGCTACTTATTTATGGGACTTCGGTGACGGAAGTACTGCAACTAGTGAGGCTCCTGATCATCAGTTTGGTTCGAATGAAGAAGGAAGTTTAATTACCTTAACAGCCATTTCTACAATTGGATGTACCGACACCGCGAGCTACTTTATTGACTACGATCCAGGGCTTGTCTATTACATTCCAAATACGTTTACGCCAGATGGTGATAACTATAATCAGCAATTTGTCCCTATCTTTACCAGCGGAATTGATCCGTATCATTACCAATTACTCATTTTTGACCGCTGGGGTGAAGTGGTTTTTGAATCATTGAACCCAACAGTTGGTTGGGATGGCACCTACGGAATGAATGGTATACAATGTCAAACAGGTACATACACTTACCAAATTACGATCAAACTTCCAGCCATCGATGAGCGTAAATACATCCGTGGACATGTTAATTTAATTCGATAAAATGAAACTAAAACTACTCGTTGTTCTTCTCTTAAGCTTGTTAACGAAACAAGTTTGGGCTCAAGGGACCCCGATTAGTGTCGGGACACAAGTCACTACCTTTTCGAGCATGATTCGTGGGTATCACTTTACAGCCCCAACAAGCTTCACGATTTGTGGCTTATTTGTGCCGGCCGATGCCAGTACGGGTACGCAAACCATTCGTGTGGTCAAATTTACGGCGGGTCCGCCACCTGCCTTTGCCGGTACCACAAACAGTTTTATTCAATTATTTTCAGTAACCGGTGCCGCATCTGCCACCGTGGTGCCATGTAACATTCCAATTGCAGCAGGAGAAATCATCGGTGTTTACGGCGCACGAGCAGCTAATTGTATTAATAGTTATGGGCCGGCTAATTTTGTAACAAGTATCAATGGTTTCAATACTACTTTACAACGCAGTGGTATGCAATCATGCCCTGCAGGTACTGGCGCAGCCATGGCAAACATTTGGTCAGAAGTTTCTTACAATATTGGGCGCATTACCATGTACATTAATTGTTGCCAAGTTCCAACCTTAACAGCAAGCAATACGAGCCCCATTTGTAGTGGGCAAGCCTTGAACTTTAGTTGCTTGGCAAACCCAACAGGAACCAATTACACCTATGCCTGGACAGGCCCCAACAACTTTACTTCCACACTACAAAACCCGAGTATTCCAAGCCCAAGTTTATTGGCAGCAGGCACCTACACCGTGACACTTACTGTACCCAATTGTGGTACCGCAAATGCCACAACAAGTGTCACCGTTAACCCTGGGCCTACAGTTACTGCCCAACCGATTACCATTTGCCAAGGGGCTAGTGGAACTCTGAATGCCAGTTCGCCTACAGCGGGAGGAACTTACACCTGGTATTTAAACGGAAATGTACTTGGAACTGGTTCGTCATTGACAGTTTCGCCTACGTCAACTACAACGTACAGTGTCGATTATGCGGCAAATGGCTGTACCGGAACCACTTCAGTTACAGTAAGTGTTGAAGCCACACCACAACCAATAGTCACTACAGACAGCGTATGTGTGGGTTCGACAGGGACATTAGTAGTAAATAACGTAAGTGCCGGCGGAACTTACCTCTGGAGCACTGGTGCAACGACCGCAACTTTAACTGCTACTCCAACGAGCACAACTAGTTATTCAGTTGTGTTCACGAGTGCCAATGGCTGTGTAAGTCCAAGTGTTTCCAATTCGATTGTCGTCAAACCATATCCTGTTATCACGAGTGTCAATGACACCATTTGTGTCGGAAGTTCGGCCACTGTTGCCACAACTGTTGATTTACCTGGCGGAACTTATTCGTGGTCTCCCATTGCAGCTACAAGTAACTCCGTTACTGTAACGCCGGCAGCGACCACCACGTACACCACCATCTACAATTTATTGGGTTGTACCGATACCACCACCACTACAATTCTTGTCAATCCAATTCCAGTGGTGAGTACAAGCAATCAAGTGATGTGCTTTGGTGATGTCATCAACCTAGTCGCAACGGGCAATTTACCTGGCGGGACTTATCTTTGGTCGACCACAGAAACCAACGATACCATTTCAATAAGCCCTTCAAGTACAAGTTCGTATACCGTGACTTATACGTTAAATAACTGTACAAGCCCAGCAGCTACTTCAACCGTAACTGTTCATCCTATTCCTGTTGTGACACTTACTAGTGCCACTATTTGCGAAACCGATCCTGTCACATTAACTGCGACACCAGACTTACTTGGCGGAACCTACACCTGGGGGCCGAATGCATTAATAGGAGGAGCTTCTCAAACGTTGACTCCATTACAAGACACCACACTTAGTGTTATTTACACCTTAAATAACTGCCCAAGTTTACCAGCTACCGGCACCGTAACTGTACACCCACTTCCGGATGTCACGTTTAGCGCAAGCCCGCTTGAAGAATGCGCACCATTAAGTGTGCAATTCACACCTACAGATGCCAGCCTTACTACTTACAGCTGGAGTACCTCAAATGCACTCAGCGCTTCAGGAGTGAACCCAACCATAATTTTCCCACAAGGCGGTACCTTTGATGTAACCCTTGCAGCAACAACTGGTTTTGGATGTTACGATATTCATACCGAAGCAAACTACATCTATGTCGAAAACCTCCCAATTGCTAGCTTTGAATCACCAATTGTAAATTTTACCCAAGAGGCACAATATGTGATGTTTAGCAACAATTCATCTGGCGCCACCAATTACGTTTGGGATTTTGGTGACAGCCAGACATCAACCGATTTTGAACCCTCACATGTTTTCCAAAACACTGAAAACGGTTATACAATCACGCTTACAGCGCTTACCGATTTACTTTGTTCAGACGTCACAAGTGTGTCAATTGGCTACACCTACAACGAATTGCTTTACATTCCAAATACGTTTACCCCAGACGGCGATCAAAACAACCAAACGTTTTGCCCCGTTTTCTATTCTGGTTATGATCCACAGCATTTTGAACTAACAATCTATAACCGCTGGGGTGAAATCATCTTTGAAAGTCATAATGCACAAGTAGGTTGGGATGGTACGTATGGCGAAGACGGCTTAGCGGCACCTCTTGGATTGTACACCTACAAAATTGTCTTCAAGAATCCAGACATCGACGAACGTAAACTGATTACAGGTCATGTCAACCTCATCCGCTAGACAGCTGAAAGAACGCAGTTTTTATTCAAATTTATTCTTCTCATTAGGGCTTAACCTTATCGTGAAACCAGTGGCCATATTTGCCATTGATGCAGCGGTTCAAAAAGAAGTTGGCGCCGAATATGGTTTGTACTTTGCCTTTTTTAACCTGAGTCTGATTTTATCGATCGTATTTGATTTAGGGATCAATAACTTGAGTATCAAAACAGCGGCCCAAGAAATGGAGCAAGCCAAGTCGCGTTTCACAAGTATTTTGTACCTCCGTTTCTTACTAATGCTCCTATTTATTTTCGGTCTTCTTGGTTCAGCTTTCTTCTTAAAACTCACTTGGGATACCTACAAACTCCTTTTGATTTTAGGACTCAATCAGTTTTTAATCGCCAACATTGCTTTTTTTCGAAGTTATTTTGCAGGACTGCATTGGTTTCGTCTCGACGCTTTATTTAGTGTGCTAGATCGCCTGCTACTTATTTTTTCAATGGGTTATTTGATCTATTTGTACCCAGACGGTAATAAAATGGTGCACATAGACACCTACGCATTTTTTCAGTTTGCTTGTTATGGACTTAGTTTTGTCGTGTCAGGGCTGACCCTCCTATTCGTCGTTAAACCGCCTTTCAAATTGCCATCGATTCGCTCCCTTTTACCGGTGATCCGTCAAGCCTTCCCGTATGCATTATTGATTGTTTTAATGACGCTATATACCCGAAGCGATGCCTTGCTTTTGCTGCATTATTCGCGACCGTACATTGGGGCTCAAGAAGTTAGTAATTATGCACGAGCATTCCGGATCATCGATGCACTATATATGTTTGCAATGGTATTTGCTGGATTGTTGTTTCCGATGTTTGCCAAAATGATTGCCCACAAACCTGCTGAAATTGCCCCTTTGCTTTCAAAATCAAGCAAGCTCTTACTTGGTTCGAGTATCGCATTCATTATGTTTACTTTCGTACATGGTGATTTAATCATGGGGCTCATTTATGGACCTAGTGTCGAATACCAGGTTTCAAGTATTGACAGCTTGTGTTTTCTCAGCATTGCCTTTTTTGGAATGGCCTCTAACCTCATTTATGGTTCCTTACTTACAGCCAATGGCTCGTTAAAAGCGCTCAACACCATTTCGTTTATTGGCGTGCTCATTAATGTGAGTTTGAATGTTATTGTTCTTCCACAAATGCATTTTGCACATGCAGTTGGTGCCGCAAGTAGTGCAGCCATCACCCAATTAATTGTTGCCGCAGCTCAAGCAATTTATTGCAAACGCCTATTTCAGTTACCCCTCTTCGATACAAATACAATCTTGCGTTATGGGCTGCTTCTACTTGGCTTCTTTTTTTGGTATTTATCGCATTGGTTTACACCACTTGGCCAGTTAGCTGCCAATAAGTTGGCGCTCCTCAATGCCGCATTTAGTCTGTTGCTGCTTCTCGCGTTAAAATTCATCGATATAAGTGAACTTCGAAAAATGCTGCAATCGCGCAGTGACTTGAAATAAATATGGAATTTCGGAGTTAATGTCATAGCTTTGACAAAAATTAAGAAATCGCCTTAACTTATGGATCATCAACGATTGACAGAAGAACGAAATGGCCTCATGCTTTTCCTCTGGAAAAACCGAAAGTCACTACTTGTTTTTACGGCAAGTGCCGCTATCATCTCCATCATTGTTGCTTTTATAATCACCCCTTTATATTTATCGACAGCGATTGTATTTCCGGCTGCATCGAGCAATGTCTCGTTTTCAGAACAACGGAATGTCAAAGCTGCCGCGATGGATTTTGGTGAAGAAGAACAAGCCGAACAATTGGTACAAATTTTATCGTCGTCGCGTATCCGTGACCGCATTATCCAGAAATACGACCTCTTAAAAGACTACGAAATTTCGAAAAGCGATCCGAACAAATATTACAAACTCAACAAAGCCTATAACGAGCATTTTACGTTTAGTCGTACCCGTTATGGATCTATCCAAATTGATGTGCTTGACGAAAATCCGAAACAAGCTGCTGCAATGGCAAACGAGATTGTAGACCTCATCGATACCGTTAAAAACGAAATGATTCGAGAGCGCACACTACCAGCCTTTGAAATCAATTTGCGGAAAAAACAACAAATGGAGCACGAACGTGATTCTATTTTACACAAACTTGAAGATTTAGCGGCCTTAGGTGTATTGCCTAACGATGCCCGTGCCACGTTATACCAAGCCTTGGTCGATGCGAAAAACCCCACTGAAAAAGACGAAATCCGCAAAAAAATCGAAATCAATAACAAATACGGTTCGGTTTACGATGGGCTCGAATACGTGCGCAACGAAAAAATTGTCAAAATCGAAGATTTCCGCGTGTCGTACGAACAAGCCGAATCGGATGCCAACGCCAAGTTTACCCATAAGTTTGTTGTTGAAAGAGCCGTTGTTGCTGACCGCAAAGAAAAACCAAAGCGCATGATCATTGTTTTGGTGGCAACCATTGGCGGGTTTATTTTCGGGCTCTTCTTCTTATTGATCCGTCAACGCATTGCCGAACTTAAATTGAACGAAGCCTAACGTGAAGGTTCAGCAGCTTGCACTTTCTTTTTTTAGCGTAAGTTTTGCCGCGCTTAGTGCCTACCTCATTAAAAATGACCAGGCCATTTTAAGCTTGTTTCCGATTGCTCTTATTGGCATTTACTTTGCCATATTCGAAACGGAGCGCTTTTTCATTGCCATTGCTTTTCTGACGCCACTCTCGATCAACATTGAAGAATATACCGATTCGTTTGGTTTATATGTCCCGACAGAACCCTATCTATTTGGACTGCTATTGTGGTTTGTGGCCTTGCAGCTTTATAAACCCTTTATCGCTCGGCAAAGCCTAAATCATCCCTTGATTTGGAGTGTGGTCATTTACTTACTTTGGTTGGTAATAACAGCCATTACAAGTACACATCCAATCGTCTCGTTTAAGTTTATTTTGGCACGTGTCTGGTACATTGTCCCCATTTTATTTTTCGGTCCTTTCTTTTTTCAAAAATCAGAAAATCGCATACGCTTCCTGTGGCTCTTTGTGCTTGCGACTACTTTAGTTATCATTTATACCTTAATCCATCACTCGATGTATGGCTTTGGCGAAAAAGAAGGCCATTGGGTGATGTCGCCTTTTTTTAAAGACCATACCATTTACGGAGCCATTGTGGCTTTGGTGGTTCCCTTGGTGTTTGGCTTGTATTTTTACAAAAAACACGTGCCACTCGTTCAATTAATCTTGCTGATTTTAATTACGATTATCTTAATAGGACTCATTTTTTCCTATACCAGAGCTGCGTGGTTAAGTGTACTTGGAAGTATTGGGGTTGCCATTTTAATTTATTATCGTATTTCTTGGAAGCCGATTGCGGCATTGGGTTTGGCAAGTCTACTTATCGTGCTATTGAATTGGGATCGGATCGAAATGGAATTGGAACGCAATAAATTCGAGCATACCACCGAATCCTTTGATGAACGCTTGCAAAGTGCCGCAAATATCTCAACCGATGCATCCAACTTAGAGCGAATTAACCGTTGGAGTTGTGCCATAGCGATGTTTAAAAAGCGACCGCTTGTCGGTTATGGTCCCGGGACTTATGCCTTCGAATATGCCCCTTTTCAACGCCCTGAAAATTTAACAATTATCTCGACCAACTTTGGCGATATGGGAAATGCACATAGTGAGTTTTTAGGTGCGTTGTCTGAAACAGGTATTGTTGGATTGCTCAGTTTTGTGGCAGTCGTGTTTTTTATCTTTTACACGGGCATTCAGGCTTATTATGGTTTAGGGCCTGAGCAACGGCAAGACCGTGTGTTGGTTCTCAGTATGATCATGGCGATGTCTACCTATTTTATTCATGCCTTTTTGAATAACTTCTTAGATACAGACAAAGCAGCCGTACCAGTTTGGGGCATGTGCGCCATGTGGCTTGCTTATAACAACACGCAAACGCTTAACGCCCGATCCAAAGTGACGGATTGAGCGTGACAGGATTGAGCCCGACCACCTGATGCACTTCAAAGTGGCATACAGAAACGCCGCCATCATTTAATAAAGATCCAATTGCTTGTTTCGTACTTACTTTTGAGCCAACACTTACATAGGTTTCGGCCAAATTTCCATACACCGTTCGGTATGCTCCGTGCTTAATAATTACGACTTTACCGGCGCCCGGAACAGAAAAAACGGTCGTCACTTCGCCTTCAAATACGGCACGCACACGAGAACCACGATTACACGTTATATCAATGCCGTTGTTATTCCATTCCACACCACTAAGCGTCGGGTGGTAGTTTCGTCCAAAGCGTTCGGTAATGCTGCCGTTATCTACTGGCCACGGAAGGCGCCCTTTGTTGGTTTCAAAACTTCGGCCAATTGCAGCACCTTCTGTACTGACCGGACTTGCCACTACTCGTGGCGCTGGCGTTGGTGTGGTAGTCTTCCCGGTGTTTTCTTTTGGCGTGCTTCCTGACGGCTTTGGTGTGCCTCCTTTAGGACTTGTTGGGGCTTTGTCGGCGTTCGCGCGTGCAATTTCTGCCTGGCGTGCTTCTTCACGTGCACGTTCTTTGGCAATATCAGCGCGGATTGCCGCATCAATTTGTCGTTTCAATTGGGCCTTTTTGCGCTCGTCTTCTTGCAATTGAGCAACTAACTGTTGCTCTTCTTTTCTAAACTTTTGATACGACTTTTCCTTTTTGTTTTTGTCCCTTTCGATGAGTTCGCGTTCTTTCTTCTTTTCGTCAAGAGCGACTAACTTGCTGTCTTTTTCGTCAGAAATTTGTGTGATTTCTTTAAAAATAAGGTACTGGTGTTGCTTTATTAGTGCTGCCTGTTTGCGCTGAATGGCAGCTACTTTTTTAAGGTAGCGATTGCGTCGCATGGCTTCGTTGTACGAATTAGAAGACAACAAATACATGAGACGACTAAAATTACCACGGTGTTTGTAGGTGTACAACATCATTTTGCGGTACTGTGCTTTCAATTGCTGCAATCGGGTGCGTAAGCGCTTGACTTCTTGGCGTTTTTGCACCATTTTCATTTCGGCCATTCGGACTTGGTTGTCAAACAAATGCACCAATGCTTCGCGCGATTTAATTTGGTTGTCAATCAAACGCAATTCATTAAGCGAGGCTTGCGAATTGTTTTTAACTTTTGACAACAACTTTTTGGTGTTTGAAATCCGCTTTTCTAATTTCTGCTGTTCTTTTTTCAGCTGGTCTTGACTACTTTGGCTATAAGCAACTGAAAAACAGCCTATAAAAAGCAGAAGATTAATCACATTTTTCATACGCTTCTGGTATTACGATGATCAATTCTTGTGGTTCGTTGATTTCAACACGGTCATATTGCAAGACTAACTTGAGTTGTTTGCGTGGTGTGGTGATGAAAACATTGACAAGCAATGGAATGTCAAAATTGGAAACTAATTGTCGATTGATGTATTGTACCGTCACTTCTGTCGAATCATTGACACTGGTAATTTTTGTTTGTTCGAGTCTGAGAGAATCGGCGCTTAAAATGTAATTGATGATGATGTCATCGCGCTGTTTGCGGTCTGGCTTACGGCGGTCTTTTTTCTTATGCGTAGAAATGCTATATATAAACGGATTGTTGTCGACAAAGTACTTTTGATCAATGTGGTAATCAAGTGGTTTGCCCAAAATGATTTCTTCTAAATTTTCATACGTAAAGTCAACTCCAAACATATCTTTTAAGTAATCGAGCGAAGCCATGGAATAACAGCGGTCTTTTTTATTGACAACGCAAATTGAATCGGTAGTTACCATGGCATTAACAATTGGGATGCGCGCATAGGTAATAATGGCATTCACAGCGCTATCTGCCACAATTTTAATCGATGTTTTGAAACTGATTTCTTTGGTAGAATCGGTAAATACGACATCGAGTTTCGAATAAAAGGTACGTGGTTCAATGTGTGATAAACTATCGAGGCGATCGATTAGCTCTTTGTCTTTGCGTTTCGGAAGTTTATCCGATTGGTCTGCGTCGACAAGTGCTTCTGGAGCTTTACAGGAAGCTAGCACAAGTATGAAAAGGGCTGCCGAGAATAAGTAGTTAATAGATTTCAATATACGTTCGTTTTGCGATTTTTTCATCAAGTCGGATACTGCCTTCTCCTTTGCTTCGGGCAAGTTTCCATTGCTCAAGTGCAGGCTCCATTTGACCTAATTTAAAAAGGATGTCTCCTTTTAATTCGAGGTAAGCCACACTTTCGGTTAATTCGGTTTGTTCCAATAAAAGCACCAACGATTGGGCTTCGGCATATTTTTTTTGTTGAAAGAAAGCAAAGGCCTTTTCTTGAAGGTACAACGGCGTTTTTGGGTGTTGAAGCAACAAAGCTTCTAGCCATTCATTGGCGCTCGCCTCTTCGATATGTCGCAACAATAGTTCATGAATGTATTGAAGCTGAACGGCCGGATTGGATTGACTTAGGCTTAAGGCTTCTTTGAAGGCTAAATGGGCCAAACTTTCTTGTTGAAGACCGAACAGTGCAATGCCTTTTTGGACATTAATTTCGGCGAGCAATTGGTTGTCATTGAGCACCAAACCATCGGCTAACTCAAGATCAGCGGCGGCTTGCTTAAATTGCTGCAAACGGTTTTGAACAAGACCATTTAAAAAATGTGGGAGCGGCTGATTGGGGAAAACACCCACGCATTGGGCGGCATCTATTTGAAGTGAAGCCCATTGTTGTGCTTCAAATTCGAGCACCAATAATTGATTCCAGACTGGATACAAATTGGGGTCACATTTGGTCGTTTCTCGATAAGCACTAATCGCTTCTGGCAAACGACCTGCTTTGTAATAAAAATCACCGGCGATGGAATGTGCTTTCGCATCAGACGGATAGCGTTTGGTCATGTACTGCACAAGCTTTTCCATATCTGGGTCGGTACTGGCTTGGTTCTGCATCATGATCAATACACTCATTTTTTGATCAATTGTTGGGCCCTCAGCTTGAATTCCTTGCTTGAGGTAACGCATGCCCTCTTGTACATTGCCCGAACGGTAAAGCATTTCGCCATACATTAACAAGGCCATCCCGTTTTGAGGGTCGGCTGCAACCAATTCTTTTAGCATGGCAAAACCCTCGGAAAAACGGTCCTTTTTAAAATAAAAGTCGACTAAATTGGCAATAATACTGGCTTCGTTCGGGAATTGTTTGCGCGCTACTTGTAGCGCTGCTTCTGCTTCTTTGTCTTGATTGAGTTGCGAATACAGTTTGAAACGCTCGATGGCAATACCCGGATTAGAACCCAATGCTTCCTCCATGCGTCCGAGTAGGTTCACGGCTTTTTTTGCGGCTTTAAGATCGGTGTAAGCCGCTAATGCGCCACTATAATAATCGACATTTTTTGGTTCTTCTTTAAGTAATTTCTCAAATGTTTCGGCAGCTAATTTAGTTTGGCCCGTTTGCTGGTACATAAATGCGAGTTCGCGCTGGTACTGGCGGTTTGAAGGATCAAGCGAGGCCGCTGCCTTCGTATGGCTGACCGCTTCGGTATAGTGTTCTGTTTTTAAATACACTTGATAAAGTGCATAATGAACGGCCGCGTCTTTGGGGTCGCTAAGTAAGCACTTTTGAAATCCTTCGATCGCTGCTTCATTTTGACCATTTAGCATGGAGCGCACTGCGCTATGAAAAAGCTGAATGTATGCCGTGTCGTGTGTGGGCTGCACTTTTTTTGCAGTTCCACAAGCCGTTAAAAGGGCGAGGCACAGACCAATAAAAAGCGCCTTATTCACTGACCGAACTGTAATCGCCTAAACTAACATCTTTGGATTTTCCGGAATAGCTCGCATACGAACCAATCATGGCCCCCGATAAATTGACGTTTGAAATATGGCTGTTTTGTTGAACGATGGCGTTCGAAATGTTGGCATTTTGCACAATGGTACCAGCGCCAAGTGAAACATGTGGGCCGACAACTGAACGGGTAATGTGCACGCCCGGACCAATGTAGCAAGGTTGGATAATCACGCTGTCAGTACAAACAGCCGAAGCATCAAAAACCAATCGGTTCGCTTCTTGATCGTGCTCAAGCACCCGTTGATTGGTTTCTACGGTTACTTCTTTGTTGCCGCAGTCAAGCCATTCTTGTACAGTGCCCGGTTTAAATACCACGCCGTCTTCGGTGAGTCTGCGCAAGGCATCGGGCAATTGGTATTCCCCACCCTTTACAACATTGTTGTCGATGAGGTATTGAAGTTCGTTGCGCAAACGAGCGCCATCTTTAAAATAATAGATGCCAATCATGGCCAAATCCGAAACGAATTCTTTTGGTTTTTCGACAAAATCAATGATTTCGCCTGCAGTATTGAGTTGAACAACGCCAAAAGCACTTGGGTCTTCAATTTGCTTGACCCACAAAATCCCTTCGTCCTGAGGCTGGATTTGAAAGTCGGCCTTAAAAAGCGTGTCGGCAAAAGCTACCACTACTGGGCCTTCGAGTTTTTCGGCTGCACACAAAACAGCATGTGCCGTTCCGAGTGGTTCGTGTTGGTAATGGATGGAACCTTTGGCGCCAAGTGCGGCAGCTACTTCGAGTAATTCTTGCTCGACAGCGCTTCCGAAATCGCCCACAATAAATGCTATTTCTTCGAGCTTACTTGCGCAAACACGCGCAATATCTTCGACTAATCGGTGTACAATTGGTTTGCCACCAACCGGAACCAAAGGTTTCGGGACTGTGAGCGTGTGGGGGCGCAAGCGGCTTCCGCGGCCCGCCATCGGGACAATTACTTTCATGTGTTAGTTTGTTCCGGTACTCCCAAAACCGCCAGCTCCACGCGCCGTATCGTTTAAAGAAGCAACCGCTATTAAATTTACTTTGACTATTGGGCAAAACACCATTTGTGCAATGCGTTCGCCATCTTCAATCACAAGCGTTTCGTTGGAAAGATTGATCAAAATCACGCCGACTTCACCACGGTAATCGGAATCGACTGTTCCCGGCGTATTGAGAACCGTTACCCCTTTTTTTAAGGCCAATCCACTACGCGGACGGATTTGACATTCTAAATGAGGTTCCATTTCTAAAAACAAGCCCGTTTTAATAAGGGCACGTTCAAAAGGCGCCAACTGAACAGGTGCGTCTAAATTGGCCCGAATATCCATGCCTGACGAACCTGAAGTTTCGTAGGCCGGCAATGGGTGTTTTGAGGTACTTCGAATGTGAACACTTGCTTGACTCATAAGTTCAAAATTAACGCAATATCAGCAGCCAAAGGCAGGGCCAACAAACGAGTATTCAACAAGTAAGTATTAACAACATCGAGGGTTTTTTGGTCTCATTTCATTACTTTTGTGCTACAATTCTCAGACTATGTTAGAAATTCAGCGCATCCGAACCGAAAAAGAAGCCATTATTGCGGCGTTGGCCAAACGAAATATTCAGGCCGAAGAAAGCCTCAATGCCATCCTTGAAAAAGATCAGGTCTGGCGCGCTTCCAAAACAGAACTCGATCAGGTTGCCGCTGAAATGAATCAGTTGGCCCGCCAAATTGGCGAATTGTTCAAAGCAGGAAATCAGGCCTCAGCCACTGCCCTGAAAGCACAAACAGTGACTTTAAAAGAAAAAGAAAGTGTGCTCAAACAAACTGTTGACACACTCGAACATGAAATCCAACAGTTGCTATACACGCTGCCAAATGTACCCAACGAATTGGTGCCAGCTGGCCGCGATGCAAACGACAACCAAACCGTTTTTGAAGCGGGGCAAATCCCGCAATTTGGGTTTGAAGCGCAACCCCATTGGGAACTTGCAAAAACGCACAAACTCATCGATTTTGAACTTGGTGTAAAAGTAACAGGTGCTGGTTTTCCATTTTACCGCGGCAAAGGCGCCCGTTTGCAACGTGCCCTCATTCAGTTTTTTCTCGATGAAGCAGTAAAGGCCGGTTATGAAGAATTTATTGCGCCACACGTAGTCAATGAAGCAAGTGGTTACGGCACGGGGCAACTTCCCGACAAAGAAGGTCAGATGTATTACATCCAAGAAGATGATTTTTATTTGATTCCGACTGCAGAAGTGCCATTGACCAATATTTACCGCGATGTCATCTTGCCATCAAAAGAGTTTTCGATCAAAATGTGTGGCTATACCCCTTGTTTTCGTCGCGAAGCCGGATCCTATGGCAAAGACGTCCGCGGACTCAACCGCTTGCATCAATTTGACAAAGTGGAAATTGTACGTGTCGAACACCCAGACAACACGGCAAAAGCGCTTGACGAAATGATCGAACATGTCAAAGGCTTGCTCGAAAAGTTAGAATTGCCATACCGCATTTTGCGCTTGTGTGGTGGTGACATGGGCTTTGCTTCAGCCATGACCTACGACTTCGAAGTCTTCTCAGCGGCACAAGAAAAATGGCTTGAAGTAAGTTCGGTTTCGCGCTTTGATACCTTCCAGGCCAATCGCCTTAAATTGCGTTTCAAAGACGACAAAAAATCGCAATTGTGCCATACGTTAAACGGTTCTGCATTAGCCTTGCCGCGCATCATGGCTTCGTTAATGGAAAATCACCAAACCCCCAATGGCATTCGCATTCCGAAAGCACTACAAGCCTACACAGGTTTTGATTTAATTGACTAGTGTCTGAAGGCAATTCCTTTCACAATTTTACGTTTATGAAAGGCCATTTGCAAATGCTTTTAGTTCGAATTTTCTTTTTTTTGCTGCTGTTGCTCCCGTTGAATGGATTCGGGCAACTAAGTCGGCACACCCTGTTTTTAAAGGCAAGTCTAGAAACCCAAGTTTTAGATAGCTTAAGCATATACAGCCCAAGTTTGCAATTCTTTGAAGACAGTGCTTGTACAAAAGAACTGCAGGTACAGGCCACTGACTACTCTTTTCTGTTAGCCACCAATGAATTTCGTTGGATCCGCATTCCGCAAACCACTTGCTATGTACGCTACGAAACGTGGCCTATTGCAATCCACCAATGGGTACAACGCTATCCGTTACAAGTGCTTTATTCAGATCCACTTACAGCCGAACGCAGCCATTTTCAATTGAACGAAACAAAAGACCAAGATGCCCTTTTTGGTGGATCCGGGCTCCAAAAAAATGGAAGTATCTCGAGAGGATTAAGCTTTGGGAACGCACAAAATTTAGGCATTCAGTCTACCTTGAATTTGCAATTAAACGGACGGATTGCGCCTAATTTAGAATTAAGTGCCTCACTGTCTGATGCCAACGTGCCTTTGCAAGCCGACGGTACAACTAGTAAACTTCAAGAATTTGATCAAGTATTTATTCAAGTCCACAACCAGCAACTCCAAGTAAGCGCCGGCGACTTTTGGATTTACAAACCAATGGGCACCTACATGAGTTACCGAAAAAGGGCGCAAGGGCTTAGCGCCGCATATAAGTGGCAAGATTCACTCAAACGCGCATTTAGTGTTCAAAATAGCGTCGGGCTTTCGAAAGGGAAATTTAACCGACAGGTCATTCAAGGCGTGGAAGCCAACCAAGGCCCATACCGATTAATTGGCGCCGAAAACGAACCCTACATTGTTTTATTATCAGGTACCGAACGCATTTACATCGACGGCAAACTCTTAACTCGGGGTCAAGAATTTGACTACATCATCGATTATGCGACGGGTGAATTGCGCTTCACAAGCCGAAACCTCATCACGAAAGACAGCCGAATTGTAGCAGAATTTCAGTACGCAGATCAAAATTACGCGCGCAGTTTGCTGCAGCATTCGAGTACTTTCTCAGGCGCTAAAACCGATGTTTGGTTGAATGCCTATCGCGAACAAGACCTCAAGAACCAAGCCTTACAACAAGTGCTTACTGACACCCAAAAATTACAACTGAGCCAAGTTGGCGACCAACTCGCCCTTGCCCAAGTTTCCGGGGCCGATAGTGTTGGATTTCTTGAAAATGCCAATATGTACCGCATGTGTGATTCGTTAGGTTTTACGAGCATTTACGTCTTTAGTGTCGATCCGCAAGTTGCACATTACCGCTGTCAGTTTACGCAGGTTGGCCCATTGAAAGGCGATTACCAATTGGCAGGAGTGAGTGCCTCCGGAAATTACTACAAATGGGTGGCGCCAATTAATGGCATTCCGCAAGGAGATTATGCTCCTATTCGCCGCATCATTACGCCAAAAAGTAAGCAACTAATTACCGCTGGTGTTCGCTACAAAGCTAACGCCAATTGGAGCATCGAGTCAGAGGCCGGACTTAGTCAACAAGACCTCAATTTATATTCAAGCCTTCAAGATCAAAACAACACCGGTTTTGCGGCAAAAATGGGGCTTAGTCATCAACACCAGACAACAAAAGACAGTAGTCAACGCGTGTGGCAACAACGACTCAATGCACAAGTCATTCATCCGCAATTTAGCCCCATCGAACAATTTCGGGCGGTCGAATTTGATCGCGATTGGAACATCCGAAACCAAAACTTTGTAGGCCTGCAAAAAGAGTTGAGTCTGTCTAACAATTTCATAGATACAAAAAAAGGCAAGCTCAATTTGGAGGCGCAATATTACCAAATCGATTCGCTGTTTCGTGGGCAACGTCTGTTTAGTGACGGGACATGGAAAGACAAGGGCTTTCAGGCCAAATGGGATGCATCTTTGTTGCAATCAAAAAGTGCACAAGGAAACAATATATACCTTCGTCATCGTCTAGAAGCACAGCAAAATATCTGGATTTTCCAATTGAGTTTTAAAGACGATCACGAACGTAACGTATTTAATCAGAACGCACTTTTAGCGAGCAGAAGTTACCAATTTTATGACGCCCAACTCTCTGTTGGATTGCGCGAAACAAAAAAAATAAATCCACGCATTTACTACCGCGAACGAAGCGACCAACGCAGTGACAGCACCCGTTTGCAACTTGCTGCAAAAGCGATAACGAGCGGGCTTGAACTCAATTGGAAACACGAACAAAAGCAACAATTACAAGTCATTTTGGGCTCGCGGCAATTGCGCATTCTCGATAGCAGCCTCATTCATCAAGAAGCCGAAAACAGCCTTGTAGGACGTATCGATTACAACGGAAATTTTTGGAAGCGTTCCTTGAGCATCAGCACCTTCTATGAACTCGGTTCTGGTCTCGAACAAAAAAAACAATTTCAATACATCCGCGTCAATGACGGTCAAGGAATGTATGCTTGGATTGACTACAATCTTGATGGCATCAAGGACCTCAATGAATTTGAAATCGCGCAATATGTAGACCAAGCGCAATATGTGCGGGTATTTGTACCAAGCAATCAATATGCCCGCGTTTACTCCAATGAATACAATCAAAGCGTGTATTGGCGCCCCGAACTGCTGTGGCAAGATCCATCTGGTATGCGAAGAACCCTGGCACGTTTCTCCAATCAAACCCGCATCCGCATTCAACGAAAAGTGCAAGCTTCTGATCTGAGCATTTGGGCAAACCCCTTTGCTTCATCAATAGCCGATACCAGCTTGCTTTCATCTACAAGTACGCTTTCTAATACCCTCTTTTTTAACCGCAATTCGCGGGTGTTCAATGCCGAATTTTTTGTTCAACAAAACGAAACAAAAACATTACTGGCCAATGGCCAAGATGCGAAGCGTAATAGCAAGCAACAAGTAACTTTGCGCTACCATTTTCTCGACAACTTAAGCATCGAATGTGCGTTCTGGAAAGGTACGAAAGCCTCCATGGCCGATTATACAAGTGGCCGCAATTATGATGTGCAATTAAGGTCAGTTGAACCCCAACTCATTTTTCAACAACAAAGTCAAGTCAGACTGACTTTACAAGGGCGATTGGTTCAAAAGACAAACCTGCCCATCTACGGTTCAGAAAGCTGCCTGCTGCGCGAAGTGGCCAGCACCTGGAAATGGAACAAAAGTGAATCGAGTAGCCTGACAGGCGAACTAAAATGGGTGCAGTTGAATTATACAGGAAATTCGATGAGTGCCGTGGCCTATGAATTACTCGAAGGCTTGCGGCCGGGAACCAATTTAACATGGCAATTGAGTTTTCAGAAATCGCTCGGTAAAAATTTGCAGCTGACGCTCAATTATGCAGGGCGTCATTTAGCTGACCAGCGGTTCATTCATACAGGAAGCATGGAAGTGCGCGCCTATTTTTAGGCGATTAGTTGCTGTATAAATGCACGTGCTTTTTGATCGCTTTGCACGTAATCTTCATAGCGCGGTTTTGCAATAGATTCGAGCGATTTGAGGGCCTGCGCATTGAGCTGGGCAATTTCTACAAACGAAATTTTCTTCGCTAAAAAGGCAGCAACCGCTTCTTCGTTGGCGGCATTCAATAAACATGCAGCCGTGCCTTCCATCGCCATGGCGTCATAGGCCAATTGCAAATTTTGAAACACCTCAAGATCCGGCTTTTCGAAGCTGAGTTGCGGGTAATCCATGAATTGAAAACGCGGAAAATCAGTTTTAAAACGGGCCGGATACGTGAGTGCAAATTGAATGGGTAGTTTCATGTCTGGCAAGCCCATTTGTGCTTTCATGCTGCCATCTTCAAATTGCACCAAACTATGTACAATCGATTGCGGATGCACAATCACATCAATTTGATCGGCGCGTAAATTGAATAGCCATTTCGCTTCAATCACTTCTAAGCCTTTGTTCATCATCGAAGCCGAATCGATGGTGATTTTTGCGCCCATTGACCAATTGGGGTGCTTTAGCGCTTGTTCAAGACTCACATGTTGCAATTGCTCAAGGCTAAACCCACGAAAAGGACCACCTGAAGCTGTGAGGTAAATTTTTTCGATTGGGTTTTGAAATTCGCCAACTAAGCACTGAAAGATGGCAGAATGTTCCGAATCGACCGGGTAAATATTGACTCCTTTTTCTCTGGCCAATTTTGTAATTAGTTCACCGGCAACAACCAAAGTTTCTTTGTTAGCGAGCGCAATGGTTTTGCCAGCTTCAATGGCATGAATCGTAGGCTTTAAACCCGCATACCCGACAAGTGCCGTTAAAACGGTGTGCACCTCAGAAGATTCAACGACCTGACACAAAGCATCGGGGCCCGCATAGACATGAATGTCTTCAGACCACAGCGCATCTTTCACTTTTTGGTACTGACTTTCGTCGGTAATGACAACCGAATTGGGCTGGTATTTTTGTGCTTGCTCAATGAGTAAATCGGCATTTTTACCAGCCGTGAGCACTTGCAAATCAAAATAGTCAGGGTACGCTTCAATGACTTCAAGTGCTTGCGTTCCGATCGAACCAGTTGAGCCAAGTATGGCAATCCCTTTCTTTTCTTGCATAGACAAAGTTAACAATTGCGC
>JBDLQL010000013.1:0-51703 GCA_039800565.1 Bacteroidota bacterium | reverse complement strand
GCCATCGAGTATTTAGAAAGTCTCGATATGGAGGCCGTTGAAGCCCACGAGCGCGCATTGTGCACTTATGCACAAGACTTGCTTGACACCTTTGAAGGCGTGCATATTATAGGAGAAGCCACGAACAAAACAAGCGTCGTTTCGTTTACTGTTGATGGCATGCATCCGTTTGATTTGGGTACCTTGCTCGACAAACAAGGCATTGCCGTTCGAACGGGCCATCATTGCACCCAGCCTCTCATGGATTTTTTCCAAATCCCCGGGACTGTCCGGGCCTCGTTTGCATTTTACAATACCAAAGAAGAAATCGATGTGTTTATTGCTGCACTTGAACGCAGCATGCAACTGTTAGCATAAGTCATGAGCATTGCCGAAAAACAACACGAACTGATCAACGAATTTGCCATCTACGATGATTGGATGGACAAATACGAGTACATTATTGAATTGGGTAAAGAACTCCCGACGCTCGACCCAAATGCCAAAACAGACCACAACCTGATTGAAGGTTGCCAGTCAAAAGTATGGCTCGATGCAACGGTTCAGAATGGCAAAATGCAGTTTCGTGCCGATTCAGACGCCATTATCACCAAAGGCATCATTGGGCTACTTATTCGAGTTCTCGATCAAGAAAGTCCTGCTGATGTTGCAACCGCCGACCTCTTTTTTATCAATGAAATTGGCTTGCAAGAACACCTCTCCCCGACTCGTGCCAACGGTTTACTCGGCATGGTCAAACGGATCAAATTAGAAGCTCTTAAAAACGCCCGCTAAGTCATGAATGAACTCGAAGACCGCATCGTTCAGTTACTAAAAACCATCTACGACCCTGAAATTCCGGTCGATATCTTTGAATTAGGCCTCATCTATGAAGTTCGTACCGATGCGGCACCTCACATCGAAATCGACATGACGCTGACTTCTCCGAACTGCCCAGTAGCCGAATCACTTCCGAAAGAAGTTGAAGACAAAGTGGCCAGTATTGAAGGAATCGAAAGCGCCAAAGTCAATATCGTTTTTGACCCACCCTGGGACAAAGACATGATGAGCGAAGAAGCCAAACTCGAACTCGGCTTTCTTTAATAAATTTTTTGGCAATTAAAGCGGCGCAAGCGGTATTGTATCGGATCGTAATACTCGATTTCGAGTGCAGTATTGGTCAAATGCAAAATCCGTAAATCGAGTGTATCGGTACTGCGCGGCACAAACAAATGCGTGGCATCAGTTGACCAATAAAATGAAGCCGCACTAAACCCAATCGAATCTGAAATTAGCTGTTGACCGAAATAATTGTAACTCGCTACATTAGAAGCATTGATTTGCTGAGGCTCAAATTCAAAAATCCCATTACTGAGGCTATCATAAAATGTAAAGCCTTCGCCATCTTCTATACGAAACTGAAGCACCTTCCAAGAACCATACAAGCGCTTTTCTTGCTTCGTTACTTTCGAACACGAAAATAGCACCAAGAAACTTACGAGAACACCTATTTTCATACCTGAAAAGCAATTGAGGCCATCGCTAACATACCGACCTCTAAGGAGCGTTCGTCGACATCAAATTGAGGATGATGCACCGCATGGACAATTCCGTTGGCTTGATTTCCGACACCTAAACGAAAAAAACAAACCGGTTTTTGTTGGCTGTAAAAAGCAAAATCTTCGGCCGTCATGCGCAACCCAAGTTCGTGAATGTGTTCAGGGCCAAATGTGTCCGACAAAACAGCTTTAACATGCGCCGTAAAGACCTCGTCGTTTTGTAAAAACGGGTAACCTTTGGCAATCTGAAGATCGAGTTTGGCGCCATAACGCGCTGAAATTTCAGTGGCTTGCTCGGCTAACAACTGGTGTACCTGTGCGCGCCACTGTTCGTTCATGGTCCGAAAAGTACCTTTGATTTGAGCGCTTGACGGAATGACGTTGGTACTTCCTAACGCCTCAAAACGACCAAAACTAAGTACCTGAGGTACGTCTTGCGGGCAACGCTCTTTAACAAGTGCTTGACAGCTTTGAATCCAGTCGAGGCCCATTTGGATCGGATTGATGCAGCGCTCGGGCAAGGCGCCATGCCCCCCCACGCCTTCAATCTGGACATGAATTTCGTCTGAAGAAGCCATATATAAGCCCGACTTGATGCCAATTTCGCCCACTTCAAATTCTGGATACACATGCAAGGCCACCAACGATTCGACTTCAGGATTACTTAAAACCCCAGCAGCCATCATGAGGCTTGCTCCGCCTGGCGACTGTTCTTCACCGGGCTGGAAAATGAGTTTAATGGGCTTAGGTAAGTTGTTGCGATGACGCTGCAACACAAGCGCGACACCCAACAAAATGCTCGTATGTACATCGTGTCCGCAGGCATGCATGTATCCTGCTCTTGTCGATTTAAACTCGTGGTTTGTTTGTTCGTCAATCGGCAAGGCGTCGAGGTCGGCACGAAGGGCCACACAAGGCATGTCTTGCGGGTGTGAATCGGCACGTATGATGGCCACAATTCCAGTTTCAGCAACACCTTTTTGATGAGAAACACCATGTTCCGTTAAAATCCTGGCTACATATTCCATGGTTTCAAACTCTTGAAACGAGGGTTCTGGATGCGCATGTATGTGACGTCGCCACGCAATGACTTGTGCTTGGATGGCTTCAATTTCTGCTTGGATTTCGGACTTAGTCATTGGATTGAATGGATTGGTAGCCTGTACTGATTAATCGAAAAGAGACATAGGCCAAAAATAAGCCGAAAATCAATTTGACCCATGCTTCGGGTAATTTCAGACTGAGTTTAGACCCGATATAGCCCCCTATCACAAATGTACTGGCAATGACCAAACCATAACGCCAATTGAGGTTGCCACTTTTGGCATAATTATACACTGCAAATGCCACGACAGGCATCAGAAGTACAAATAAACTTGTACCTTGAGCTTGGTGTTGGGTCAGGCCCATAAAAAAAACGAGCGCAGGCACGATAATGACGCCGCCACCTACACCCACAAAACCACTCAACATTCCGGCCGCTAGCCCGATGCATGCCAATAAAAGTAGGGTTTGAAAAGACATAAACAAATATAATCAATATCTAGTCGCGTCAATCGACAAGCAAATTACAGCCTCTAATATCGGCTGTTTCGATGCGACCTTCTAAATAAAATCCGGTAGCGCTTAATCGACCCAAATCTTGCGTTTGAATAAATGCACAGCTGTTTTGATTGGCCAAATCGATCACATTGACTCCACCTTTTTGCCCCATCGGTACATAATGTAGTGGATCATAAACATCGCGAATCATGACGCGCATCCAAGGAACAGTTTCAAAACGTTCGTCTTGCAGGGAATACCCTTGCGACAGCAATTCGGTCATGCCGTATTCGGAAGAAATATGCGCGACATTTAAGCCTTGTTTTAAACGGGCGTGCAATTCGGTTTTGGTCAGTTCGGCGCGACGGCCTTTCATACCTCCGGTTTCAACAATGATCGCTTCGTGCAAATCGAGCGATTGCGCTGCTAAATCGAGTAAGGCATAAGACACACCAATAATAAAGGGCTTCTTGCCCGCTTGAAGTGCTTCTTGGTAGCGAAACTGCACTTGAGTGGGGTCTTGCAATATAAAACCTGACAAGTGCGATTGGCTTTGCGCAATGAGTTGATCGACCATATAAACCAAACTGGAATCGCCATTTTCGAGGTAAGACGGAAGCAAGGCAATAAAGACATAGTTAGTTGGGGCACCAAAAAAATGACGAAAACCAAGACTTAAAGAGGTATCGTACCAGCTGAGGTCTGTTACTTCATGTTTGCTACGGCCTTGTGCTTGTGTTCCACTCGACAAAAACACTTTTTGCACTTGGCCCTTTTCTGAACGAACCGCATGCGATTTGAAAAAGGAGATGGGTAAAAACGGAATCTCGAGGAGTGTTTTTGGGTTGGGCTTGGCCAATAATTCGACAAAAGCTCGGTAAATAGGCACTTCTTGGACTTGTCGGAAATAGAGTTCAAGCGCGAGTTGCTCAAAATTTTCTCGACAAACCGCTTGTAAATAGTCCGGTGCTTTCATGCTACAAATGTACAAATTCATGTAATTTTGAACAGAACTCTTGCTTTAGGTGTTCAACAAAGAACCATGAAAAAAACCGGTGTATTATTAATTCAGCTCGGGACACCCGACTCCCCTTCTACTTCTGACGTACGATCGTACCTTTCCGAATTTCTAAATGATCCGCGTGTTATTGACATCCCGTATGTCTTGCGCAAATTGCTCGTCAATGGCATTATTGTACCCTTTCGAGCGCCAAAATCAGCAAAAATCTATAAAGAACTCTGGGATTTAGGAGAGGGGAACTCGCCACTCCTGACCCACAGTTTAGAAGTTCAACGTCAGTTGCAAGAAGCATTAGCCGACCAAAACGTAACTGTTGAATTAGCCATGCGCTACAAAAACCCTTCGCTTGATGTGGTTTTAGAACGCATGCGTAAAGCCAATTACGAACGCATCGTTATCTTGCCGTTATTTCCGCAATACGCCTCTGCATCAACCGGATCCGCTATCGAAAAAGCCATGGATATCATCCGTAAGTGGTGGGTCATTCCGGAAATTAAAATCATCAGTCAGTTTTACGACAATGAAGGCTACCTCGAATCGATTGTCGAAAACGCTCAAAAACTTGACATCGCCTCTTACGACCATATTTTATTTTCATACCATGGCCTCCCCGAACGACAAGTCGATAAAGTCTACGACGGGTCTGATGTGTGCGAAGACCAACCCTGTGAAACCGAAATAAATGCGCACAATCAGTTTTGTTACAAAGCAACGTGTTATGCCACCACGCGTTTGCTTGCAGCCAAACTCGGACTTAAAGAAACGGACTATACCGTGTGTTTTCAGTCGCGCCTAGACAAAAAATGGCTGACCCCTTTTGCCGATAAAGTGGTAGAAGAATGGGGCAAAAAAGGTGCTAAAAAATTACTTGTTTTTAGCCCTGCTTTTGTAGCCGATTGCTTGGAAACCCTTATTGAAATTGGCGAAGAATACCAAGAATTATTCGTCGAAAATGGCGGTGAAAAAGTGCAATTGGTACCAAGTTCAAACGCGCACCCCGCCTTTATTCGTGGCTTAAAAGAACTGATCAAAAATCAGCTCGATTAATCCTTTGAGACCAAAAAGAAAGGTCGTACATTTGCAAACCTATTTGTAGAAGATACTATGAGCAATACCACTGAAAAACTGACTTACAAAGTCAAAGACATCAGCCTCGCCGATTGGGGCCGTAAAGAAATTAAATTAGCCGAAGCAGAAATGCCTGGTTTAATGGCACTCCGTGCTGAATATGGCGCAAGCAAGCCACTTGCTGGTGCACGCATCGCAGGCTGCTTACACATGACCATCCAAACCGCTGTTCTGATCGAAACATTGGTTGAGCTTGGTGCCGAAGTGACTTGGTCATCATGTAACATTTTCTCGACGCAAGATCATGCTGCTGCGGCTATTGCTGCTGCGGGCATTCCGGTTTATGCTTGGAAAGGCATGAACGAAGAAGAATTTGATTGGTGTATCGAACAAACGCTTTTTGCGTTTGAAGGTGGCCACGCACTTAACATGATTCTTGACGACGGTGGCGACCTCACCAACATGGTCTTCGATCGTTTTCCTGAATTGACGAAAGACATCAAAGGATTGTCTGAAGAAACCACTACAGGTGTTCACCGCTTGTACGAGCGTAAAAAGAACGGCACCTTAGTAATGCCGGCAATCAATGTTAACGATTCGGTTACGAAATCTAAATTTGACAACAAATACGGCTGTAAAGAATCATTAGTCGATGCCATACGTCGTGCGACCGATGTCATGATGGCTGGTAAAGTAGCCATCGTTTGTGGTTACGGCGACGTAGGTAAAGGTTCGGCTGCTTCTTTACGTGGGGCAGGTGCACGTGTAATTGTTACAGAAATTGACCCGATTTGTGCCTTGCAAGCAGCAATGGATGGTTTCGAAGTGAAGCCTCTAGACAAAGTGATCGGCTTGGCAGACATCATTGTTACCGCAACCGGAAACAAAAGTATTGTCGTTGGTCGTCATTTCGAAGCGATGAAAGACAAAGCAATTGTTTGTAACATCGGACACTTCGACAACGAAATCGATATGGCATGGTTGAACAGCAACTATGGTGCAAGTAAAATGGAAATCAAACCACAAGTTGATTTGTACAATGTAAAAGGTAATGAGATTATTGTATTGGCAGAAGGCCGTTTGGTCAACCTCGGATGTGCGACTGGCCACCCGTCGTTTGTGATGTCCAATTCGTTCACCAACCAAACCTTGGCACAACTCGAACTCTGGAACCATTCAGACAAGTACGAAAATGATGTTTATACCTTGCCAAAACACCTCGACGAAAAAGTGGCACGTTTGCACTTAGCGAAAATTGGTGTCGAACTCGAGGTATTATCGACCGAACAAGCCGATTACATCGGTGTCACAGTTGAAGGCCCATACAAACCAGAACACTACCGCTATTAAGCGACAAACTGTTTATACAAAAAAAGGCGAGCAAATGCTCGCCTTTTTTTGTGCTTCTAGTTTTGAGGAAGCGCTATTATTTAAAAGATCCGATACGCCATAAAGCACTGCGCCAAAGGCCCACCCAAGCCAAACTCGGCCCCAACACTCCATTGGGTATTCAATTGATAGTGTAAGCCATAACAGAGTCGAAACGAAACAGGCGACGTGTAATCTTCGGGGTTTTTACCTTTAATGAGCAAGCTGTCGTTGAGGTATTGGCGGTGTCTTCGGACATTAAAGCCAATTCCGATTCCGTAGTAGTGGTCAAAATTGGGGTTATACGATTGCAAATGCATGTTCATGCGCAGTTGCGGACGAAATTGGTACTTGATCGCGGTATACGTTGTTTGAACGTTGGTCCACTGATTGTTTATAAACTGCTGTTCCGTCATACTGTAGCTCCCTTTGATTTGTCCGTACATCAAATCGAGGCCCATTCCAAATTGATCCGAGAGCATGTATATGGCCCGAAGTCCCGAAGGCGCAAGACCCGAATACGTGAGTTGAGGGCCGAAGGGCAAATTCTCGGTGTTCTTAAAATTCACGCGCATTAAATTCGGAAAACCGCCGTAGCCACTAATTAACACATTGCCCCTAAAAAAAGCTTGAGCCTGCACTCCAAGCGGAAGCAGGCTCAAACAAACCCCTAAAAGGAACACTTTCATACTGTTAGGCTTCCATCAATTTGATGAGATTTAACGCAGAACCTGCTTTAAACCACTCGATTTGTGAAGCATTGTAAGTATGATTTACCATAATTTGATCGGCACTGCCATTCGCATGGCGAATCACGAGCGTTAATGGTTTTTCTGGTGCAAAATCAGCTAAATCGATGAAGTCGAAACGATCGTCTTCTTGGATTTTGTCGTAGTCGGCTTCATTGGCAAACGTAAGTGCCAACATCCCTTGTTTTTTAAGATTGGTTTCGTGAATACGTGCAAATGACTTGACAAGAACCGCACGCACGCCTAAATGACGTGGCTCCATGGCCGCATGTTCGCGTGAAGAACCTTCACCGTAATTGTGGTCGCCGACTACAATCGAAGCAACACCTGCCGCTTTGTAGGCGCGTTGCACCGCTGGTACTTCACCGTAAGCGCCTGTCAGTTGATTTTTAACCGAATTCGCTTCACCGTTAAAGGCATTTTCAGCACCAATAAGCATGTTATTCGAAATATTATCGAGGTGGCCACGGTAACGCAACCAAGGGCCTGCCATTGAAATGTGGTCAGTCGTACATTTGCCTTTTGCTTTGATGAGCAAATAAGCATCAGTCATGTTTTGACCGTCCCAAATCGGGAAGTTTTCAAGTAATTGCAAACGCTGAGAATCTGGAGCCACATTGATTACAACTTGGCTGCCGTCGGCTGCAGGCGCTTGGTATCCGTTGTCTTCGACTGCGAAACCTTTTGTTGGCAACTCATCCCCTACCGGAGCTTGCAATTTAACTTGCTCGCCTTTGTCGTTGGTTAAGGTATCGGTGAGTGGATTAAACCCGAGGTCACCGGCAATGGCCAATGCAGCAACCATTTCTGGGCTAGTTACAAAGGCATGGGTATTCGGGTTGCCATCGGCGCGTTTAGAAAAGTTTCGGTTAAACGAGTGAACGATGGTGTTTTTCTCTTGTTTTTCGGCGCCTTCACGTGCCCACTGGCCAATGCAAGGCCCACAAGCATTGGTAAACACTTTGGTTCCCATTTTTTCGAAATCGGCTAAAATTCCATCGCGATCGGCGGTGTAACGTACTTGCTCTGAACCAGGGTTGATTCCGAATTCTGCTTTTGGCGTAATGCCTAATGCAACGGCTTGCTTCACAATAGAAGCGGCACGTGCTAAATCTTCGTAAGACGAATTGGTACACGAACCAATCAGACCCCACTCGACTTTTAAAGGCCATTCATTCGCTGTCGCTTCTTGACGCATTTTTGAAACAGGTGTTCCACGATCTGGTGTAAATGGTCCGTTGATGTGAGGCTCTAATTCGGATAAATTGATTTCAATGAGTTGATCGAAATAGGCTTCAGGATTGTTATAAACTTCTTGGTCACCGGTGAGGTGCTCCGCAATGGCATCGGCTGCTTTAACTACTTCTTCGCGGCCAGTAGCCATAAGGTAACGACGCATCGATTCATCGTAACCAAAGGTCGAGGTCGTCGCGCCAATTTCGGCACCCATGTTACAAATGGTTCCTTTTCCGGTACACGACAACGAAAGTGCACCTTCGCCAAAATACTCGACGATGGCACCGGTACCACCTTTAACTGTTAAAATATCTGCCACTTTCAGGATGACATCTTTGGCGGAAGTCCAGCCATTGAGTTTGCCCGTCAATTTTACGCCAATAAGTTTCGGGAATTTCAATTCCCAAGCCATTCCGGCCATGACATCTACGGCGTCAGCACCACCAACTCCAATAGCGACCATTCCTAAACCACCGGCATTTACCGTATGCGAATCGGTACCGATCATCATACCGCCTGGGAAGGCGTAATTTTCGAGCACAACTTGGTGGATAATTCCGGCACCTGGTTTCCAGAATCCGATTCCGTATTTGTTTGAAATCGATGACAAGAAGTTAAATACTTCGTTGTTTTGATTTAATGAATCTTGTAAATCTTTACCTGCACCTACTTTTGCTTGGATGAGGTGGTCGGCATGAACGGTAGAAGGAACCGCTACCTTTTTCTTGCCGGCTTGCATAAATTGCAACAAGGCCATTTGCGCTGTTGCATCTTGCATAGCCACGCGATCGGGCGCAAAATCAACATACGATTTTCCACGCTCGAAAGCTGTAGCGGCATTGCCATCCCAAAGATGGGCATAAAGGATTTTTTCTGCCAAAGTAAGGGGACGTCCTACTACTTGACGCGCTGCAGCAATGCGTTCTGGGTAGCGCGCATAAACAGCCTGAATCATGTCTAAATCGAAAACTTTCATGGTGTTGGTATGTGTGATTATTTTTGCGTCCCAAATTTAATGAAAATCAGTCGAAAGCAAAGCCTGATTACGGATTAAATTTGATGTGTTGACCCGAAGGTTGTAAATTGCCTAAAAAAGCGATGCTTAAAATTGCACTTTTAGCCCTAGCAGGAACCCTATTTTTGGCCCTTCCTTACGACCAAACTGGCAAGGCCTCTTACTATTCGAATTCAATGAATGGCAGGCGAACTTCCTCAGGCGAACTTTACAAATCCGATAGTTTAACAGCTGCGCATGCAAGCTTGCCACTTGGCGCTTATGTTTTGGTGACTAATTTAAAAAACGATTCCGTTGTTCGCTTAAAAATCAATGACCGCATGCATCAGGGGTCTCGCATCATTGATGTCAGTTTGGCAGCCGCAAAAAAGCTTAATTTTGTACGCGATGGCATTGCTACCGTGCGGGTACAAAGCCTTCCTTAAGTTCCGAAAAATGCATACACGCCCTTTCAACAACCTTAAAGTAATCGACCTATCGAGTGTGCTAGCAGGGCCATCAGTAGGCACCTTCTTTGCGGAGTTGGGTGCGCGCGTCCTCAAATTTGAACATCCTGTGTTCGGCGACGTGACCAATCATTGGCGCTTGCCTTCTGAGCAAACGCCGCAGTTTAAAAGTGCCTATTATGCCAGTGTCAATTACGGAAAAGAAATCCGTACGCTTGACCTTAGCACTGAACACGACTACCAGCATTTACTCGAAGAACTTGCCGACACCGACATCTTGCTTTGCAATTTTAAGCGTGAAGATTACGCAAAATTTCGCCTTCAAGAAAAAGAACTCTGGAACTTATTTCCGAAACTCATCATTGGTAAAATTTCGGGTTTTGGTGACCACAGTGACCGTGTTGCTTATGACCTCATCTTACAAGCCGAAACCGGCTTTATGTCCATGAACGGCAGCCCGGAAAGCGGGCCTTTAAAAATGCCGGTGGCACTCATCGATGTACTGGCGGCACATCAATTAAAAGAAGGGCTTTTAGTAGCGCTGCTGCAACGAGATCAATTAAAATGCGGGCAGCTCGTCAGCGTTTCATTATACGATGCCGCAATTAGCAGCTTGGCCAATCAGGCCGCCAATTATTTAATGGCAGGATCGATTCCTGCGCGCATAGGCAGCCTGCATCCGAATATTGCCCCCTATGGCGAACTTTTTAAAACACACGACCATCGAACCGTAACCTTTGCAATTGGATCAGAAACGCATTTTCAGAAATTGTGTGGGCAACTCGGGTGTTCGGAACTAGCCATAGACCCGCGTTTTTGTACCAATCAACAACGCATAAAGCACCGCAAAGAACTAAGTCATTTGCTTCAGAAACAGGTCGAAAAAACTACGGCCATTCCACTTTTAACCCAGTTAGAAGCGGCACATGTACCCGCCGCTGAAGTGAAAGACCTCCACGCGGTATTTCAATCGCCCGAGGCTCAAGCCGCTATTTTGGAAGAAAGATGGGGCGAGCAACTAACCAAACGTGTTCGACAAATTGCCTTTCAACATGATGCACATCCGCAGTCCGAAAACTGAAGCCGAATGGGAGGCCTACTTTGCCTTGCGCTTTTTGGTATTGCGCGCTCCGTGGGGGCAGCCCCAAGGTAGCGAACGCAGCGCTGACGAAGCACAACACCAACACCTTGCAGCCTTTGACGAAAACCAACAACTCATCGGTGTCGGACGCCTCGATGCAATTGACGCCAAACGTGCTCAAATTCGCTTCATGGCGGTCTTGCCCGAATACCAAAAAAATGGAATCGGAAGGCAATTGATCGAAGCACTCGAAACGAAAGCTGCCGCTCAAAAACACACTGAAATCGTGTTGCATGCACGCGAAATTGCGCTTCCTTTTTACGAAAAACTCGGCTACCAACTTCTCGAAAAATCACATTTATTATTTGGCGAAATACAGCATTATTTGATGCAAAAAACAGTGCTTACTCATGACTGAAAACGAATTTGTACTCGAGGAATTTTATAAAATCATTACCCCAAACAAAGTCCAGTTGTTCGAATCGATTGCACCCGAACGCACCCGGCATTTTGTGCTGGCACTTGAAAACATTCAGCAAGACCACAATGCTTCGGCCATCATGCGCAGCATGGACTGCCTTGGCGTTCAAGAGTTGCACTTGATCGAAAAAAATACGAATTACCAATTTCAACGCGATATTGCTTTAGGCGCATCGCGTTGGCTCGATGTGCACCAGCATCAGGATGGCGACGAACCCGTTTTAGCAGCCATTTCAGAACTGAAACAAAAAGGCTATCGGATTGTAGCAACCAGTCCGCATGCAAGATCGCAAGGACTCGAAAAACTAGACCTTGAACAACCAATTGCGTTCTTTTTTGGCGCTGAAAAACATGGAATTTCAGAGGCACTCAAAGACAATGCCGACGAATTTGTACATATCCCAATGTATGGCTTTACCGAAAGCTATAATTTATCGGTCAGTGCGGCTCTCTTAATGCAACACGTACGGCTCCGACTTGAACAAAGTTTAAGTGATTGGAAACTCAGCGACGAAGCACAATTAGCGCTTAAAATTGAGTGGTGTAAAAAAATTCTGAATGGCGGAGCTGCCTTAGATGCAAAATACCGTGAAGTGTATCAAAAAGAATTTTAACTTTGTTTCTATTGTGAATTTAAACTTCTAATTATGGGAAAAGGAGATAAAAAAACAGCAAAAGGAAAACGCAGTATGGGTTCTTACGGTGTCAGCCGCAAGCGCGAACAAGCACCAAAAATGGCTGCGCCTAAAGCAAAGGCTGAAAAAGCACCAAAAGCAAGCAAAACAACCACTAAGCCAGCTGCTAAAAAGCCAGCCGCTAAAAAAACAAGCGCTAAAAAAGCCGATTAATTTATGAAACACAATTTTGGTGCAGGTCCCTGCATTTTACCTCAGGACGTTTTCAAACAAGCTGCTGAGGCTGTCCTTGATTTCAATGGACTTTCAATACTAGAAGTTTCACACCGTCATAAAGACTTTGTGGCCGTCATGGACGAAGCCATGGACCTTGTTAAAAAGGCACTCAATGTTCCGGCCGGTTATTCGGTTGCTTTTTTACAGGGCGGCGCTACACTAGGCTTTACAATTGCTGCACTCAACATGATGCGCGAGTCAAAAAAAGCAGGTTATATCAATACTGGAACTTGGGCAAGTGGCGCCATTAAAGAAGCAAAGAAAGTCGGTGTCGATGTTTCTGTTTTTGCTTCTTCAGAAGACAAAAACTTTACGTATATCCCTAAAGATTTCACCATTCCTGCCAATCTAGATTACATTCATTTCACCAGTAATAACACCATCTACGGAACGCAATTCAAGCATTTTCCGAAAACGGATCTTCCACTGGTTTGCGATATGTCTTCAGACATTTTTTCGAAAGAATTCCAAGTAGCTGACTTTGATTTAATCTATGCAGGTGCTCAAAAAAACTTGGGTCCTGCTGGTGCCACGCTTTACATTGTAAAAGACGAAGTGCTCGGCAAAAGCAGTTCGCCATTTATGCCAACTTACCTCGACCTCAAGCAACAAATCGACAAAGAGTCGATGCTCAATACCCCGCCGGTGTTTAGCATTTACGTTGCCATGTTGAATTTGCGCGACCTCCTTGCAACAGGTGGCGTGGCTGCCATGGAAGCGCGCAACAACGCTAAAGCAGCATTACTTTACCAAGAAATCGACAACAATCCTTCTTTTAAAGGGTGTGTAGCTACCGAAGATCGTTCTGAAATGAACGTCACGTTCTTACTTACTGACGAAAGTCGTGCTGCTACTTTCGACACGATGTGGAAAGAAGCAGGCATCGTTGGCTTACCTGGCCACCGCTCGGTTGGTGGTTACCGCGCATCGATGTACAATGCACTGCCGATTGAAAGCGTACAAGTACTCGTCGACGTCATGAACGAATTTAACCGCAAAGGATAAGCATGAAAATATTAGCAAACGACGGGATTTCTGAGTTAGGTAAACGCCTACTTGAAGAAGCGGGTCATTATGTAAGTACCGAAAAGGTAGCGCAAGAGGCACTTGCCGATACCATAAATGCACAACAATTTGACGCGGTGTTAGTGCGAAGTGCAACGACCGTTCGTACAGCAGTCATTGACGCGTGTCCGGGCCTCCGCTTGATCGGACGTGGTGGCGTCGGCATGGACAACATTGATGTCGAATACGCACGCTCAAAAGGACTGCGCGTCATTAATACGCCCGCTTCTTCTTCGCAATCCGTTGCCGAATTGGTCATGGGCCAGCTTTTCAGTATTTCGCGTTTTTTAAACGACTCCTTTAAAAACATGGAGCACGGCGATTTTTCAACACTCAAGAAAAATTACGCAAAAGGAGTTGAACTGCGCGGCAAAACCATCGGAATCATTGGCTTTGGTCGCATTGGTCAAAGCTTGGCTTCTTACGCACTTGGTGTTGGAATGAAAGTGATTGGCATCGAGCGAAAAGAACGCATCCAACCCATTCAAGTAAAAGTCGGCGGTCAAACCGTTGAGGTCCCTGTAAAAGTAGTGGCTAATTTGTCAGACGTGATTGGGCAACTCGATTACATTTCATTACATGTTCCGAAACAAGCTAATGGTGCCGCAGTAATTGGCCAATCCGAATTTAATCAAATGAAAAAAGGTGTGCGTATCGCCAACGCCGCACGCGGAGGTGTCATTGACGAAAGCGCGCTTTTAGAAGCACTCGACAACGGCACCGTTGCAGCCATTGCACTCGATGTGTTTGAGAATGAGCCGACGCCACGTCCAGAATTACTCGCGCATCCGCGTATTGCGTGCACACCACATATCGGTGCCGCCACACTCGAAGCGCAAGACCGCATCGGCGAAGAACTCGCCGAGCTGATCATTGCATTTGCGAACGAAGCTTAAGCTTCTCTGTCGATTTCGATGGCGTCTATTGAGTCGCCTTGACGAATGGCATCTAGCACATCTAAGCCTTCGGTAACAATCCCAAAAACCGTATGCTGGCGATCTAAGTGCGCGGTGTTTTGACGTGAATGGCATACAAAAAATTGCGAACCACCCGTATTGCGGCCGGCATGTGCCATTGACAATACTCCACGATCATGGTATTGGTTTTCACCTCCTGTTTCACAGTCGATTTGATAACCTGGGCCACCAGTTCCGGGCATTCCGCTTGCACCATCTTTTGAATTCGGACAACCACCCTGAATCACAAAATCAGGAATGACGCGATGCCACTTCAATCCATTGTAAAAGCCCGATTCGGCTAGTTTTACAAAATTTGCAACCGTGTTCGGCGCATCTTTTTCATAAAAAGAAACATGCATGTCTCCTTTGTTGGTCTTAATGATTGCTTTCATGTGATTAATTTTGGATGCAAAGGTATAAAAGGAAGCTTGAAATGGGGTTATGAACATGTAAATCCGGGTAAATCTGTTGAAAACTCGGTTGAAAACGAAGTATTTTGAGATTGCGCGTACTTCGAACGGGATGTTAAATTTGTAAGAAGCAACCCAAACGATCGCACATGTTCAGTACGCTAACCAAAAAGAAACTCACCGACAATCAAGTAGCCAACGTTTTTATCAATGGTATCTTTGATTGTGTGGACAAAGGTTTTGCCGAAGTCGCCTCTTTGATCAACGAAGACAGTGCGTTTGTAAGCAGCCCAAATGTTTCTGTTTCTGATTCCGGCGAATTCGGACTCATCGTCATTGTTGGCAATTTGTCTTTTTTAGAAAGTACATTCGATGCCGATCAGGCCGAGCGTGTCGAACACCTCATTTTTGAAAAGCTTTCACGTATTTACGAAATGGATGTGCATGCGTTTGCTAAAATGATTCGCGATTACCAAAGTTTCATTATGCGCGTGAATCATCCGTCTAAAAACTGGATCTACGGCATGTCTAAAGCAGTCTTTCATAAATACAACCTAAACGAACACCAAGACGAATACTTCAAGCGAATGCAAGCGCCCAATCCCTTGTTTTTAAAGCGCATGGACGAAGTCATGACAAACTTTGTTTGGAACTGGGACGCTTTCTTTAAAAAGTTCCGCATTTAAGCTACTTCCTCTTCGGCATGAATGGGTTTGCGAAACACGATTTTCCCGTCAAACATATCCATTACTACATTCGAATTTTTATCAACGGTTCCGCCTAATAGCGCTTTCGACAACTCATTGAGCACTTGCTTTTGAATCACGCGCTTGACTGGTCGTGCTCCGAAGAACGGATCGTAACCCAATTCAACAAGGTGTGCAAAGGCATCAGGACTCACCACCAGGTGCACATCGAGCTCTTTCAATTTGCTTTTTAACGCCGCTAACTGAATCGTAACAATTGCCTCTATATTACTTTTAGTGAGTGGTCTGAATAAAATTATTTCGTCGACTCGGTTTAAAAATTCGGGCCGAATGCTACTGCGCAACAGCTCCATGACTTCCGTTCGGGCTTGTTCTGCAACGGCATCGAATTGGGTTTCTTTTGCGTTTTCAAAACGCTCTTGAATCAGGTGTGAACCCAAATTGGATGTCATGATAATAATGGTGTTCTTAAAATTGACAACCCGACCTTTGTTATCGGTAAGTCGACCATCGTCAAGTACTTGCAACAACACATTAAAGACATCGGGGTGCGCTTTTTCGATTTCATCGAGCAAAACAATCGAATACGGTTTGCGGCGTACGGCTTCGGTAAGTTGACCGCCTTCATCGTAACCAACATAGCCTGGAGGCGCGCCGACCAAACGACTGACAGTGTGTTTTTCTTGGTATTCACTCATGTCGATGCGCGTCATGGCATTTTCGTCATTGAATAAATACTCCGCTAGTGCCTTTGCCAATTCGGTTTTACCAACCCCAGTATTTCCTAGAAAGATAAACGAACCGATCGGGCGTTTGGCGTCTTGCAATCCTGCACGGCTTCTGCGGACGGCATCCGACAACGCCGAAATGGCCTCTTCTTGCCCAATGACGCGCTGGTGCAGTTCGTCTTCAAGACGAAGCAGTTTTGATACCTCGCTTTCAAGCATCTTTTGAACCGGAATACCTGTCCATTTACCTACGACTTCAGCAATTTCATCCACATCGACTTCTTCCTTGACCAATTTTGAAGTCGCTTGCAACACGAGTAAGTGATCTTTCTTTTGCTCGAGTTCGGCTTCCGCTTCTTTGATTTTTCCGTAGCGCAATTCGGCAACCTTTCCAAAGTCGCCATTGCGCTCAGCGAGCTCTGCTTCATATTTGAGGCTTTCGATCATTTCTTTGGCTTTTTGCACTCCATCAATGACATCGCGCTCAGATTGCCAACGCGCAGCAAAAGCATTGCGTTGTTCGGATAGATTAGCCAATTCTTGCTCGACGATCGCCAAACGTTTTTCATCGTTTTCACGTTTCATTGCCGCTTTTTCGATTTCGAGTTGCATGATTTTGCGTTCAATTTCGTCAAGCTCTTCGGGTTTCGAGTTGATTTCCATGCGCAGTTTCGATGCCGCTTCGTCAATAAGGTCAATTGCTTTATCGGGCAAGTGGCGATCGGTAATGTAGCGTTGCGACAATTCGACCGCCGCAATGATTGCTGCATCCTTGATGATCACTTTGTGGTGATTTTCATATTTTTCTTTAATGCCGCGCAAAATTGCAATGGCATCTTCTGTAGAAGGTTCGTCAACCAAAACCGTCTGAAAACGACGCACAAGTGCTTTATCTTTTTCAAAGTACTTTTGGTATTCGTTGAGCGTGGTTGCCCCTACCGCGCGCAGTTCTCCCCGTGCCAAAGCCGGTTTTAAAATGTTGGCTGCGTCCATCGCTCCTTCGCCACCGCCTGCACCCACTAAGGTGTGAATTTCGTCAATAAACAAAATGATTTCACCATCAGCGGCAATGACTTCTTTGACCACCGCTTTAAGGCGCTCTTCAAATTCACCTTTATACTTCGCGCCTGCAACCAAAGCTCCCATATCAAGTGAATAGACGCTTTTTGTTTTTAAGTTTTCAGGTACATCGCCACTAATAATGCGATGCGCCAAGCCCTCTGCAATAGCGGTTTTTCCAACACCTGGCTCCCCGATTAAAATAGGGTTGTTTTTTGTGCGGCGGGTTAAGATCTGTAAGACCCGACGAATTTCGTCGTCGCGCCCAATGACGGGGTCAAGTTTTCCAGATTCGGCAAGTTCATTGAGATTTTTGGCAAATTTTGCTAACGATTGATACGTTGATTCTTGACTTGCCGATTGTACAGGTTGACCGTTTCTCATTTCGTTGATTGCTTTTGTTAACGTTTCTTTTTGAAGTTGATGATCGCGCAATAGTTTTCCGACTTGGTCGCGCGATTGGACCAAGTTGAGCAAGAGTAATTCGATCGAGACAAATTCGTCTTTAAATGCAACACGTGATTTAAGTGCATCTTGAAAAAGTGCATGCAAGCTCGTACTAAGGTAACTACTTGCACCAGCCACTTTAGGGAAGGAATCCAACACACGATCTGTGAGTTGTTCGAGCACCTGCGGATTGGCGCCACACTTTTTTAGCAAGTACGGCAAGACTTCCTGATCACTCAAAAACATTCCTTTTAACAAATGAGCCGGCTCTATGGCTTGATGCCCAAATTCAGTGGCGAGTTCTTGCGCTTTTGCCACTGCTTCTTGTGATTTGATGGTAAATTGTTGAAAATCCATGATGATTGATTTGGCATGGGGCGCACAAGTTCTGCACCAAGTCAAATAAACACGTCAAAATTTCCGATTTGGACTACTCTTGATGTCAAAATTTCCGAAACCAAGTGCTTTTGTAAAAAGTTGAACTGACAATGTAACCATTTTCAAAGACTACCCGTTAGAACATGCAGCATTAAAACACTTAAGAGTTTCCCGCAATTAGTGTCGACATGGGCACGCGGGGATTGTTTGTTGTTTGTTTGAAAGTCCTGCCTCGGCAGGACTTTCTTACGTTATAGCCTTATTTTTGAAGGCAATCCATTGTTTCTAAAAACCATTTTTCTTGTGCGCTATCGTTTAACTTATTGATGTGCGCGTTGCAACGCTTTAAGAGCGCTGCGTCTTGCGTTTCATTTGATTTTTGGAGGTTTTTAGCACATGCACACGCACTAGGGCTTTTGGAAGTACAGGCACTCAAAACAAGTAAAGCGCCAATTAGAATTGCTTTGTTCATGCCTTAAAAGTACACATATCCGCTTTGATTTTGTATTTTAGCGCTAATGAAAATGAGACGACTTCTGTTCTTAATTTTGCTTAGCTTTAGTCATTGGGCTTCGGCACATGAATTTTACTTTGCCTATGCCGAAATCGAACTCAATGAACTCAAGCACCAATTTGAAGGCACTGTTATCTTTAGCACCCACGATTTAGAAAAAGCCGTTGAACCAAGCGGTGCGCTCATTGGTAAATTGGAACAAGTCCAAGAAAACGGGCCCGAACTCGCGCTCTTGACAAATTACCTCAACAAACACCTGTTGTTTCATTACGGGTGTGCGCTCGATTCCAATGCCATCGACGCCTTTTGTACAGCATCTTGGACCATCGAAGGAATTGTCACCCAACTCAATGGCACCATTGAAATTTACGTTTCAGCTGCTGCACATGCCGTATATGGCCCCATACACATTCAGTTCGATGCGCTCATGGAGCGTTTCAACGAAGAACAAAATAAACTCACTTTTATCTACCGCAATCACAAACAAACGCTTCAGTTCACACCACAACTCAAGCAACAATACCTTTTAATAACCCCATGAAACACTTCTTCTTATTGAGCTTATTAAGTAGCTCTACGTTTCTTTTTGCACAAGCAAAGTTTGCCCAGCTCGATCAACTTTTGCCAACAGCAAATCAGTACCGTGCAGCATCCGGAGCACCGGGTTATGCTTACTACCAACAACAAGCCGATTACAAGATGAACTTGGTTCTCGACGACAGTAAACAGCGTCTTGACGGTACAGAAGTGATTACCTACACCAATAATTCGCCAGATCGCCTCGATTATTTATGGTTGCAACTTGACCAAAATATCTATGCCCAAAATTCCGAAACCAAGCTCATTGAGGTTGAAAAAATGGAAGATTTTAAAAGTGTTGGTGACTTTCGCAAACGCGACTTCTATTACGATGGCGGTTTCAAAATCGAAAGCATTACAAGCACTTCGGGCCAAAAACTGACCTATTTTATCAATAAAACAATGCTGCGCATTGACCTAAGCAAACCCTTGCAACCCGGGCAAAGCATGAGCTTTCAAGTAAAATGGTGGTACAATATCAATGACCGCATGCAAGTTGGAGGGCGCAGTGGTTATGAGTATTTCGAAACAGATCAAAACTATTTATATACCATCGCGCAGTTCTTTCCTAGAATGTGTGTCTATAACGATGTCAGTGGTTGGCAAAACAAACAGTTTTTAGGTCGTGGCGAGTTCACCTTGCCCTTCGGTAATTACGAGGTCAATATTACCGTTCCTTCCGATCATATTGTAGCGGCTACAGGCGAATGTCAAAACTATGCAAGCATTTTAACAGCCGACCAACGCAAACGCCTCGAGCAAGCGCGTAAATCAGACAGCCCTGTGATTATTGCCACGCAAGCCGAAGCCGAAGCTGCTGAAAAAAACAAAGCCAAGACTACTAAAACATGGACCTACAAAGCCACCAATGTGCGTGACTTTGCCTTTGCTACCTCCCGTAAATTTATTTGGGATGCCCAACGCCAAGTTGTCGGGAGCAAAGAAGTCTTGTGCATGAGTTATTACCCAAAAGAAGGAAATCCACTTTGGGAACGTTATTCGACAAAACTAGTGGCGCACACCATCAAAACTTACTCGAAATACACCATTGACTACCCTTATCCGGTTGCCATTTCTGTGCACTCAAAATGGATTGGCATGGAATACCCCATGATTTGCTTCAATGGTGGGCGTCCAGAAGCGGATGGCACCTATACCGAAGGAGAAAAATACGGCATGTGGGGAGTGATTATCCATGAGGTTGGTCATAACTTTTTCCCGATGATCATCAATTCAGATGAGCGTCAATGGACATGGATGGACGAGGGATTAAATACCTTTGTACAGTACCTGACCGAGCAAGAATGGGAACGCGGTTACCCGAGTCGACGCGGCCCAGCCTACCTTATTGCCGATTACATGCGCGGCGATAAAAGCGGCATTTCACCCATCATGACCAACTCTGAATCGATTCAGCAATTTGGAAATAATGCCTACGGCAAACCCGCTACAGCACTAAATATTTTGCGCGAAACCATTATGGGGCGCGAGTTGTTTGATTATGCGTTTAAAACATATTGCCAACGTTGGGCCTTTAAACACCCTACTCCGGCCGATTTTTTCCGGACCATGGAAGATGCGTCAGCAGTAGACCTCGATTGGTTTTGGCGCGCTTGGTTTTACGGAACCGACAACGTCGATATTTCAATTGATAATGTGCGTTGGTTTCAATTAAATACCCAAAATCCGGACGTAGAAAAAGCCTTTAAAAAAGAACAAGACACCCAAAAAGATGTGTTTATTGGCGACACCCGCAACAAAACTGAAATCGGACAAACGGTCAATGAAAAAGACCCTAATATTGACGACTTTTATGCCAAACGGAACATCTATTTTGTCGATGCCCTGGATCGTCAGGAATACGAAGCATTTGTCAAGAAAACCGACCCTAAAGACCTCGCCTACTTAAATGCGGGCAAGCAAATTTACGAATTGAGTTTCAGTAATATTGGCGGAATTGTAATGCCGCTTATTATTGAAGCAACTTTTGAAGATGGCAGCACAAAAGTAGAACGTATTCCGGCCGAAATTTGGCGTATTCATGAAGACAAAGTAAGTCGCATCTTTATTTATGACCAAGCCGTTGTGTCATTTCGTCTCGATCCGTTTTTAGAAACTGCCGATACCGATCTGAATAACAATACGTATCCACGTGTTATGCAAGCGACGCGCTACCAATTATACAAAACCGAAGGCGTTAAAGAAAACCCAATGCAACGCCAGCAGCGTCTAGAAAAACTTCCGACTCCTAAGAACTAAGAGACGACAAAACGAAGCAACTCGTGTGCTTCGACATGTCTTATCAGGTAAAAATAAATACCTGGGCTCAAGGTTGGTAATTCAATTTGCAAGTGGTGTTCGCCACTTGCAAGAAAGCCGGTATACACTTCTTTCAATACTTTTCCTTCTTGATTAATTAAGAAAATGTGGGTCTGTTCATTGGCCCCATAACAGCGAATGGTATTGGCGGCGATACTCGGATTCGGATACACCAATGCGGTCTTTTGAGGGCTGTCTTGCTGCGTACCGATTCCGCTTGAACATCCTTGAAGTAAATCGATAAAATTGATGGATTGTTCGAAAAGCGGCTGAATGCTACTTTCCGGAACTTCAAACCAATCTTTCAAAATACTAGCATAAACATCTCGTAAATCAATTTGCATGGGTACACCTGCCTGTGAATCGATTTGATTGGCAATCACTGGATTTGACCCAATAATTCCTGTGCTTACGCAGGCGCCAAACAAAAGCATGGGTGCAGCATCTCCATGATCGGTACCATACGAGCCATTACCTGCAATTTGACGCCCAAACTCAGAAAAGGTAAAGCCAGCAACCCGCTCTTCAATTCCCAATAATTGCAAGTCATTTTGAAAAGCGGCAACCGCATCTGAAATTTGCTGGAGTAGCTTGGCATGATTTCCTTCCTTCGGGTCATTTTGATCCACTTGCGAATCATGGGTATCAAAGCCGCCCACATTTAAAATATAAACCTTGGTTTTGAGGCCTCCTGAAATCAGTTGGGCAATGTACTTGAGCTGAACAGCCAACGGATTCAAGGGGTCATATTGCGACGACAAGGAATTACCTGCATTCGCAGATGCGCTAATTTGTTGGCCATATTCATTGGTTTGGTTAATCAGTGTCGAAATGTATTCGATCTGCGAACCGTAATACGTGCCATCATTCACTACTGGAGTCAATAATAAATTACTGGTATTAAACGGGTCGTTCACCGCATGACTGAAATTTCCCATTAAGCCTTGACACGTCGTTGAAACTTCAGAGCCCATTGAAATGGCAAATGGGTCCGGATAATCGATATTTGGATACGCTTCCGGAAAGTTTGGGTACTGCGAATCAAAATAGCGACCTAACCAACCACTGGTTTGATTGATATCTAAAGAGCCACTTGTCCAGATATCCATCGAACGGAAATGCGAACGATTGGATTCAGGGTAGCCCACATTTTGAATCACACTTAGTTTGCCCTCATTAAACATCGTTTGCATTCCTGTCATTTTGGGATGCAGCGCTACCGCATTGGTTAGCGTCAATAATTGAGCTTCGGGGATTAAGATTGAAGGGCGTTGAATTTGCAGATTCGCATACTGATCAACTGGAAAGACCATGTTTAAGCCGTCATTTCCGCCACTCATGCGAATCATGATTAAGACATGATCTTCTGCACTTTTCGGAACTGAAAACAACTCTTTTGCAATCGCTTGCATTGAAAAACCGTTCGATACAAAAGGCAAAGACATACTGGCCAGTGCCCCATTTTTTAAAAAAGATCTACGTTTCATTAGATGACTTGGTATTGAGGCATTTTAAACAGTACATTGGTAAGTGCTTGCATGCGTTGCAAAACCGACCCAGACAAACTGGTATTGGTGGGTGCCGCAAGGTAATCGTTGTATTGGATGGTCCATTCAAAATCAGGCAAGCCACCCGTCAAAAGAGATTTCAAGACCAATTTATCGGCGGCAGCAATATCTTTTGGAAAAAAGACCAAACACAAATCTTCAATGACTTGAGGTGCATTCGAAGGATCTGACAAGCCATTAAGCAAGGAAAGTAAATCCAATTTGAAGGTATTTCCATTCACGACAAGGCCTCCATAGACCAGCGCATTGATGGCGTCAAAGCGTTTTTTGATGTAGGTCGAATTGATCCAAAGTTTGGAATACGACGGCGCTTGGTAATAGGCTGTCCAACCTGCTACACTCGGCGGTGCGCCATAGGCTTGTCCCATGGTATCAGCAAAGTAATACATGGAAAGGTAAATCTGATAATTCGTTGCAAGGTCAAAATTGGCACTTGTTTGAGTCGGATTGAGCAAGCCACAGATCAGCTCGAGCGGATTTCGAATATTCGATCCGCGCAAGGCGCTGTCGTAGAAATGCGCACTTCCAAAAAGCTGCTGTAGAACGGGCATCAATTCATAATTTGCACTAATTAAAGTCTGGGCCATTGCGGGTATGATATCGGAAGCCACACTGGGTGTGATGTCGTAATTGACAAAATAACGGTACAACTTGGTGCAAATAAAAACGGCCGTTTCTGGGCGTGCAAAAATGACATCGATGTAGTCAGCATATTCGGTAGCGCCATTCGGTGCAATGCTTTGATTTGAAAAATGAGCCGAAAGTGTTTTACTCGTTGTATCGTGTAAAATGGGCATAAATGCGGCGCTTACTTGTGGCTGCACATCGCTTCGCACGCCACTTACGGTATATCCGGTCAAGATTTTGGCCCCGGCAGCAACGTCTTGTTCGGTATAGGTTGTGTAATCACCTGTGGCCAATTGTGGGCCTTTCCCGATGGTAAATAATTCAAGTAGTTCGCGTCCATAATTTTCATTCGGAGCATACACATTATTGGAAGCACCATTCAAGAACAAAAGCATACAAGGGTCAATGGTAACATCTTTGACCAATTGCTTGACATTTCCAAGTGCGTGTGTACGCAGCAGGTTCAAAAATTGATACATGGCACGTGCATCACCGGAGGTAGTAACGCCAAAATGATTTTGCCAAAAAAAGACCATTTTTTCAGCAATGGTTAACGATTCCTGATTCAAGTTTTTAGCCACCCAAGCACCCAACGATTTCATGCGCGCACCTTCTACTTGCTGGTTCAGCGTTACATTCGTTGGATACACGGCATTCACCCAGGTGGTTCCAAACGGAACAATGGTTTCGGCAGTGTCATAAGCCAAAGGCTGGTCAACAACTGGGTTGCTTAAAAGCTGCTGCAAAGCGCCCGCTAAACCTACTGATGCAACTTGATTGATTTCAGTGAACGTAGCGCCAAAAGTACAACGACGTAAAAGATGTGCTGCTTCATTTTTAGTCCAGGGTCCGGAATAAGGAGTCATAATCCGCTAATTTTCTTAGAAATATACCATTTTATTGAATGCAAGGCAACCAATCCGGTCAAATTACGTTCAGTTATTACAAAATTTTGAGCTAAATTTGTTTACCTAAGCATAATCTACACACATGAAGTATCAAAAGATTACTTTCTCTTTATTTTTTCTCCTAAGTAGTTTTTCATTTTTCGCGCAACAGTCCGTGACCTTCAATTACACCGGAAGTGTCCAAACCTGGACTGTCCCACCCTGTGTTTACAGCATTGCCGTCGATGTACGCGGTGCCAAAGGTGGTGGCGTTTTAGCGCAGCCATTTGTAGGCTCGGGCCAAGGTGGCAATGGTGCTCGTGTGCAGCACCCAAGTATTGCCGTAACACCTGGTCAAGTGCTTGAAATTCGAGTAGGCGGTTGCCCAACTGGCCCAACTGGCGGCTGGAATGGCGGCGGAAATGGCTCCGCTTGCACCTCAAATCCACAATATGAATCGAAAGGCGGTGGCGGCGGTACCGATATTCGTGTCACGCCCTATGCCCTAACCAATCGCATTGTTGTAGCAGGCGGTGGTGGTGGCCGCTCAGGTGGTTCAGGTCAAACCAATTACCAAGCGTCGGGTGGTGCAGGTGGCTGTGCTACCGGAGCGCAAGGTGGTGGTTCACCATTTACCGGTAATATCGGTGGTGGTGGTGGCACCCAAACAGCTGGTGGAAATGGCGGTCCACCATGGGGTGGTGGCCAAGTTGGCTTTATTGGTTCGATTGCCCAAGGTGGCAACGGCGGATTTTACGCAACCGCATCGGGCGGCGGCGGCGGCGGCGGCTATTATGGCGGCGGCGGCGGCGGTTCAGATAACTGCTGTGCCGGAGCAAACGGCGGTGGCGCCGGAGGTGGTGGTTCAAGTTTCTATCCTGCCGGAGGCACCTGTACCCAAGGTTTTCAAACCGGCCACGGACAAGTCGTCATTACCTATACAGCAGGTTCAACAATTATTACAGCTTCAAACACAGGGCCATATTGTGAAGGTTCGGCTATTTCTCTAAGCGCAACTACCGGTTCTACCACCTATACCTGGTCTGGTCCAAATAACTTTAGCTCATCGCTTCAAAACCCAAGCATTCCGAACTGTACGGCTGCAATGGCGGGCACGTATACGGTAACTTACGATGCCGGAGGTTGTATCTCAACTGCTACAACAACTGTAGTAGTCAACGTCCCAATCGTTCCGACATTTAACCAAATTGCTCCAATCTGTGAAGATGCAACAGCACCGCTGTTGGCCAACATGTCAACAAACGTTCCGGCAATTCAAGGGACTTGGAACCCTGCAGCGATAAACACCGCTAATTCAGGTACGACAACGTATACCTTTACACCAAATGCAGGTATTTGTGCCACAACTCAAACCATGAATATTCAGATTCTTCCGAACGAACAATCGACATTCAATCAGATCAATCCTTTCTGTATCAATGATGTGGCGACTGCACTGCCGGCTACCTCGACAAATAACATCCCATACACAGGTGTTTGGAGCCCGGCGACTATAAGCACGGCAAATGCAGGTACCTTCACCTACACCTTTACCCCTACTGCAGGGCAATGCGCCTTTCCAGCAACAATGGACATTGTGGTTTACGCCCTCACGACTCCTCAGTTTAACCAAATGGGGCAAATTTGCCAGTACATGACCAACGTCGTGATACCGACAACAGCGTTAAATACCACGCCTTATTTGAATGGTCCGCTAATTACCGGAACTTGGAACAGCCCTACGGTTAATACACTAGCGCCAGGTACTGTGAATTACACCTTTACTCCTGCAGCCAATCAGTGTGCGTCTACGCTCACCTTCCCTATTACGGTAGACCCCCTAATTGTACCTCAGTTTACTCAAATTCCGCAATTGTGTCAAGACGATGCCAACCCGATTTTCCCGACGACTTCAAATAACGTCCCAGGAATTACCGGCTCCTGGACGCCGCCGACCATCGATACTTCTATCCCAGGAATTATTACCCACACCTTCTTTCCTGACCCTGGTCAATGTGGAGATACCGTCGACATGATTATTACGATTGTTCCGGCTGTACCCCCAAGCTTTGTAGCCGACACGCTCTCTGGTTGTAATCCGTTATTGGTCAATCTTTCGACAATCATCCCAGTACAAGGCGCACAATACACCTGGTATTGGGGCGGTACGCAAATTGGCCAAGGAAGTAACTTCTCATACACTTTCGATGCCAGTGGTTACCATGACATCACATTAGAATACAATTTGTTGGGTTGTATCGAAACAACTACTTACAACGATTACATCTACATGGAAAGCTACCCGAATGCATCGTTCTCTTGTGTTCCAGGCTCTTTAACTGAAACCACCATGCCCATTCAGTTCATCAACAATTCAGTTGGTGCGATTAATTACGTGTGGGATTTCGATGACAATACCACAAGTTCTGAAACCGACCCGAATCACATGTATGTTGGCATCACTGAGAATCTACTCGTTACCCTAACAGCAAGCACTTCACTTGGTTGTTCTGACGACTACCAATTGAACGTGCCAGTCATTGCCGATCCAATCTATTACATCCCAAATACCTTTACCCCTGACGAAGATGAGCACAACCAAACTTGGCAAGCCATCTTTACAACCGGTTTTGACCCGCATTCTTTCCATCTTGCTGTCTATGACCGTTGGGGCGAAATCATTTGGGAAACCTACGATGCCACCCAAGGTTGGGACGGCACCTATGGACCTGATGGCATTAAAGTTCCGAACGGTGTATACACTTGGAAAATGCAATTCGAACCAAAAGAAAATGACTACCGTAAAGTAGTCTCCGGACACCTCAACTTGATCCGTTAAGATCAAGCTTATCAAACAACAAAAAAGGCGACCAATTGGTCGCCTTTTTTGTTTGGCACAAGTACCAATACGGTCGTTACTTCTTGCGGAAGAATATTCTAATTGGGACTCCTTCAAAATCGAAGCGTTCGCGCAAGCGGTTTTCTAAAAAGCGTTTGTACGAATCAGGAAGGTATTGCGGCAAGTTGCAAAAGAAGGCAAAGCTCGGCGAATAAGTGGGCAATTGCTGTACAAACTTAATGCGAATGTACTTTCCTTTTACAGCTGGCGGCGGCGTCTGGTTAATGACCTCGAGCATCACTTCATTGAGCTCGTGTGTTGGAATTTTACGCGTGCGGTTTTCATATACGCGCATCGCCGTTTCGAGTGCACGATGGATGCGTTGCTTCGAAATAGTGGAGGTAAAAATAATCGGCACGTCGTTGAATGGCGCCAACTGCTCGCGTAGTTTTTCTTCGAAAGCCAACATGGTATTCTGGTCCTTTTCAACCAAATCCCATTTATTGACTAACACCACTACTCCTTTCGAGTTTTTCTCGATCATGTAGTAAATACTCAAGTCTTGTTTTTGAATCCCTTCACTGGCATCCATCATGAACAAACAGACATCGGCATTTTCGATGGTACGAACCGATCGGAGGACTGAATAGTACTCGATGTCTTCGGTTACTTTTGCCTTTTTACGTATCCCGGCAGTATCGATGAGTAAAAAATCAAATCCAAAGGCTTTGTAACGGGTATGGATCGAATCTCGGGTGGTGCCAGAAATATCAGTGACAATATTGCGCTCTTGCCCCGTTAAGGCATTTACCATCGATGACTTACCCACATTCGGACGCCCCACAATAGCAATACGCGGCAAGGAATCTTCTTCACGAACAGACTCATCTTCTTTATTGAAGTAGTTGACCAATTCATCGAGAATTTCGCCAGTACCACTTCCGTTTGTAGCCGACAAATCAAAAACTTCGCCTAAACCAAAGCTATAGAATTCGGAAGAAAGCCCCACACGTTCGGTGTTATCTACTTTGTTTGCGGCGATGAGTACTGGTTTGTTGCTTTTACGCAATAATTGCGCAACAATTTCGTCCATTTCAACAATACCCGTCATGACATCGACCATAAAGACAATAACTGTAGCCTCTTCTATGGCAATCTCAACTTGCTTCCTGATTTCGCCTTCGAAAATATCTTCTTTGACGGTTGCGTAGCCCCCGGTATCAATGACCGAAAACTGGTAACCATTCCATTCACCTTTTCCGTATAAGCGGTCACGGGTCACGCCACTGACTTCTTTTACAATGGCGTCACGCGATTCTGTCAAGCGATTGAACAAGGTCGATTTACCCACATTTGGGCGACCCACTATTGCAACAATATTACTCATGCGTATTAATATCCGTATTTTTTCAATTTGGCTTCTGAATGACGCCAATCTTTATCGACTTTCACATAGTTTTCTAGGAAAACTTTGGAGTCTAAGAATTTTTCCATGTCGATGCGGGCAGCACGACCGATGCGCTTTAGCATTTCGCCACCACGACCAATGATGATGCCGCGTTGCGAATCGCGCTCGACAATAATCGTTGCCCGAATGCGAATAAGCCCTGGTTCTTCTTTGTACTCTTCGACCTCAACTTGTGTGCTGTATGGTATCTCTTTTTGACAATGAATGAAGATTTTTTCACGAATCATTTCAGAGATAAAAAAGCGCATTGGACGGTCCGACATTTCTTCTTTGTCGTAATAAGGCGGACTTTCAGGTAAGAGGTCAAGGATTTCTTGCCAAACAGCCTCGATGTTGAATTTATGTAAGGCGGAAACTGCAAACACTTTTGCATTTGGCAACTTTTCTTGCCAATACTGAATGCGCTCCATGACTTTTTCTTGTGTCGAGGCGTCTATTTTATTGATGAGACACAAAACCGGAACCTGAAGCTTTTGGATGCGAAGCAAGGTTTCTTTGTGATTCATGTCGTTTTCTTCGGTGTCGGTCATGAACAAGAGCACATCGGCATCGGCAATAGAAGTGCTGACGTATTCCATCATGCTTTCATGCAATTTGTAAGCAGCATTGACAACCCCAGGTGTATCCGAAAAGACAATTTGATAGTCTTCGTCGTTGACAATTCCTAAGATGCGGTGACGAGTTGTTTGAGCTTTTGAACTCACAATCGAGAGCTTTTCGCCCACTAATTGATTCATGAGCGTTGATTTTCCGACATTTGGAGAACCTACGATATTGACAAAGCCCGATTTATGTGCCATACTGCTATTAAAATGCAAAGGTACGTATAATTACGCGAAGCCTATTTTTTTTATCTTTATGTCATGGAAACAATCGAACAACAAATTAGCACGCTAAAAGCACAACTTACTGGTGATTTATTTTCGGACATCGAAACACAGCAAAAAATCTATGAGTTGAAAAAGCAACTCAATCCTCAAATTGAGCTGAGCCCCGAGCAAGACGACGACGATGGCTGTTTGTATTGCGGAAGCTAATTAATAAAGCTTTTGGCGTTTCAGGAGGTACTTGAGCAAGACTTGATCATAACCTTCCTGCAAGGGTGCCGGCATAAAATCGATGCGATTATTCATACACCGCATTTCAATTTCATGAAAATACGCTTCAATTCCGGCTACATAGCGTTCTCTAATTTCAGCAGGTTGCAATTGCATGCGTTCACCGTTTTCCATATCTACTAACTGATACGGCCTGTTTTCAAGTAAAAATTTCCGTTCAATGGTGTCGTCATACACATGAAACAACAACACTTCGTGCTTGTTATGTTTGAGGTGCAACAAGGCATCAAACAAGGCGTCTGTCCGGCTCGGGTCGTCGAGAAAATCAGAAAACACTACCACCAAACTTCGTTGGTGTGTCAGTTCAGCAATGGCATGTAAGGCCTCTACGGCATCAGTCCCATGCTTTTGGGTTTCCGAATAGTTCACTAAGTGTTTTTCGAGCTCACTATACAAATAACGGTGATGTAAAATCGAGGATTTAGCAGCTGTGTGTAAACGCAATTCTTGATCAAATAAACTGAGCCCCACCGCATCGCGTTGACGCTTTAACAATTCAATCAAACTCGCTGCCGCATATATAGCATATTCAACTTTAGAAGGGCCTTCTTTCGGGAAATACATCGAGCTCGATGCATCGATCACAAGCTGGCAACGCAAATTGGTCTCTTCTTCATATTTTTTGGTGAACATTTTTTCTGTTCGACCAAACAAGCGCCAATCAATATTACGTGTAGACTCACCAGGATTGTACAATCGGTGCTCTGCAAATTCGACTGAAAATCCATGAAAAGGACTTTTGTGTAAGCCGGTAATAAAACCTTCTACCACTTGCTTTGCAAGCAATTCAAGATTGCCAAATTGGGCGAGCTGCAAGCGATTAATTGATTTCATCTTAACAAATTTAAACAATGCCTTGAAACTGAAGCAACGCAGCACCTATTATCTGCGTCTAACCGCTATAACTTCTTCATTATGAAAAAACTGTACACACTCGTCACATTTGTTGTTTTCGGCTTTTTAACGACATATGCCCAAGTAATTGGTTATGCGATCAATGGCTTACAATTACCTAGTACCACTTCCTATTATGCCTGTGACTCCAACCTTACCATCGGTTTCTCGGCACAAACACCCAACACCTCTTCAGCCGCAACCTACGATTTACCCTACACCATTTTAGGAAACAACTTTGCGGGTTTTCAATTTGTGGCGCAAGTCAATTGGGGCGATGGCAGCACCAGTACCAGTAATGGCGGTACTTCAACGAGTGGCACCAATATTAACATGAATCCGGCATTGTCACACAACTTTTCTAATCCAGGCACTTACCTCGTCACAACAACGGTTTATAATTCAGCCAATCAAACCTACGCCATCGATACCGTCGAATACCACGTCGGCTATTGCAATGTCTATTTTTACTTCATGGTCAACTTAGATTGCAACAACGACGGAACTGCTGAAAGTCAATTGACAAATGTGCCTTTTATTCTTTCGAGCACCGCAAATACCCTTAATGCCAGTACAAATAGCAATGGCATGGTAATGCTTCAAAATGTACTTCAAGGAAGTTATACCATTCAAATAAGCCCAACTTGGCTTGCCGCCAATGGCTATGTCGTCAATAACATCATCCCAAATAACAATGTCTACATCTATGGAGGCGGCGCTTCCACTTATTTGGCAACCTTAAATTGCGTGGGCACAAATCCGCAAGGTTGTTTGCATGGCCATGTCTTTTGCGATGCCAACGGAAATGGAATCTGGGACAGCAACGAAAGTGGCATCCCGAATGCGCCCGTACAAATCAATGGCACCACGGCCTATACCAATAGCACTGGCGAATACGTCATTACCTATCCGGGCGGAACAAGTGGCTATAATGCCATCTCCGTGAGCAACTCTTGGGCACAACAACATGGCTACACCATTCCAGCCAACGCACCCGATTCCGTCTTATTTACTGCTTGCACACCCGGGGCGGCCTCGCCAATCTTGAATTTCCCGATCAATTGCGGCAGCAGCACCAATCCTGGTACAATAAACTGTTATGGCGGTTATGTCTTTTGCGATGCCAACGGAAACGGCGTGATGAATGCTGGCGAATTGCCAATAGCTTGGGCGCCAGTAAACATCATGACCAGCACAAGTGCAAACACAAGTACAATTGTCTATACCGATTCTACGGGCTACTTTGAGTATTGCGGGCCAAGTGTTTTACCGACCCCTTATGTCGTCGCAAGCATTGCAAGCCAATGGCTCGTTTACAACGGATACAACCCAAGCACCAATTATGTCACACTTGTTGGTTCAACAACAAGCATTATTAACAATGGTTACCTAGCCATCAATTGTTCGTCCACACCAGGCTGTGCCGACATGTGGACAAGCGTCACACCTTGGATTGGTTACTACCAAAATTCAACCGCATATATCAAACTCAACTGGGGTTCTTACGGGCCAAATCCAGCGTACAATTACACCTTGAGTTTTACATATCCTGCCGGGCTTATTTTAAACCCAGCCTCGATTCAAAATTCCAATTATACCATAAGTGGAAATACAATCACTTGGAATTTAACGAATTCCATGACTAGCTTCAGTACTTATGATGTCATTACCTTTCAAGTTCCGGCAGGTTTAATGAGTGGTACGCAGCATTTCTTCAGCTCAAGCATCGCTCCTACTGGTAATTATCCAGATTGCGCCACTTTTAATAATGCGGGAAACTTGCTTCAAATTGTAGGCAATAGTTATGACCCGAACGACAAAGTGGGCAACACAACGTATGTTGGTGTAGAATATCCGATTGGATTTTTAGATGCCAGTAATTTAGATGCGATTACCTACACCATCCGTTTCCAAAATACCGGTACAGCACCTGCCCAAAACATTTCAATCATTGATACACTCGATGCCAATTTGGATTGGTCTACATTTACGCTCATCAATTCGTCGCATCCGGTTGAAGTGGTGCAGTTAGGAAATGGCGTCTTGCGCTTTGACTTCAATCAAATTTGGTTAGCAGACTCGAGCAGCAACGAAGCCGCTAGCCATGGCGAATTGAGCTACCGCATCACCGAGCAAACAGGCTTGGCATTTGGTACTGAAATAAACAATACTGCCCATATTTACTTTGATTGGAACAGCCCTATTGTCACCAACACAACTCAACACATCAACACCCAATTAGAAGGTCTTGAAGAGCAACAAGAGCCCTTGCATTTATACCCGAATCCGGCACACGATGTCTTGCATCTTTCGAGCCTAAATACGGGTGCGATTCGCATCACCGATGTTAACGGACGCGTGCAATTTGAAAGCCAACTAGCACAAAATTTAGACCTCGATGTAAAAAACTGGAATTCTGGCATCTATTTTGTAGAATTTGGTTCGCAGCGCAGTAAGTTCGTGAAATGGTAAACCCCCTTTTTCCCGCTTCATTACGTTGTAGTTAGTAGTTTATAGTTTTAGGTAAAGATTGTATTAACGTTCCACCAGCGTTGAACCATCTTCGAAAAGCGACTCATCTTAGAGTCGCTTTTTGTATTTTTACACCATGGAGCGCAAGTTAAAGAGCGCAAAGCGCACGGCCTTACTTAGTCTTTTCACAAATACCATTTTGGCAGTCGTGAAAGGACTGGCTGGTATTATCGGGCATTCCGATGCCTTAATCGCCGACGCGATTGAATCCTGTGCCGATATTTTTTCGAGCTTGTTGGTGTTACTTGGCATCCGTTATGCCGCCAAACCGGCCGATGAAGACCACCCCTACGGACACGGCAAGGCAGAACCACTAGTGACGTTTGCAGTTGTGGGTTTTTTACTTATTTCTGCCACGATAATTGCGATAGAAAGCATTCGCCATCTGAACGAAAAACAGGAACAACCTGCATTTTTTACTCTTTACATTTTGGCGGGTATCATCCTGATCAAAGAATTAAGCTTTCAGTATGTTTACCGAAAAGGCCAGCAAATGCACTCGAGCAGCTTGAAGGCCGATGCTTGGCACCACCGATCCGATGCCATTTCATCGTTTATTGCGTTTGTGGGCATTCTCGTTAGTTTCTTATTTGGAAAAGGCTTTGAAAAAGCCGACGATTGGGCGGCCCTACTTGCTGCAGGCTTTATTGTTTACAATGCATTTCTCATTTTCAGGCCCGCACTTGGTGAAATTCTTGACGAACACATCCACCACGAACTTATTGATCAAATTCGCAACGAAGCCAAACAAGTTGAGGGCGTGATTGACATTGAAAAATGCTGGGCGCGAAAACATGGCATGAGCTACCTAGTGGATTTGCATTTAGAAGTGGAGGGCAGCATTAGCGTGGCCGATGGGCACGAAATTGCACACCAATTAAAAGATCATTTACTTTTGAAGGTTCCTGAAATTGCCGATGTCTTGATTCATATTGAACCCGCACCTTCACGCACCTAACCTTTTTTCTTGGTTTGTGTATAGCCTTCCTTTACAAGTAATTCGTATACTTTGTCTTTAAAGTTTCCTTGAATTAAGATTTCATTGTCTTTGACACTGCCACCGACGCCACATTTCGTTTTCAGTATTTTTCCGAGGTCTTTGAGGTCTTCTTCGGTCCCGACAAAACCCTCGATGAGGGTGACATCTTTGCCAGCACGCTGCTTTCTGTCTAGGCTTACATAAAGGCGCTGTTGCTGATTGGGCAAGGTATCAAGTGTGCTGTCTTCTTCGTGTTGGTACGAAAAATTCGGATTGGTGCTATACACCACATTTAAGCGCTCTAACTTTTTCTTCGACATGCCACAAAAGTACACAATAATAAAATTCAGAATTCACGTTGAGCAGCTATGAACATTCTCGAAAAATGGAAAAATAGCGGCAAACAGAGTTTAAATGATGTCGAATTACTCAGTATTTTTCTGGAAGAACCTGTCCAAGAAGGACTTGCATTGTATTATGCGGATGCGGTATTCAGGGAAGTGAAGCAAGATTACCAGCAGCTCTCCAAGTTGCATTATTTAGATCTTCTTGAAGTGCATGGAATTCCAGAGAAAAGTGCCATCAAACTAATGGCTGCTTTTGAATTAGCACGCCGCATACGCAGCGCACCCATAAAACAATTAGGAAGCATTCGGCATTCGCGCGATGTGTACGAATTGTTGCACGTTCATTTGGCCGGATTGCGCCATGAAGAGTTTTTTGTAATCTATTTGAATTTTAACAATGAAATCATTTCGGTTCAGCAATTAAGTATTGGCGGCATGCACAGCACCATTGCCGACGGCAAACGCATTTTTCAGCAAGCCTTGCGCTGCCATGCCAGTGGCCTTATCTTGAGCCACAATCATCCGAGCGGACAACTCAAACCTTCCAGTCACGACAAAACCCTCACCATGGAATTGCGCGATTTTGCCAAACTGATCGACATGAAAGTACTTGACCATGTCATTTTCACAGATAATGGCTATTTTAGCTTCGCCGATGAAGGCCTCCTCTAACATGTCAAAAAAGAAAATCCTTACCGTCATTGGGGCACGACCTCAGATTATAAAAGCTGCTGCCATTAGCCGAGCCATCCAACAAAGGTTTCAACACGAATTAAGCGAACTGATTGTCCATACGGGTCAGCATTACGACAGCAACATGTCGGATGTTTTCTTTTCCGAATTAGGCATCCCGGCGCCACATGCCAACCTCAATGTTGGAAGCGGCTCGCATGGAACCATGACTGCAGAAATGTTGGCTGGCCTCGAGGCCCTCATCCTAAAAGAAAAACCAACGGCCGTAGTTGTGTATGGCGATACCAATTCAACTATTGCCGCAGCGCTTGCCGCAGCCAAAATTCATGTTCCGGTTGTGCACATCGAGGCCGGTCTGCGCAGTTTTCACAAAGCGATGCCTGAAGAACTCAACCGCATTGCCTCTGACCACATGAGCACACTTTTGTTTGTGCCCACCCAAGCTGGCATCGACAACCTCGTACGTGAAGGGTTTTCACTTTCGACCAGCCACCAAGCGACAATCGATGCGCCACACGTGTACCATTGTGGCGATGTGATGTACGACAACAGTCTTTATTTTTCAACGGTTAGCGATCAAAAATCGCGCATTTTAGAGCGCCTTGGTCTTCACAGTAATCACTACGTACTCTGTACCATACACCGCGACAGCAATACCGACGACCCTCAAAAGCTAATTGGCATTCTTGAGGCTCTCCAGACCATTGAAAATCAACACAAATTGGCCATTGTCTTACCCATTCATCCGCGAACACGCAAGATGATTGAGCAACTCAAGGAAGAAGCCAGCGTCGACGCGTTTTTAGCAAATCCGCAAATTCATTGCATCGAACCCGCTGGTTTTTTAGATATTATTGCCCTTGAAAAACATGCCCGACTAATTGTTACAGACAGCGGAGGATTGCAAAAAGAGGCTTTTTTCTTTCAGAAGCCCTGTGTCATTTTGCGCGAACAAACCGAATGGATCGAAATTGTCGAAAACGGAAATGCGCAATTGTGCGGTGCCGACACCCAACGCATATGCAATGCCGCCACAGCACTTCTCGAAAAAACCGACTTCAGTTACCCACCACTTTTTGGTGACGGGCATGCCGCCGAATTTATTTGCCAAAAAATCTGTGCTGAATTGTAGTGCTCATCTATGTCGAACACATATCGTCTCGTTTAAAATACACCCTTGATTTTGTATTTTCAGACCGTCAAATTGCCTATACATTATGCAATGACGGCCTGCGTTTTATGGCCGCTTCAGGGCCCAAACTCAATTATTCAGAACGGTACTTCGAAGCGTGCCAAAGCCTGACTCCTGCTACAGTGTTGTTTGATGAAGGGCTTTACCAAGGAAGCATCGAAAAAGCGCTTTACCATCAAGAAGAATGCCTTTCATTTAATGGAATCTGTGACCCGCTTGCCTCCATATTTTATATCTTGAGTCGGATGGAAGAATATGGAAGTTTGCATGTCGACGAGAAGGGCCGATTCGAAGCAAAAGCTTCGGTTCTTACGAAATTCGGATGGCTCGATAAACTCGTTTGCGAACGCTGGAGCCTCGATTTTATACATGCATTAGAAGCAACCTTTCAAATTCAATTGCCGCAAAAGCCACTGCGTTTTACCTTTCAGCCCACTTTCGATATCGACAATGCTTTTGCTTATGCGCACAAAAATAAAGTACGCACCGTTTTAGCGGCTTTAAAAGATCGCATTTACGGCCGTAAGCAACGTCTGTTAGATCGAGAAGCCGTTCGTAAAGGATTGGCTCCTGACCCCTATGACAGTTTTGATCAAATTTTAGCGATTGCCAACGAACATGCAGAAACAAAAGTCTTTTGGCTTTTAGGCAATTACACGCGCCTCGATAAAAATTTATCGCATTTGCATCCCAAGCAAGCAAAATGGATCGAAACACTGAGCAAACAGCTCGAAATCGGCATTCATGGGAGCTCTCTTACAAAGAACTCGGCTTACCAACTCCAAGAAGAAATGGAGCGATTAGCAGCTATTACAGGTTACAGACCGCTCAGTAATCGCCAACATTTTTTACTACTCGATTTACCCACAAGTTACCGCCAACTGATGGCCTGTGGCATTGAACATGATTATACAATGGGCTATGCCGAGCAATGTGGCTTTCGAGCCGGCACTGCGCGTGTATTTAAATGGTTTGATTTGGGTACAAATGAAAAAACAAGTCTCAGTATTCATCCGTTCTGTTACATGGACGGCACACTACACGAATACGAAAAACTGAGCCCGGATCAAGCCAAGCTGCGCATTGAGGCTTTATTTCAAGAAGTAAAAACCTACGGCGGTACGTTTAGCTTTTTATGGCACAATGAAACAATTACCGATTACCAACACTGGAAAGGTTGGAAACAAGTCTTTGAATTTAGCCTGGAATTAGGCGTTTATTGATGCGCGTTTTCGATTTTTTTGTACGAATCACATTCACGCAATTCATCGAGCATTTGTTCTTTTTCAGGAGCCGACATATGGGCGTCTAGATTGTAACACGCATCAATTTTTTGTTCGTATTTCTTAACGACTGATTCAGTGGCTTTGCCGGCGGCCTCTGTTTTGCGCATTTCTTGATTCATGTTGTACCAAGCGTCGGCACACTGACAAACTTCTGACTGACACGAAGTGAGTACAAGCGTGCTAACAAAAAAAAGAAAGCTGATTTTTTTCATAGGGCAAATTTAATAAAAACAGCCGCCACCTTTTCCTAAACGAATGGTTAATGTGGCGCCGGCATACACATACCAATCTTTGGTACTGCTATTGCCGCGTTTCCCGTACCGATTGCCATCGAGGCTTCGGTTTGATAAGGTTGCTGAAAGATCTGAAACTTCTTCACTTAATACTTTAGGTGCGGTATAAGTATTCGCTGCTACATCGTCGAGGTAATCGGTAAATGTTTTTCGAATCGCAACATCGACATTGAACGTAGCCATTTTACCGATGCTACACTTGACGCCCATTCCAAGAGGAATGCAAAGTTGATATAGATTGTAGGGTTTGTGCATTCCAACGCTGGTTCCTTGCCCTTCGGTTGCTAATGGTTGCAATGCAATCAACGAATCCTGATAAAGCGTCATGGGATTCATGTGAAAAAAGCCAATTTGAGCCAATAAATAGGCCGATGCTGGATAGCGACTACTTCCAAACTGAAAAGGCACGTAATGAAACTCGACACCTGCTGCCACTTCATTGATCGAAGACTGAAAACTAAGATTACGATTGACAAACAAGGAATAAGGAGATTCGCTGTCATAGGCCTCTACCTTTCCATGAAGCACATTGGCTCTTAGGGTTAGGCGGTTGTTAAAATTGTAACGGTACATGAGGCCACCCGCCCAATTGCTTTGGTAAAATTGCTGGTATGGATTGAGGTCGCCGAGGTAGTACATTTGACCGATGTTGAGCCCGAATTCGGAACGCGATAAAAAGGTACGCTTTTGGCCATGGACCAAAAGCGTACTAAGTATCAGGTATCCTAAAAAAGCCTTTTTCATCGTGTTCACAACGTAAAAATGGCAAAAATATTACACTTTTCCGGCGCGCTTGCGATCCGTTTCTTTCAATAAGATTTTGCGGATACGCAAATTTTTAGGTGTCACCTCAACGTATTCGTCAGATTGAATGTACTCTAAACACTCTTCAAGGCTAAATACTTTAGGTGGTGCCAAACGCACTTTGTCGTCAGAACCAGAAGCACGCATGTTGGTGAGTTTCTTCGTTTTAGTAACATTGACGCACAAATCACCGGCACGTGAATTTTCACCAATGACTTGCCCTTCGTAAATGTCTTCGTTTGGTGCAACAAAGAACTTACCGCGTTCTTGCAAGTTATTGAGAGAGAACGGAATAGATGTCCCTTGCTCTAACGAAATGAGTGAGCCATTCTGACGTCCTGGGATTTCGCCTTTATAGGGTTGGTAATCCAAGAATCGGTGGTTCATGATGGCTTCACCAGCGGTTTGGGTCAGCATGTAGTTACGCAATCCAATGATTCCGCGTGAAGGAATTTCAAAAGTCAAAATCATGCGTTCGCCTTTTGGCACCATGTTTTTCATTTCGCCTTTACGACGTGTCACGGCTTCTACAGCCGTTCCGCTGAATTCTTCAGGTAAGTCGATGGTCAATTCCTCCATTGGCTCACACTTCACCCCATCAATTTCTTTAATGATGACTTGTGGCTGACCTACTTGCAATTCGTAACCTTCGCGACGCATGGTTTCAATCAAAACCGATAAGTGCAATACACCACGTCCGAAGACCATCCATTTGTCGGCTTTGTCGGTGTCTTGAACACGCAAAGCTAGGTTTTTCTCAAGTTCTTTGGTTAAGCGGTCCGAAATATGACGTGAGGTCACAAACTTTCCTTCTTTCCCAAAAAATGGCGAATCGTTGATCGAGAACAACATACTCATGGTTGGTTCGTCGAGTTTGATCGTTGGTAGCGGATCTGGATTCTCGGCATCACAAATAGAGTCGCCGATTTCGAAACCTTCGATTCCGGTAACGGCACAGATATCACCGGCCTGAACTTCTGTCACTTTTAAACGTTCGATGCCTTCAAATACAAACACCTCTTTAATGCGGTGTTTTTCTTGACGACCGTCTGACTTTGACAAAATAATCGGCTGATTTTCTTTAAGTACACCTCTTGACAAGCGACCAATCGCAATACGACCTACATAAGAAGAGAAGTCTAGCGAAGTAATGAGCATTTGGGTATTTCCTTCTTCAATTTTACGTGGTGGGAAATAGTCCAAAATTTGATCGAGTAACGGCGTAATTGATGTCGTAGGTTGTTTCCAGTCGGTAGACATCCATCCGTTTTTTGCCGAACCATAAATTGTCGGGAAATCGAGCTGCTCTTCATTGGCATCGAGTTCGAACATGAGGTCAAATACTTTTTCGTGCACCTCATCGGGTGTACAGTTTTCTTTGTCGACTTTGTTGATCACAAGCAAGGGCTTGATGCCCATTGAAAGTGCTTTACCAAGTACAAAACGCGTTTGTGGCATTGGGCCTTCAAAGGCATCGACCAACAAACAAACCCCATCGGCCATATTCAGTACGCGCTCTACCTCTCCACCAAAGTCGGCGTGACCTGGGGTGTCAATGATGTTAATTTTAGTGCCTTTGTAGGAAACCGAAACGTTTTTAGAAACGATGGTGATCCCGCGCTCGCGCTCAAGGTCGTTGTTATCCATGATGAGCTCGCCCGTCATGCGGTCGCGTTCATTGACGACTTGTCCGGCTTCGATCATTTTATCGACCAATGTAGTTTTACCGTGGTCAACGTGTGCAATAATGGCAATATTTCTGATTTCCATAGGAAAAATATAAGCGTTTGAAAAAAGAGATTAGTATTTATTTCGTTTCGATCCAAAACCGCGGTCACTAGAACCAAAACCACGATCGCGGTCACGACCACGGTCATTGCCACGGTCAAAACCACCTGAACGTTTTTTATCGAAGCCGCCTTTTTTGTCAAAAGAACCTGGTTTTTTTGCGCCTCCAAATGAACCTGGCCCGCGTTTAGACCCAGGGCCTTTTGAAAATTTGCGGTCACGATCACGTCCACCGTCTTGTGCTGGTGTCGTGACTTCGATCGAAACCTTATGGCCTTCGAATTCAGTACCATCGACCATTTTCAAGATCTTTTGAGTATGCTCGTCGTCAGCTTCAATGAAAGAGAAAGAAGTCATGATGTCGATGCGGCCCAAAGCTTTTGAATTGAGTCCCGTTGCATCGCAAATAATGCGAACCATAGCACCCGGATTCAGGCCATCGCGACGACCTAAATTGACAAAGAATCGGGTTTTACCTTCTTCACGTGCACGACTTCCGCGTTCGGTTTTACGCTCAGATCGTTCGTCTTTGCTTGCCGCTGCATTTAAATCGCCCGCACGTTCGTAGTATTCAATAAAGCGATTGAATTCAGCAGAAACGAATTTTTTAATCACCTCTTCTTTACTCAAGTCTTTGAATGAATCTAAGATTTGATCCATGAATGGTGCAATGTCTGCTTCTTTGACTTCGGTGGCGATGGTGTTGTCGATGAGTTTCTTTAATTGAATCTCACAAATTTCGGCCGGATTCGGGATTTGACCCTGTGTAAAGGTCATGCGCATTTGGCGCTCGATGGCTTTAATTTTGACGTTTTCACGCGTGTTAACCAACACCAAAGACTGTCCTTTTTTACCTGCACGAGCCGTTCGGCCACTTCGGTGCGTGTAATTTTCGATGTCGTCTGGTAAGTTGTAATTGATGACGTGTGTAATGTTGTTGATGTCAAGCCCACGTGCAGCGACGTCGGTTGCTACCAAAATCTGAAGTTCTTTCGAACGAAAACGCTCCATTACGCGGTCGCGCATGGCTTGTGTGAGGTCACCGTGAAGGGGCTCTGCATTGTAACCATCGCGTGCCAATTTCATGGCAACGGTAGCGGTTTCATTTTTTGTACGGCAAAAGATAAGCCCGTAAATGCTTGGATTGAAATCGATCAGACGCTTGACCGCATCGTAACGATCGCGTTCTTTGACTGAAAAATAGATGTGCTCGATGTTTTCGTTACTTTGGTTTTTGTGTCCAATAGAAACTTCGAGCGGATCGGTCATGTAGTTACGCGAGATGCGCGCGACTTCATTAGGCATGGTAGCTGAAAACAACCACACATTTTTATCGATAGGCGTTTGGTCAAGAATGGTATCGATGTCTTCTTTGAAGCCCATATTGAGCATTTCGTCCGCTTCATCTAAAACCACATATTTGACTTGGCCAAGTTGAACAACTTTGCGGCTCACTAAATCGACCAAACGGCCTGGTGTTGCCACAATAATCGAAGTTCCTTTTTTAACGTTCGAGATTTGTGTGCGGATATCGGTTCCTCCGTACACGGCTGTGATATTGCCATCCAAGTATTTTGCAAAAATCGTAAGATCCTTGGCGATTTGGAGGCAGAGTTCGCGCGTTGGGCAAATAATGAGCCCTTGTGGCAAGCGCGCTGCTGTATCAATGTTATTAATTAACGGCAAACCGAATGCGGCCGTTTTTCCTGTTCCGGTCTGCGCCAGACCGACAAAATCGCAATCCTCTCCTAATAAGTAAGGGATGGCTTGTTCCTGGATGGGGGTCGGTGCTTCAAAACCCAATTCTGTCAACGACTTCAGCACCTCTCGCCTCAATCCCAGCTCTTCAAATGTCATGTATTATTTTTAAAATGAGCCGCAAAGGTACACATATTATAGGGAATAGATGTTAATAAGTTGTCTTAAAGTGTTAAAAAATAAAATGTTGCTTGCTTTTTTGGGCATAAAAAGTCATTTTTGAAGCCCGAGTGCGAGTCCTAATCGTTATTTTTCTATTTTTGGGAACTTTTAAACGAAATCAAACTATGCAACTCAACGGTATCATTGCTATTTCAGGACGTCCTGGCCTTTTTAAAGTTATTGCTCAAAGTAAAAACAGTGTCATTGTCGAATCGTTAATTGACAAAAAACGTTTTCCGGCCTATGCCAGCGAACGCATTTCTACACTAGACGACATTAGCATGTTTACCTATGAAGAGGATGTAAAATTGACCGATATTTTTGCAAAAATGCTGGAGTTGTACCCAACAGAAGGTCCTTCGCACAAGGCAGACATGAAAGAACTTGAAGCTGCCATGCAACAGGTACTTCCAAATTGGGATCAAGAGCGCATCTATCCTTCCGATGTACGCAAGTTGTTTCAGTGGTACAATCTTTTAAAAAGCACCAATACTTTTGACGCTGCCTTAGCCGAAAGCTCAGAAGCTACCGAAGCAAGCTCAGAAAAGAAGGCACCAAAGGCCGATGCGCCGAAGAAAAAAGCAGCAGCCACAGCGGCCCCAGCTGCGAAAGCAGCCAAGCCGGCCGCAGCCAAAAAACCGAGTACCGTTAAGACCGGGTCCTCAAGAGGAAAGTAACATGAACATTCAAAAAAACGCGCGCCAGTTTCTGCCCGAAGACCTGGTCATTTCTGATTTTGGGGTACTCGCACCCTATTTTGAAAATTTACAAGCACGCGACATTTCTTCACGTATTGCGTTCGAAAAATGGCTACAAGACCGTTCCGAATTAGATGCCGTATTGGAAGAGGATTTAGCGTGGCGCTACATCCGCATGAGCATTTCGACTGACAACGAAGCCTTGCGCGCTGCTTACACACAGTTTGTTACTGAAATTCAGCCCAATTTAGCTCCACTCGAAGACCAGCTCAATCAAAAAATGATGGCGAGTGCATTTTGTGCCGATTTTACCGATGAAGCACACCAGCTTTATTTCCGTTCGGTGCGCACGGCACTTGACTTATACCGTGAAGAAAACATTGCCATTGAAGCCGAACTCAACGAAGAAGCGCAGCAATACGGTGCCATCACGGCTGCCCAAAACATCGAACACGAGGGTCATGTCTTGACCATGCCGCAGGCGGCACTTTTACTTAAAGAACAAGATGAAAGCCTTCGTAAAACTATTTTTGAAAAACTAAGCACCCGCAGAGCACAAGATCAAGATGCACTCAATGAACTTTATTCTTCTTTAATTGCGAAGCGCCATCAATTGGCCATTAATGCCGGTTTTGAGAACTACCGCGACTACAAATTTGTGGCAATGGGGCGTTTTGATTACACGAAAGAAGATTGTTTTGCCTTCCATGACGCGATCAAAACTCACATTGTTCCGATCGTTAAGGAAATTCAAGAAGAACGACTTCAAAAACTCGGTAAAACGGCTTTTAAACCTTGGGATTTAGAAGTCGATCCGGAAGGAAAAGCCGCACTGAAACCATTTGCTACCGGAAGCGAATTACTTAAAGGCACGATTGCCATGTTTGAGCGCATTGATCCCTATTTTGGCGATTGCTTGCGCAAAATGGACGAACTCGGGCACCTCGACCTCGATTCAAAATCAGGGAAAGCGCCAGGTGGTTATAATTACCCGTTGTATGAAATTGGGGTTCCCTTTATTTTCATGAATGCCGTTGGCTCGCAGCGCGACCTCGAAACGATGGTTCATGAAGGTGGACACGCCATTCATTCATTTTTAAGTCGTGACTTAAAATTAACCGCATTTAAAAATTTGCCTTCTGAAGTGGCCGAACTCGCTTCGATGTCGATGGAGTTATTAAGCATGCCGCAATGGGCTGAATTTTACAACGAAGCCGACCACCAACGAGCCATGCGCGAGCAATTAGAAGGCACCTTGAAAGTGCTTCCTTGGATTGCGCAAATTGATGCGTTTCAACATTGGGTTTACGAACATCCAACCCATACGGTTGCTGAACGAAATGCCTACTGGACCAACCTTTCAACTGAATACGGAACCGGACTTACCGATTGGAGCGGTTACGAAACACAAGTTGCGCACTCGTGGCAGCGGCAATTGCACTTATTTGAAGTACCGTTTTACTATATCGAATATGGCATTGCCCAATTAGGCGCATTAGGGGTTTGGGTCACTAGTTTGCAAGATTATCCAAAAGCAATTGCCGCCTACAAAGAGGCGCTTTCGCTAGGTTACAGCCGATCGATGCCTGCAATTTATGAAACGGCAGGTGTACCATTTGATTTTTCATCGGCTCGCTTACAAACACTAGCTGTTCAGTTGCAAACTGCACTTAAAAAATTAAAATAGTCTGGCTCGAATTAGAAGAAAATTAAAATTCTCTTTATATTTGCACCCTCAAATGGCGAGATAGCTCAGTTGGTTAGAGCGTAGGATTCATAACCCTAAGGTCCCGAGTTCAACTCTCGGTCTCGCTACAACAAAAGGCTTCCAATTTCGGAAGCCTTTTTTTATGCCCCAATGTTGCATTTTTCGCAAGCATTGCTACTGCTGTTGCAGCATTTGATTTCAAGATGCTCATTTTCTTTTGTAAACTTGCGCTTATGCGCAACACATCTGTTTGGTTTCTCGTTGGATTTTTGTTGTTTTTCAACAACTTAAATGCAAATTCTACCACGTATGAACTCTATCTTTTTGTCTATAGCAGTGGTCAAACCACTTCGGGCGCAGGCCATATTAGCTTTGCGTTCGGCCAAGACAGCACGAGACTTACCTATTACACCAAATACCGAAAAGTAGATGGCGGTGGTTTCAAACTTAAAGACATCACCTACCAACAGGCATTTACCTACGACAAATTGACACTTGGCCATCAAAGTCAGGTTCCTTGTATGGTTTTAAAGTTAAAAGCCAAGGAACCCGATCTTGCTCAACTCGAACAACTCAGTGATCATTGGAATCTTGAAAAACCTTGGACACTCTTCGTGAATAATTGCACGGATGCCCTAAAGCACACACTGCGCAGCGCCAACATCAATCCGGGTTTGGCTTTTCTAATCAGTACACCCAATGAATTGATCGAGGATTTATACGCGCATCATCTTGTCGAATTTAAAAATCAAGCATTTGAAGTTCTTTATGGTGATTTAGAAAGCTACCTTCAAAAAGAACCCAATGCCGTACCGCAAACCTTATTCGGAAAGAAAAAACAAGAACACCAACATCGAGAAGCCATCGTAATTTTGACCGGATTTGGTTCGAAATACCACCGGTTAAAAGCCATCAAACACGAATTCAAAAGTAGTACCTACGACCTCTATGTTCCCCGCTACATTTCGCGCAAATCGCTCGAAAAAACAACCGCCAATTTTGAAGCATATTGGCAAAAAGAAGATTTAGGTAGTTACGAAAAAATTCATGTCTTTGCCTACATTGTGGGGGCCTGGACCATCAATACATGGATTGAAAAACATGGTCCTGCCAATATTGCCAGCATTGTTTATGACCGCAGTACCCTTCAAGAACGGGCTCCAACAATTTTAACCGAAGATTTACCCCTTCTAAGTTGGCTCGTCTTTGGCCCCATCATGAAAGACCTTGCCACAACACCTTATCCGGTTCAAAAATACGCGCAACTGCACAGTGGCCTCTTATTAGAAACCTACGCCACAGCCATTGTTCGCAAACACCGCAAACGCGCAGAAATGTCGGGCCCCTATTGCTACGACCCAAGCTGCTATGAACAAGCCTTTGACGATTTCCGTTATGTCCCACTAAACCACGATCAGCTCTACACGCACCCTGAAGTTTTTAACCAAGCCATCATGAGCTTCTTTGAAACGGGAAGTTTTGGCCAGCACTTGCGTGATGTCGCTCCGGTGGCTGACCCCTACCAAAAAAATGAGCCATGATTTCGATTTACCAACTCAAACCAAAATTTCAAGCCTTGCTTCAGCCAGTTTTGAACACACTTAGAAGGTGGGGCTTCACACCCAATAGCCTAACCATCTTGGCTTTTTTTCTGTCGTTAGGGACGGGCTTGTATTGTTATTTCGGGAACCCAACTATTGCCTTATTTTTATTGCCCATTTGTTTGCTACTCCGGATGGCACTTAATGCTTTAGATGGCATGATGGCCCGCCAATTCAATCTACAAAGTAAATTAGGCGCTGTCCTCAATGAAATGGGCGATGTACTTTCTGACATCGTGCTTTACTACCCATTTCTAATTTTGGTTGGGATCACAAGCGAATGGATTGGGTGCTTTCTATTGCTCACTGTTATCAATGAATTTGCAGGGCTACTCGGGCAAGCACTTGGTGGTGATCGTCGCTATGACGGGCCAATGGGTAAATCAGACCGGGCTTTTGTGATTGGCTTAATGAGCTTACTGATCGGTTTGAAGATTCCTAAAGAATATTTCCTAAATGGCTATGTTTGGGTCCTTATCTTTGGTTTGATTATTTGGAGCACTTTAAAAAGACTAAAACATGCGCTTTGAACACCTGACTGCCATTCATCAAATGCTTCTTGTCATTTTAGGTGTGCTTGTTTTTGCAAGTTGCCTTTTTTGGATCATGGGGCGCATTCAACCAGGCCCGCAAGTGACTGAGTTGCAAACACGCACACGTTCTTGGTGGATGATGGCCACCGTTTTTGTAACAGCGGCATTGGTGCATCCCTTAATCACATTCATTGCGTTTGGTTTTTTGTCGTTTGTGGCCTTTCGCGAATTATCTCGAATCAGTAAAAATGCACGCCCCGAAGACCGCGGGGTATTGTTTTGGGCCTACTTAGCCATTCCTGTTCAATACACCTTCGCCTACTTTGCTTGGTTTGATGCCTTCTTAATGTTTATTCCGGTGGTGATGTTTGCCTGGATACCATTTGTTTTGGTACTAAAAGGACACACCCAAGATATAGCCCGCTCGATGAGTGTCATTCCAACCCACTTAATGCTGACGGTGTTTTCGATCAGTCATTTGGCCTATTTGCTTTCGTTACCTGAACTAAAAGGACTTGAAGTGGGTGGACGTGGCCTCCTTCTCTATGTGGTGTTTCTGACCGAAATGAACGATGTATTTCAATTTACTTGGGGTAAACTTTTAGGTCGCCATAAAATCATTGAAAAAGTAAGCCCAAACAAAACATGGGAAGGCTTTCTTGGCGGCCTCATTAGTACAATAATTGCCGCCTTTTTATTGCGCTTCCTGACGCCATTTTCTGCATTCGAATCCGTTATGGCTGGCCTGCTCATTGCCGGGACAGGTTTCGTTGGCGACGTCATTGTATCGGCCATCAAACGCGACTTCGGATTAAAAGATACGGGCACGGCCATTAAAGGTCATGGGGGCATTCTCGACCGCATTGATTCGTTGGCGATAAGCGCTCCCTTCTTCTTTTATTTTGTCTACTTCTTGCATTACGCCTCATGAGAACCTTATGGTTGGCTTTTCTTTACCGCATTTTGATGCGACCCGCGTTAGCCATCTTGGGCATTCGGATTGCGAATAAAGCACAACTACCAAAAAAAGGTCCGTTTGTCGTGGTTTCGAATCACAATAGCCACCTCGATACCATGGCTTTAATGGCAAGTATGCCACTACGCCAAATTGCCCGTTGCCATCCGGTAGCTGCCGCTCAGTATTTTGGAAAAAATCAATTTTTAGCACGCCTCTCTACCCTATTTGTCAATACGATACTCATCAAACGGCAGGACGAAAATCCAGATCAGAAAGCACTAGAGGTCCTTGACGCTTACCTTCGTAAGGGGCATTGCCTCTTGCTTTTTCCGGAAGGATCAAGAGGCATTCCGGAGCAGCTTCAAGCGTTTCGAAGTGGCGTTGCGGTTTTGCTGCAACAGCACCCAGACATCCCATTTGTGCCTGTTTACATGAAAGGAATGGGCAAGATTTTACCAAAAGGAAAAAAAACACTAGTGCCACATGAAGCATTTGTTCAATTTGGAAAAGCACACTATATCCATTCAAACGACATTTCGCAGATCCTTGATGAAGTAAAAAATGCGATATTAGCACTTCAAGATGAACTCGTTCCGTAAACTAAAGTGCTGTGTTATTTAATTCACTCGCGTTTCTACTTTTTTTTCCAATCGTTTTTTTCCTTTATTGGTTTGTTTTTCGCACGCACTTAAAACTGCAAAACGGACTATTACTAGTCGCTAGCTATTTTTTCTATGCCTGGTGGGATTGGCGCTTTTTAGGCTTATTAATTGGTAGTACCCTACTCGATTATATCGCCGGAGCGCTGCTCATGAATGAAAAAAACAAGCGTTTTTATCGGCTGGTGTTTGTTTCGAGCATTGTATTAAACATCGCTGTATTAGGCTTTTTCAAGTACTTTCATTTTTTTGCGCAAGAATTGGCCAGCTTGCTTCATCAGTTCGGAATCGGAATCGAGCAGCATACCTTAAACATCGTTCTACCCATTGGGATTTCTTTTTATACGTTTCATGGCTTATCGTATGTCATTGATTGTTACAAGAAAAGGCAAACAGAACTGCCAACCGTCATTGAATATGCCGTATTTGTAAGCTTTTTTCCACTGCTTGTCGCTGGGCCAATTGAGCGCGCACAACACTTATTGCCACAAATACAACGCAAACGCCAATTTAACGAACAGCAGTGGATCGAAGGGTCGCGGTTAATGCTTTGGGGATTTTTTAAAAAAGTAGTCATTGCAGATAGTTTGGCACAAGTTGCCAATCCAATTTTTGCAGACTACAGCCACATGAGCCCGCTTTTGTTACTGATTGGCACCTTAGCATTTAGTTTTCAAATTTATGGTGACTTCAGCGGCTATTCTGACATCGCCACCGGGACAGCCAAACTCATGGGCTTTGAGTTACTTTCTAATTTTAAGTTCCCGTATTTTTCCGAAAACATTGCCGATTTTTGGAGGCGTTGGCACATTTCGTTGTCGAGTTGGTTCAAAGATTACCTCTACATTCCGCTAGGTGGCTCTAAAAATGGAACAACGCGCACCATTCTGAATACCTTTCTAATTTTCGTCGTGAGCGGATTTTGGCACGGCGCCTCTTGGAATTTCATTGCATGGGGCACCCTACACGCCCTCTTTTTCATGCCCTCCATTTTCCGAAAAAAAACAGCCACTCTAGCCCTGCCTTCGGCTCAAAAAAATCCAATAAAAACCTCCTTTATTCGGGGCCTCCGCCTTCTACGCACATTTAGTTTGGTGGCCCTTGCCTGGAACTTTTTTCGCATCCCGACACTTACAGATGCCTTTGCCTATTCACAAAGGCTTTTAAAAGGCTTGTTTCAATTCGATTTCTCGATCAGTCATCCGGAATTTGCATTAAATGCGCTTTGGTGGATCCCTATTTTCTTACTCATTGATGGCATCAATCGGCAGAATGAACGACAATTTTTGGTGCCAAAGTGGCGTGTTTTCCGATGGGCACTTTACCTCGCCATGACCCTCTGTATCTTTATGTTTAGCAATAAAGACCAACAATTTCTCTATTTTCAATTTTAAACGATGAAATCTTACCTGATCAAGTTTTTCGTTTTCGTGTGTTTGTGTCTTTTACTTGATCAATCGCTTACTTACCTCATCAATCGGCCTTCTCGCCATTTTGATTGGCGCTATGAAAAGGTGCGCGAATCGCAACTGAATGCTGCTATTTTAATTGTAGGTTCTTCCAGAGGAGCCCGCGGTATAAGTGCCGAACAATTGACAAAAGAAAGTGGCCTTAATGCGTTTAACTTTTGCTACCCGGGCTCAAGTATTTTATTTCATCTCTATTGTTTAGAAACTTATTTAGCGCATCAAACTAAAACGCCAAAATATGTTGTGTTAGCGCTAGACGATGATTGGGCGTTTAAAGACAATCCGTGGCTAAGTTTTCGGACAAATGTGCTTTATGGACACACCAAATACCCCGACGTCAACGAGCTTTTAATTGCCTTCGGAGAAAACCATCGGTTGTCGCGGTACTTCAATGTTGCAAAACTTAGGGCCGTGCATTTTTCATGGAAGCGGCAAGAACCGATTGCCACAGACAGCATCCGCCCGCGAGGTTCGATGCTACTTGCAGTTAAAAATGAACACTTTCAGTTTAAATGGGTGACTCCTGCCCAACAAATTTATGACCCCAGCACCGAACGCGCTGACTACCTCGCTGCATATGAGCGCATTCAGCAACTTTGTTTCGAAAAGAAAATTCAATTAGTAGTTGCGATACCGCCTAACTACCAAGGGCCAAACGCTGCGTTTACCAAAAGAGTCCAAGAATTGAGTTCGCCTCGTGTACCCATCTTACTTCCAAATGCCCAACAAAAGGCCTATCGCGATTCTGCCTATTATTACGATGCCTCCCACTTGCGCGCAAATGGTGCCGAAATTTACACCCACGAGTTAAACCACTATTTTGAGCGGCAGAACTAGAAACACTTTTCAACCCATGATTTTACGGACAGCGTTACTTATTTTTTGTTTTTCATTACTCCATCCTGTTGCTGCACAAAGCTTTGACATCGCTTTTAAGCAAAACAACCAACTTATTCAGCCTGATTCGTTGGGGAGGATTTTTTTAAAGAAGGATACGTTTGTGATTGAAACCACTTTAAAGAAGCTCGATGGCGTATTTGTAAACAGCTCCTATGATTCTGTGGTATATCAAGGCGTTTTACAAAGAACTATTTCTGATTTTCAAACCATTGGTTGGAAAGTTGGGGTAGAAACGGAGTTTAATAAGGACCAAGAATTACTGATGCATGATCAGTATAGTTATTGCTATTGGTTTTATAGTCCGAAAGAATATGATTGGCAT
>JBDLQL010000012.1:0-56528 GCA_039800565.1 Bacteroidota bacterium | reverse complement strand
AATGCGAGTGGGCAAGCAATTCAATTGGTTTTAACAAGGTGTCTTTCCACAAAATCAGACTGTCGGCATGGATGTACAAGGTGTCTTTTCCTCGGACTTTAAACGCCAATGCTTGCTTCGTAATGTATGAACGCTGAAGCGAATCATCGACCAGCGCGTGCTGACCTAAAAAGGCCAATTGTTCAGTGACTTCTTTGTAATATACCGAACCTTTCCCTTCGTAGCGCTTCTGTTTGGTGTGAATTAAAAGGGTATCTGCTTTAATGATGCTTGTTGGTTGGTAAATTTCGGCATGATTGTAAAGTGCACCATATTCGTGCTGCACATGAAACCAGCCCTTTCGGCAATAAATATTAAGGCTGTCGTTTTGGATGTGTGTCGGACCTAAAAAGTAGAGTTTTTGTTGTTCGTAGGCAAACTGTAGGGTGTCGGTACTGACGCGTAAGTCTTCTTTGCGGTAGGCGACGTGCCCATGGAAAAAGAAGGAGCCGTTTCCGGGGTAAAAATAACCCTGGTCACAGACAATTTTTTCGTTGCTGAGCGTCGATTCAATGCTGCCTTTGTTTCGAAAAATGGCCCTGCCGCGTTTTGCATCGTAGTCCATGGAGTCAGCACTCATTTTGTACGCGTCGTCGCGCGCACGGACGTGCCCCCATAGCTTGGCATATTTTTGATGTTCGTCGTAAAAAATCGAATCGGCAAACAGATTGATATTGCCTTTTTGGATGTGTACGTTCCCGTAAGCATTGACTTGCCTTGCTTTTTCATTGTAATGCGCAGAGTCGCAATACATGGTGTTACCTTGGTAACTGAAGCTCACGGTTCCGACCAAGCGGTGGATTCCGTTTTCAATGGCATATATTTTTTCGGTGCCAGGAAGCAAGGTGAGCGTTCCTTGAGCAAGGGCAAGTTTAGTCCACAAAAAAGCGCTCATGACAAGCGCAATTTTATAGAGAAAACGGTTTTGCATGCTTAATGAGCTAAGGTCTGTTTGCGGTCTGGACCGACAGACACAACGCGAATAGGAACGTTTAATTGTGCTTCTAAGTAATTTACGTAAGCTTGAAGTTCTTTTGGTGCACGTTCATAACTGTCTAGCTCGGTTAAATCGCAATTCCAGCCTGGTAAACTTTCGTACACAGGTTCGATGTTTAAGTCCGAAACATCGAAAGGGAAATCACTGACTTTTTGCCCATCAATTAAATAATGGGTACACACCTTGATCTCTTTGAAAATACTAAGCACATCTGCCTTCATCATCGAAAGTTCAGTGACGCCATTGACCATTATGGCATAGCGCATTTGAACGAGGTCAATCCAGCCACAGCGGCGCGGACGTCCGGTGGTGGCTCCAAATTCACGCCCTTCTTTACGGATGGCTTCGCCAGTTTCGTCCTCGAGTTCGGTAGGGAAGGGGCCACTTCCTACGCGGGTGCAATAAGCTTTGAAAATGCCGATGACGTTGCCAATTTTTGTAGGCGCAATTCCAAGTCCGGTGCAGGTTCCGGCAGTAACCGTATTGGATGAAGTGACAAATGGGTAGGTCCCAAAATCGATGTCGAGCATGGTGCCTTGTGCACCTTCGGCTAACACTTTTTTACCAGCCGCAAGTGCTTGATTAAGGAAATGTTCGGAATCGACAGCCGTTAATTCTTTTAACGATTCAATGGCAGCAAGCCAAGGACCTTCTAAAGAAGCTAAGTCGTATTCGAAATCAGGGTGGTGTTTTAGAATGCCGACGTGTTTTTCAACCAAGGCATCGTATTTTTCTTTGAAATTTGGCGAATAGATATCGCCAACACGCAAGCCGTTACGACCCGTTTTGTCCATATAGGTTGGGCCAATACCTTTGAGGGTCGAGCCAATTTTATTGCTTCCTTTCGCCAATTCAGAGGCCGCATCGAGCAAACGGTGTGTGGGCAAGATCAGGTGCGCCTTTTTAGATAGGAGCAAACGCTCTTTAAAATTGATGTTGAATGGCGCCAATTTATCAAGTTCACCTTTGAAAATGACGGGATCAATCACAACGCCATTACCAACTAAATTAATCACGGATGGATGGAAAATCCCGGATGGGATGGTGTGAAGAACGTGTTTAATGCCTTCAAATTCGAGGGTGTGCCCAGCGTTAGGGCCACCTTGAAAACGGGCAATGATGTCGTATTTTGGAGTCAGGACATCGACAATTTTACCTTTACCTTCATCGCCCCATTGGAGGCCTAAGAGTACATCTACCTTCATGCTTGTTCGAAAAACGTATTGACGCTAGCCATGTCTGAGAATATAGAAAAGACATGGTGCATTTTTGTGAGTTCAAATAATTTACTAAGTTGTTCATTGGGGCGGTACAATACGGTATCGCCAAGATTCATGCGTGTACGCGTGAGCGTTTTGACTAAGAAAGCAATTCCTGTCGAATTGATGTATTCCAATTTTGATAAATCAATGACGAGATTCCAGTTACTAAGCTCATCGAGTTTCTCGATGGCTAACTCACGGTCACTTTCCGTAAAGAAACGTCCTTCGAGTGCTAAAATAGATAGCGGACCTTGGGTACTTAATTGAACTTCCATTAGTTGTTGTTTTGGTTTTTAACGCCGTAAAAATAGAGCGAATGGTGTTGCACGCTGACATCAAACAGTTCTTCAATGGTGGCTTTGATTTGCTGAATGCGTGGGTCGCAAAATTCAATGACTTCACCTGTGTCGGTGCAAATCATGTGGTCGTGTTGCTTAGAGCCGTGTGCCTTTTCAAACTGTGCAATGTTCTTGCCAAACTGATGCTTGCGCACGAGGTTACACGCCAAAAGTAAATCGATGGTGTTATAAAGCGTGGCGCGCGAAACACGGTAATTGTGATTTTTCATTTTGATATAGAGTGACTCGATGTCAAAATGACCTTCGTACTGGTAGATTTCTGCGAGTATGGCGAAGCGTTCCGGCGTTTTACGATGGCCGTTTTGCTCGAGGTAAGCCGCAAAGATGTCTTTGACGGTGGCAGAAAGTGCGTTTGTACTCATGTTTTCAGTGGCTAAAGTTAGCTATAATATTACTTTGAAAAACACTTAGGGGCAATAAAAAAGGGAGCCGAAGCTCCCTTTTCAAGATTGTGGATTGGGCTTATTCGCCGCGCTCCATTTTTTCTTTCAATTCAGCCAATGCATCGAGGTCTCCGAGTGTTGACTTCTCTGAATTTTGGTTGATGGCTTTAACGGCTTGGTCAGTAGAGCTACCTGTACCTTTTTTGGCACCTTTGCTGCTGCTGCTTGGCTTGTCTTCGCCTTCTTCGAACATGCGTGTATGTGACAAGACAATCTTCTTGGCGTCTTTGTTGAATTCAATCACTTTAAACTCAAGTGTTTCTTCCACTTTCGCATTAGAACCGTCTTCTTTACGAAGGTGTTTTGAAGGGCAAATTCCTTCAACACCATACGGAAGCGAAACAATTCCTGATTTGTCTTTCATGTCGATGATGGTACCAGAATGTACGCTTCCTTCAGCGAAAGTTGATTCAAATACATCCCATGGGTTTTCTTCAAGTTGTTTGTGACCTAAAGAAATGCGACGGTTTTCACGATCGATTTCTAATACGATCACTTCCATTTCGTCACCCACTTTACAGAATTCTGATGGATGCTTGATTTTCTTTTGCCAAGAAAGATCTGAAATGTGGATTAAGCCATCAACACCTTCTTCAAGCTCAACAAATACACCAAAGTTGGTGAAGTTGCGCACTTTAGCTTGATGGCGAGTGCCAACTGCATATTTGATTTCGATGTCATTCCATGGATCTGGCATCAATTGTTTGATCCCTAAAGACATTTTACGCTCTTCGCGGTCAAGTGTCAAGACAACTGCTTCGACTGAATCGCCGATTTTCAAGAAATCTTGTGCAGAACGTAAGTGTTGTGACCAGCTCATTTCTGAAACGTGGATCAAACCTTCAACGCCAGCAGCGATTTCAATGAAAGCACCGTAATCAGCCATTACAACAACTTTTCCTGTGACTTTGTCGCCAACTTTAAGGTTGGTGTCAAGTGAATCCCATGGATGTGGTTGCAATTGTTTCAAGCCAAGTGCAATGCGTTTTTTGTCGTCGTCAAAATCAAGGATAACCACATTGATTTTTTGATCAAGCTCTAACATTTCTTCTGGATGCGTAACGCGTCCCCAAGAAAGGTCGGTGATGTGGATCAAACCATCTACGCCGCCAAGATCGATAAAGACTCCGTATGAAGTGATGTTTTTGACAACACCTTCCAATACTTGTCCTTTTTCGAGGCCAGAAATGATTTGTTTCTTTTGTTCTTCGAGTTCTGCTTCGATAAGTGCTTTGTGCGATACAACAACGTTGCGGAATTCTTCGTTGATTTTCACAACTTTGAACTCCATGTTTTTACCCACATAAATATCGTAATCACGGATTGGCTTCACGTCAATTTGAGAACCTGGCAAGAAGGCCTCGATTCCGAATACATCAACAATCAAACCACCTTTCGTGCGGCATTTTACGTAACCAGTAATTACTTCGCCTGTGCGCAATACGTCATTGACACGAATCCAGGCACTGTGCATACGTGCAGTGCGGTGAGAAACGATCAATTGACCTGTTTTGTCTTCTAGACATTCTACATAAACGTCAACGACGTCACCAACCTTGAGGTCTGGATTGTAGCGAAATTCGTTTGCTGCAACAACACCTTCAGATTTGTAACCGATATTAACGATTACTTCTTTTTTGTTGAGCATTGCAACTGTCCCTTGAATAACTTCTTTTTCCATGATAGAAGTAAGGGTTTTTTCGTAGCGGTCACCCATTTCTGAGCGTTCTACTTTACTGTAACCGTCCAATTGGAGCGCTTCCCAGTCAAAATCGGCAGTTCCCTGCGCTTCGATGTGTTTTGCCATGTGGCTTAAATTTGTATCTCTAAATCCTTGAAAATCAGAGAGTTGTTAAACAAAATATAGTGTTCAAGGCACTTTTACTCAAAATGAGGTTGCAAAGATAGGAATAAAAGTTTAATTATCCTGTAGGTTCAAGGGGAAACGTGCGAAATTGGCAAAATCTGGCCCCTGTTTTAAGATGCTTTTATGCCACAATTCAGGAGTTGCTGTTTCTAACAAAAAACTTCCATCCAAGTTATCGACGAAAATCCAAGCGCGCTCGGCAAGTTCTTTGAGCAATTGCTGGGCACCCCAACCGGCGTAGCCTAAGAAAAAGCGCACGTGCATGTCAGGTCTACGCATTGCCGCTGCACACTGAAATACTTCGTTTAATTCACCTCCAAAATAAAGTCCAGGCAAAATTTCTTCGGCTCCTTCAATGGGGCCAAAACGGTGGAGGTAAAAAAGGTGTTTTGTGTCGACAGGCCCGTTAATCTACAAGGGCAGGCGTTGAAAGAGTGCTTCATCGAGCAAAGGTTCAGCCAACAACACGCGTCCTTTTGCCGCACGAAATCGTGTCCGAAAATCTAATTTTTCGCTTAGTTTGAAGCCCATACCTGGCAAATAAACAATTAATTTCGGTCTTGGCCAATCGGAATGTTTAATTTTGCACTATGAAATTGGCTGCTATAGACATCGGTACAAATGCCGCGCGCATGCTTATAAGTGAAGCGTCGGAAGATTCTTCAGGAATTAAACTTCAGCGTCTTGCCTACGTACGTGTCCCACTACGCTTAGGCGAAGATGTCTTTGAAAAAGGGAAAATCGGCACGAAAAAAATCAAGCAATTTACCCAAACGATGGCTGCGTTTGAGTTATTAGCCAATGTCTATGAGGTCTTGCAGCTGCGCGTAGTTGCCACTTCTGCACTTCGCGATGCCAGCAACCGTCAGAAAGTCATGCAATCGGTATTGCAGCAATCTGGGCTTCAGATCGAAGTAATTTCCGGAGACGAAGAGGCCTCACTTATAAATACCTCCATTAAATTGCTACACTTAGAAAATGCGGTTCAATATGTGGTCATAGATGTTGGCGGAGGAAGTACCGAGATAAGTGTTTTTGAACACGGGCAACGAGTGGCGTCTCGTTCGTTTGATTTAGGAACGATCCGTTTATTAAAAAACAAAGTCGTTCCAAGTTGTTGGGACGAAATGCAGCGTTGGTTGACAGAAAATGTGGCGCTAAGCGAAGTGCATCTCATTTTTGGAACGGGCGGAAATATCAATAAAACCTTGAAGTTACTTCAGAAAAATGAGCAAAATAACTTGCATATTGACGCATTAAAGCAACTATTAGTTGAATTGACTCCGCTTTCTCTTGAAGAGCGTATGCGCCAATTTAATCTAAAGGCCGATCGTGCCGACGTGCTTGTGCCCGCTTTGCAAATTTTTATATTTGCGCTCGAAGCATTAAATCAATCCGAAATAAAGGTTCCGAAAATTGGATTGTCGGAAGGCATTCTTTATAATCTATACCAATCGATTCACTATTAACTATGGCTCAAAAACCTGCAATTGCGAAAGGGACACGTGATTTTTTACCTCTAGACGTCGCCAAGCGCACCTATTTGTTTGATACGATCAAAACGGTTTTTAAACGGTATGGCTATTCGCCAATCGAAACACCTAGTTTTGAATTGTCGAGTACATTAATGGGGAAATATGGCGAAGAGGGTGATCGCTTGATTTTTCGGATCTTGAATTCCGGCGAAAAAATGAAAAAAGCCGATGTCGAAGCGCTTGCACAAGATAATTTGCCGCGTTTTGCCAATTCGCTTGCCGAGAAAGCGTTGCGCTACGACCTTACCGTGCCTTTTGCACGTTTTGTGGTACAGCATCAAAACGAGCTAAGCTTTCCGTTCAAACGTTACCAAATACAGCCTGTTTGGCGCGCCGACCGACCGCAGCATGGTCGTTACCAAGAATTTTATCAATGCGATGTCGATGTCGTGGGGTCAGAATCGTTGCTCTATGAAGTAGAGCTCATTCAGATTTTCGATGAAGTCCTGACAAATCTTGGTTTGCCGGGTTTTAGCATCCAATTGAATAACCGCAAAATTTTAAGCGGTATTGCTGAAGTGAGTGGTGTTTCGGATCGCATTGTTCCGTTAACAGTGGCGATTGACAAACTCGACAAAATTGGCGAAGAAGGGGTGTTGGCCGAGTTAGAAGCCCAGCAATTTTCTGCAGCCTCGATTGAAAAGATCAAACCGTTGTTTGCCTTTGAGGGGAGCAACTCGGATAAATTAACAGTAATGCGTACCTACTTAGCAAGTAGTGAAATTGGCTGCAAAGGACTCGACGAACTTGAAGAAGTTTTGGAACTTATTGATAGCGTTGGGCTTCAGCGTGCCGAACTAAACTTTGACTTGACATTGGCGCGTGGTCTTAATTATTATACAGGTGCTATTTTTGAAGTCAAAGCACATGGCGTCAAAATGGGAAGCATCTGTGGCGGAGGGCGCTACGACGACCTAACAGCCTTATTTGGACTTAAAGGACTTTCTGGTGTCGGGATTTCCTTTGGTGCTGACCGCATCTACGATGTCATGAGCGAACTTGATTTATTTCCGGCAGCTCTCGATCGTACACTCGATATTTTATTTGTCAATTTTGGCAAACAAGAAGCCTTGCACTGTATGAAATTACTAAAAGAGGTGCGTGCTCAAGGCTATGCTGCCGAATTGTATCCTAGTGCGGCGAAACTACAAAAGCAATTAAAATACGCCAACGACCGAAATGTCAAGTTGGTTGTCATGATCGGTGAAGAAGAATTGGCATCAGGGATGCTGACGCTTAAAGAAATGGAAAGCGGCTTGCAAGAACAAGTCTTACAAGCCGATTTGCTTACCAAATGCGCGCCACTTTTTTAGTGTCGTTGCGCATTTCGTGTCCTTCAGGAATCTGAAACGCTTCAAAGAATTCGGGGCAATTTTTCAATGGGCCATTGACGCGGTACATTCCGGGTGAGTGTGGATCTGTTGCCAAACGCTTTTTCATTTCAGCATCGGTATACTTGATTTTCCAAAGTTGTGCATATGCAATAAAAAAGCGTTGCGCTGGCGTAAAACCATTTCTGATTTGATTACGTTTGAATTCGTCGGTACGCGCATAGGCATAATAGGCCATTGTCAAGCCACCTAGGTCGGCAATGTTTTCGCCCATTGTGAGCTCAGGATTGACACACAAATCGTTCATCGGACAAAACCCTGCAAAAGTGGCGCCTAACAATTTCGTTTTCTGTTCAAACAAGGCACGGTCTTCTTCTGTCCACCAGTTTTTAAACGAACCATCGGCTGCAAATTTACTTCCCATATCGTCAAATCCATGTGTAAATTCATGCCCAATGACCATTCCGATGCGTCCGTAATTGACAGCGTCTTCTGCTTTTTCATCGAAGAAAGGCGCTTGCATAATCCCGGCAGGAAAGGCGATTTCATTCAATAGCGGGTGGTAATAGGCATTGACCATATGAGCAGGCATTCCCCATTTGTTTTTATCGACAGGCTTGGATAATTCTTGTAAGTTCTTTTGAACGCTGTAGCGGTTCATTTCGCGGTAATTCCAATAATAGCGATCTGCCGAAAAGTCCAACATCGAATAGTCTTCCCATGTTGACGGAAAGCCTAACTTTCTTCCGATAGAATTGAGTTTATTTAGTGCTTCTTTTTTCGTGGCCTCAGACATCCAATCCAAACTATTGATGCGTTCACGGTACACATAAAGTAGATTATCGACCATCTCATTGACGCGATCTTGAGCAGCTTTTGAAAAGTGTTTTTCTACAAAGGCCTTGCCAAGCAATTCACCAATTTCCATATTGGTAATTTCGTCAATTACTTGCTCATTCATGGTTTGGGGTTCTTTTTTTCCAGAGAGCTTCCCTTCATAAAATAAAAAGTTAAGCGTCACAAAATCTTGACTGAGGTGCCCTGCATAGTGATTCAAAACCGACCACGTTAAATAGCTTTTTAATACACTGGGGTCGCTTTTTTCAAGCAAATCGTGTAGCGCAGAAATATAGCTAGGATTGCTTACGATAATGGTATCTGCTTGGTGTGCGCCTAATTGTGTGAGGTAGTCTGTAAATGGAAACGCAGTGCCAAAAAGCAAGGTAACGTCTTTGAGATGTTTAGGGTTGTAGGTTTTTTCGGGTTCGCGCATTTCTGCAGGACGCAATTGGGTTTGGGCCAATTTGATTTCAAAATCGAGAATTTGTTGACTTTTTGCGCGTGCATTTGGAATTTGTGCCAGTTCGAGGCATTTACTAATGTGCACCAGGTAGGCCTCGCGGATATCTTGTTTATTCGCTTCAAAATAGTAATCGCGGTTTGGAAGGCCTAAGCCGCCTTGGCCGAGGTAAGAGATATTACGGTCTACATTCATTAAATCTTGACCAACTCCAAATCCGAAAAAGGCGCCGACACCTTCACGGTGTAATTTTGCCACAACTGCAACAAGGTCTTGGGTGCTTTTCATGCTGTCAATCAGGGCAAAGCTCTCCATAAGAGGTGTAAAGCCGATTCGATTGCGAAGATCCATATTCATGAACGAGGAATAATAAGAGCCGAGAAGTTGATTTTGAGAACCTTTCGGACCTTGATTCATCGAGGCATCTTTCAGAATAATACTGAGTTTTTCGTTGTTGTGCTGCTCGAGTTCATTGAAACTTCCCCAGCGCGATTCACTGGCAGGAATTTGCGTGTGTTGAATCCAGGCGCCATTTGCATATAAAAAGAAGTCGTCAGCAGCTTTGATGCTGGTGTCCATCGCACTGAGGTCAATGGTTTCAAGTTGGCTCGTGTCAAGCGTTTTGCTTGAAGTTGGTTTGGCGCCACACGATGCGAGTAAAAGCGCTAAACTGATGGTGCTTAGGATTGTTTTTTTCATGAGTTGGGGGTATAAGTCATTAAAATATGCGGAATTCCGTCTTCAAGATAAGGCGCGCTGCATGTGCGAAATTGATGCGCTTCATAAAATTTTTCTAAGTGTGCTTGCGCCGACAACACGATTACTTGTGCGCCAAAGCGTGCCTGAATTTCGAAATGGCAAAATTGCATTAGTTGATGAGCAATTTGTTGATGGCGATGGCTTTTTTTTACAATAACACGACCTATAGAAAGGTGTTCGTACCCAATTCCGGCTGGTAAAATACGGGCACATGCGATGAGCTGTTCACCTTCCAAATACACCACGTGTAAGGCCTTTTGGTCTTTGTTGTCGAGGTCTTGATAAACGCAATTTTGTTCTACTACAAAAACTTCGGAGCGCAATTGCAAGTAGTTGTATAATAGTTCGACTGAAAAGTCTTGAAAAGAAAGTGTCTGAAACGGAGATTTCACCCGCTAAAATTACGGAATTATTTGACCCTTACAAGCAACTTAGATTCACTTATTTGACCCGGAGCGACCATCGGTTCATCATAAGGTATGTTGTTTTGATAGCGTTGCTTCATGATGGCTTTCACTTCCGGTGAATCGAGATTGAATTCGGATAGGGTTTTGAGTTCGCAAAGCTTGATACCTGCACTGGCATAACATTTATACACAAGTTCTGAGCAATAGAAGCGCTCGTCAGACCACAAAAATTGCCCATCGTAATGCTTGTCTAGTTGATTTTTTAAGAAGCGTTTCATCGTTTCAAGTTGCGCCTCATTTAAATTTTGGTCTTTTAAACGATACACTGCGAATTGTTCATTCTCACCACTAGCAATCCAATTTTCAAGGCTGCGAACACCAACGGGTTCGAGCGCTTCAAAAACGAAAGGTTTTCCATCTAAGTAAAATAGGATGCCACAATGAGAGTAATAAGAACCGGTGGCTTGCTGTACTGCCGTACTTTGGGCCGATGCCGAATGCTGAAAAATAAGGTCTCCGTCTTGAAATGTTTGCCCATAAAAAGATTGCAAACAAATAAAGTAAAAGAGGAGTGAGGCGATTCGGGTTAACATTGGTATGGATTTAATAAGTTCCGTAATAACGTCTCAAGAACCATTCCAAACTCAGTAACATGAAAAGCACGAGAAACAAGCTTAGAAAATCGGATAAATCTTCAAAGCGATGTTCTTCATACTGGACTGTAGCGATGTCGTTTCGGCGTTTGAGCGCCTTGATTAAGGCGGGGTAATCGGAAAGTTGGAAGACGCGTCCACCGCTTGGGCGCGCCAATTCAGCGAGTGTTTGATGCCTTGCTGCGCTTTCGAGTTTTTCGAGTGCAATGGCTTCAACGACAAATTGACTTGATTTTTTGTAGGTTTTTCCGTTAACCGTGGTTTGGGCAGTCCATGTGTAGCGCCCTGCTTTTAGCTGGCCCTGATTGACTTCATAGGCATTTCCTTTTACAGCAAATTCGCCTGTTTTGCGTTGGCCAGATTCGTGGAGGAGTGTCCAGCGAATGACCGGTGAGGTAATGGGTTCTAATGCAGCATTGTAAAAAGCTGCATGCGCCACAAAATCGTCGTCAGTTGTAAAGCGTTTAGGTAGATCGATGCGCAAGCCTGCTCCTTGGTCTTTTACAAGGAGAAAGGATACCAGTTTGCTAAGGAAACCGTCGACTAAATCGTGCTGTTGGTGTTTTTGAAAATCACTGAGGCGCCATTGCCAAAGGCCTTCTCCAAGTAAACAAGCCCGTCGCCATTGGTCATCGTTGGTAACACTGAGTAAGGCTTCTTTTTTGTCAATTTGGCCAATGCGTTGTTGGAGTAGAAGCTGTGTCGATGCGGCGGCTTTTACTTCTCCAAAACGCCGTATTAGTGGTGGTAAATAGGCCAGGCCTTGCGTCCAGTCTTCTTGTAGCTGAAATAAGATGAAATTTGAATTCAATGTGGCTTGTACTTCTTCGGTTTGTGGGCGCAATTGAAATTTCAACCCACAGTCGAGTTGATTGGCTACGGAGTTGTCGGTTTGTGTGCCTAATAAAAACCAAACCGGAACTTTTGCTTTTTTTAGTGTTTGGTACAACTGGGCATCCCATTTTAAACCCGGATCTTGCCATATAACCAATTGTTGCTTTTGAATCGCCGATTGTATAGCGCCAACCTTTGCGCATTCGACGTGGTAGTTTTCATTGCCTTTAAGGGTTTGGGCCAATGCGCTTATGTCAGGGTGTGGGGCCGCGCTAACGAGCAAAATATTGCTGCGTGCATCAATCACCTCGATGTATATCGTACGTGTGTTGTTTTGAATGGAATATTCACCTGGTAAATCCTCGAGTTTTAACGTAAAAGACTGAAGGCCAACTTTGGATGCCGTACATTGAAATTGGAGGGTCTGGAAGCTTTGTTTTTGAGCACTGTGTTGAAGAGGTTGGCTGGCGATGCGTTTGCCGTCTTGATAAAGTGCTAAAGTGGTTCGCTGTTTGGGCATTCGAAAGGCCTCGATTGCTACTTCAATCAGAAATTCATTTTTTAAAAAGCAAATTTCATTGGCCAACACATCTTTGATAAGTTGGTCTTTTTTCGGAATGGTATCGCCAACGGCTAGGCCATAAATGGGTGTAAGGGCTAATTTGTCAGCGGCATAACTTGGGTGGGCACCTTGGTTGTAATTTCCGTCTGAAACCAACACCACTGCCCCAACATTTCGGTTGTAATAGCGCTCTACCAATTCAGTGAACGCGTGTTCCATGTTGGTGCTTTTGCTACCGAATGGTAGGCGAATGAGTTCGTGGTCGGCACCAAGCTCGTTGGCTAAAGCTGCTTGATACGCGGCTAATTTTGCCGGAATTGTTTTGCTGTCTTTGTAGTTTTGAAGTGACTCGGATTGGTCAATTAAACTAATGATCAGCGGTTTTTCTTCGCGAAAATAAAGTGCCTCTACTACAATCCCTAGAAGTAAAATTAGCAAGGTACTGAGGCTTAAAAAGCGCAAAGCTCGGATCAGCCACTGGATGTTGGTTGCGAGTGCTAGTAGCCAACTTTGACGGCGGTAATACATCCAGGTTAGCCATGCACTGAAGGCTAGAATGGGCAAACACCACCAAAGAGAATAATCAGAGAAAAGATGCATTGCACCAAAATTACGCACAAATGTGTAAATTCGTGGCTCAAAACCAATCAACATGTCAAAAACAGTCTATATTGTATCGGCAGCACGTACTCCAATGGGGTCATTTTTAGGTGCTTTTGCCGGTGTCTCAGCTACGCAACTCGGATCTACAGCCATCAAAGGAGCCCTCGAAAAAGGAGGGGTCGCTGCTGCGCTTGTCGACGAAGTGTTTATGGGCAATGTCTTGCAAGCCGGAGTTGGTCAGGCGCCCGCACGACAAGCGGCTTTAGGTGCCGGATTAGGAACGAATGTTCCGTGTACAACGGTTAATAAAGTGTGTGCTTCAGGAATGAAGGCCATTATGTTTGGTGCCCAAAGTATCATTGCTGGCGACAATCAACTTGTGGTCGTTGGTGGAATGGAAAACATGTCCCAAACCCCACATTACCTCGATGGCAGAAATGGCACTAAATTCGGGAACATTGGCCTGCTCGATGGCATTACCAAAGATGGTTTACTCGATGTTTACAGTAAGGTTCCAATGGGAAATTGTGCCGAATTGTGTGCCACAAAATACGAAATCACCCGTGAAGATCAAGATCAATTTGCCATTGCATCTTACCAGCGTGCCGCTGCAGCGTGGCAAGCAGGTCGTTTTGCTAATGAGGTGGTGCCGGTAGCAGTTCCACAACGCAAAGGTGAGCCTGTTCTGGTTGCTGAAGACGAAGAATATAAAAATGTATTTTTAGATAAAATCCCGTCCTTACGTCCTGCATTTGATAAAGACGGAACCATCACTGCAGCCAATGCGTCCACTTTAAATGACGGCGCATCAGCCTTGATTTTAGCTTCTGAAGAAGCCGTTCAAAAACATGGCCTCAAACCAATTGGCAAACTTATATCTTATGCCGATGCTGCTCAAGAACCTGAATGGTTTACGACGGCACCTTCCTTAGCCATTCCAAAAGCACTTGACAAAGCAGGTTTAAGTATATCCGATATCGATTATTGGGAACTCAATCAAGCTTTTTCGGTTGTAGGGTTGGCCAATATGAAAATTTTGGGTCTTGACGCGTCAAAAGTCGATGTCAATGGTGGTGCAGTTGCACTCGGTCATCCACTTGGTAATTCGGGTTCACGCGTGATCGTTACGTTACTGAATGTACTTGAGCAAAACGGCGCCAAATTAGGAGCAGCTGCTATCTGTAATGGTGGTGGTGGTGCTTCTGCGATGGTGATTGAGCGTCTTTAATGCGTCTTTTTCTATTAGGTAGTTCTTTTCTCGTTGTTTTTCCGTTTTTCGGACAACTAAAAGCACGTGAATTTGTCCGTCCATTAATGGGGACAAGTGAAGCCGGGCATACCTATCCAGGAGCAAGTGTGCCTTTTGGTGCGGTTCAGTTAAGTCCAGATACCGATACCATTCCATATGTAGTAAATGGTGTTTATCAGTCCAATGTCTATCGGTATTGCGCTGGTTATCAGTACAAAGACTCATCGATTGTTGGGTTTTCTCATACACATTTTAGTGGTACCGGACATGCTGATTTGGGCGACATTTTACTGATGCCCAATGTGGGGCCTATTCAATGGAACCCAGGAACAGCAAGTGCGCCCGAGTCTGGCTATCGTTCTGTTTATCATCATGATGAAGTGGCATCGCCAGGCTATTATAGTGTTCATCTTGATGAAATTCATGCGGTTGCAGAATTGACCACGACACCTCGTGTTGGCATACATCGCTACCGATTCGAGCAAGAGGTGGGGCATTTCATCTTGGATCTTACGCATGGTATTTACAATTACCCGGACAAAAACGTTTGGTGTTTTTTACGGGTTGAAAACGACACCTTGCTAACAGGGTTTCGCCAAACAGCAGGTTGGGCCCGAACACGTTATGTTTACTTCGCTATTGCCCTCTCGAAACCCCTGACAGATTATCAGATTATTGATGCCAAACCAGCTGTATACAAAGGATTTTGGCGAAAATTTGATACGCAACATCAGTTTCCGGAAGCAGCAGGTGAGGGGATAAAAGCCGCACTCTTTTTTGGTGTAGAAAAAGAAGTTGAATTTCGTGTAGCGCTTTCAAGTGTATCGATAGATGGCGCACTTTTAAACCTTCAAGCCGAAGCGCCTATTGCTGGTTTTGATCATTACCTTGAACAAGCTGAAAATTCATGGGATCAGGCCTTTTCGGTCGTAGAGTCGGCACATTTTTTAAGTGCAGAAGACCAAACCAATTTCTACACTGCTTGGTACCATTGTTTGTTAAGCCCGACACTTTATATGGATGTCAATGGGGCCTATCGCGGTCTTGATCAGCGCATCCATCAGGCCGTTGGTTTTCAGAATTACACGACCTTTTCGTTGTGGGATACTTACCGTGCCGAACATCCCTTTTTAAACCTATTTTACCCGCAGCAAAATGCTGACATGATCGAATCGATGCAACAGCATTACGAACAAAGTGTGCATCAGATGTTGCCTGTTTGGTCGCATTATTCCAATGAAAATTGGTGTATGATTGGCTACCATTCAGTGGCTGTGATGGCCGATGCTGTCGTTAAGAAAAACCCGTATTTAAAAGACCCAACCCGCTATTTGAAGGCTGCCGTAACGACTTCTAATCGTGGGTTTTACGAAGGTCTAGACGCGTATTTGAGCTTGGGATATGTTCCTGAAGATAAAAGTGGCAGTTCGGTTTCTAAAACCTTAGAATATGCCTACGACGATTGGTGTATTGCGGAAATGGCTAATCAGTTGGGTCAAGATTCAATTCGTCGGATTTACCTGAAGCGCGCACAAAATTTCAAGCAGGTTTTTGATCCGCAAACAGGTTTTATGCGTCCAAGATTGTCAAACGGGGCCTTTAAAAGCCCGTTTGATCCGCTCGATACGCATGGTCAGGGATTTATTGAAGGAAATGCATGGAATTACAGTTTGTATGTGCCCCAAGATCCAATAGCGTTAATTCGCTTGATGGGAGGTGACCAGCGCTTTCAAGCGCACCTCGATTCCTTGTTTAGCATGAATTTACCCGATCGCTATTTCGCCAATACTGAAGACATCATGCGTGCGGGCATCATTGGCAATTATGTACACGGCAATGAACCTTCGCATCATATTGCATTTCTCTATAATTACACATCGGCACCCTGGAAAACCCAGGCAACGACACGACTAATTCTGCGCAATCAATACAAGGGCGAGGCAGAAGGAATGGGTGGAAACGACGATTGCGGCCAAATGAGCGCTTGGTATTTATTTGCCGCACTTGGATTTTATCCGATGGCTCCCGGGAGCGATGTGTATGAATTAAGCAGTCCGCTTGTTGTTCATGCAACACTTCAATTAGATAATGGTAAAAAGCTTATTGTTAATACCTTAAATCAAAGTGAAAAGAACAAGTATATCCAAAAAGTTAGTTGGAATGGTGTCTTGTTGACGACGCCGCAGTTGCGCCATGAGCAACTGATGCAGGGTGGTACGTTACAGTTTGAGATGGGGCCACGACCTGCCAAGCATCTTTTTCATTAATTCGCTCAAACAAATCCCTACATGACTTGTTAAAAAGTCATGTATCAATTGAAACGTACCCAGTTTATTCCGGCAGATTTACAACAGTGTTGGGATTTCTTTTCTTCACCACACAACCTGAAAGAAATTACGCCGCCTTCGATGGATTTTCGCGTAAAATCTGATGTTCCGCCTGCAATGTATGAGGGGCTCATGATTGCCTATCGTGTAAAACCGTTGTTTGGCATTTCCATGTCGTGGCTAACCGAAATTAAAACGGTAAAGGAATTGCATTTTTTTGTGGATGAGCAGCGTGTAGGGCCTTATAAAGTGTGGCACCACGAGCATCATTTTAGAGCTGTTCCTGGTGGCGTCGAAATGACAGATATTGTGACCTATGTTGTGCCCTTTGGCCTGCTCGGAAAATGGGTGCATCCGTGGTTGGTGCGGCCGAAGCTCGAACAAATTTTTAAGTATCGGTTTGAAGCAGTCGCCCGAATTTTTCCTAGTAAATAACTTCAATTAAGGTGGTGTCAAAAGCGGTAGTGCTTGTCGACTTTAGGCCGTTATTGTTGGTGCCTAATTCCCAATAGTAAATCGAATACACCGTATTTCCGTTGTTTATACAGTAGAAAGTGGTGTCGAGTGCCCCGTAAAAATCTTGCTGGGTAGTGGGGCAGCAATCGTTACAAGCGGCCAAGCCTTCTTGTTTGATGTAGCGGAACTGATCAAGTGGACTTGGGTTTTGATTGTATAAATGGATCTTGGCCCAGGCCATCGCGTGCGTACTTAAGTCAAAAATGTTGGTTGTTGTGATGCTTAGTTGCGAATAATAGATGTCTTTTACGATTGGAAAGTAATTGGCTTTACTCACCTTTAAAATGTAACGTTCCATTTTTTCGCGTGGAACCGAAAACGAATAACTGCCATCAGCGGCAATGTTTTGAGATGCCACGAATAGTTCGTCGGCAGTTCCGATCGGGACTTTATAACAGGAAATCGTAGCGCCGACTAAACCTTGTTGAAAGGTGTTGTCGTTCACTTTTCCGGTAATGACAAAATTTCCGGTGCCCTTATGGCAAGCACTCATCAGGATGAACGCAACTAAAAAAGTGGCAATTAATCGTTCCATTTCGCAACAAAATTGGTTTTTTCGGTTGGGATAAACAGGTAGTCGCCGCCATAATGCATCGTTGTTTCTTCTTTGCAAGTTGTACCCTGTATGCCGTAACGCTTGTAATCTAATTGTTCGAAAAATGGAAAGAGCGCGGCTTCATTTTTTGGATCGATTTCGAGTTGTACGATGGGGCGTTTGTTGCGCAAAATATCTTCTAGCAATCGAAATACTTCCCACTCGTGTCCTTCTATGTCGCATTTAATGTAATCGATGCGCTCGAATGTATGAAAGAAATCGGCGGTATTGACCATCTGGACTTCTTGGACTTTTTCGGTGGTACTGCTTTCTTCCGGGCGCATAATGTGTGGCAAGCCCGTGCGGATCATGCCGTTGGTTTGCGGCAACACCATTTGAATACTTCCGGCTTGTTGGCCGAGTGCTACATTGTGCAGTTCGACGTTGTCTTGGTGCCCAATAAAATAATCGAGCACTGCATGAAATTGAGGTAGGGGCTCGATGGCAACGACTTTTCCATTTTTGGCCAAACGCGAAAAGTTTTTGGCAAAATAACCTAAATTGGCCCCTATGTCAATGACCACATCGTCTGGCTGAATGATACGCTTGATGAAATAATGAAACTTAAACGCTTCTTTATTCTTGAGTAAACCGATGTCGTAAAGGAGGTAGAAGAACCGGTGAAGGGTCGTTAGGTAAGTCCGTTCAGGTAATATAAAATAAAGCAATTTCTTCATGCCGATTCTTTGATTCAAAAGTACAATTATTTCTATTTTTAACACATGAAAATTATTGTGATACTCGTATTTGTTTTTTGCTTTTTTGGCAAAGGCTTCGCGCAACTTCAACTTGAACAAATCATGAAGGGCCCAGGCTTTGTTGGGGCACTTCCTCAGCAGCCAAGTTGGTCACTTGACGGCACACAGCTTTATTATTTTCGACAATTTCCAGATTCACTTAGTCCAACCTACTATGTCTTTTCGCGCTCAAGTAAGCAAACGACCACATTAAGCAAAGCGCAATGGGAGCAGCGCTGGTGCGCCGATAACAGTATGACGGCACATGGTTTTGCTTTGCGTTTGCAAGACGAAGCCTTGCACGTTCGGTCCTTAAAAAGTGGCCAGCAACATCGTTTTCGCTTGTTTTCAGATGCCTTTTGGAATCCACAAGTCTTGCTTCATGGTCAAGAAATTGCGCTTCAACGTGACTTGACATTGTATTCAATGGATTTACAGACAGGCGCAGGTACCATGCTTGTTTCGTATCAGAACGCAAAACAACCTGTACATCAAGATCGTTTCCTTTCTGATGCCGAGTTGTCTTTTTTTGAGAGCGAACAACGCCAGCAAAAATTGCAGCAAATACAGGCAAAACCGCATGTTCGCTTTCTCGATTTTACACCTTCAGGCGCTTTACAAATAGACCCAAGTGCCCGCTTTGTGATTTTAAGGCAAGAGCTAGAGCCCGAGGCAATATACACAGAAGTACCGCATTACATTGCTACAGATGGCCACGTATTTACTGAAAAAGCTCGTCCGAAGGTTCAGAACGAGGCTTCACATGTGCGCATATACATCCATCATTTACAAACCGATTCATTAGTTGAACTTGATTTTTCGGGCTTGCCGCAAATGGGGCAAGACCGCCAACTCATTGTGCATCCGTTTGTGTTTTCCAAAAATAAGCCGATCGCGGTGCTCGATCTCCGAAGTTCAGACCACAAAGACCGTTGGATTGTTTGCGTTGATCTTGCTGCTGCACGCATTCAATTAATTGATCACCAGCACGATGAAGCCTGGATTGGCGGCCCAGGAATTTCGTCTTGGAGTGCCGAATCCGGAACCCTCGACTGGCTCGACGATGCAAAAACACTTTATTTCCAATCCGAGCAAACGGGGTATTCACACCTCTATGTTTTTGACTTACAAGCCAAGCAAAAAATAGCCTTAACCACGGGCTCTTATGAAGTTCATGGCGTGCAATTATCTCATGACCACTCGTGTTTTTACCTGACGACCAATTGTGTTGATCCGGGCACGCGAAGCTATTCCAAATTAGACTTGAAAACCTTGCAACTGACTCATTTACTGAAAGAAACAGGTGCCTATGAAGTAGCGCTTTCACCAGATGAAAGCCAGTTGGCTTACCGATTTAGTACCAGTAATCAACCTTGGGAGTTGTTTTTAGCACCGATCAATAAGCCGACTCAGGCGCAACAGCTCACGCATGCCACTACGGCAGCTTTTCTGGCCTATGCATGGAAACATCCGGCAATTATTCAGATCCCCGCTTCAGATGGATTACCCGTGTATGCGCGTATCTATGAGCCGGAACCAGGTAAAAAAAATGGGGCAGCGGTGCTTTTCGTGCATGGGGCTGGCTATTTGCAAAATGCGCATCATTATTGGAGTTACTACGAACGTGAATACATGTTTCATCACTTATTAACCGAACAAGGTTATACGGTTCTTGATGTCGATTACCGTGCAAGTGAAGGCTATGGCCGTGACTACCGAACGGCAATCTACCGACACATGGGCGGCCGTGATTTGCAAGATTATTTAGATGCCAAAACCTTGTTGGTCAATTCCTATGCAATCGATTCGAACCGTGTCGGTATTTACGGAGGTTCATATGGGGGTTTTATTACCTTAATGGCATTATTTACGAAGCCCAATACCTTTGCGTGTGGTGCTGCGTTGCGTGCCGTGACCGATTGGGCACATTACAATCATGAATATACAAGCAATATTCTAAATACGCCCGAGGCAGACCCACAGGCTTACCGACAAAGTTCGCCGATTTATTTTGCAGAGGGCCTTCAAGATCCGTTATTGATTTTACATGGCATGATCGACGACAATGTGCAGTTTCAAGATGTGGTGCGACTCAATCAGCGCCTCATTGAATTAGGAAAAAAAGACTATTGGATGGCGCTGTATCCGGTCGAGCGTCATAGTTTTAAATACACCAGTTCCTGGACCGACGAATACCGCCGAATTTTTGAACTTTTTGAAACCTATTTAGCGCCACAAAAATGATTTTAAAAGAATTGCATACAGCTGATGAAATGCTCACGTACCTTTCCGTTGTTCAAGAATTGTATCCTTCCTTAAGCGCCGAACAATACCGCCAAGAATTAGAACTGATGCTTGCGCACAATTACGCACAGCTGGCTGTATTTGATCAAGAGCAATGTGTGGCAATCTGTGGCTATTGGATCGGGAATAAACTCTGGATCGGAAAGTACTTAGAACTCGATAACATTATTGTTTCGGCAACTTATCGGAGCCAAGGAATAGGGGAGCTCATTTTTAATACGCTTGAACAAAAAGCCAAAGAAGAATCGTGCAATATGCTTTCGCTCGACTCGTACACCACGAATTTTAAGGCGCACAAATTCTTTTACAACCAAGGGTTTGCACCCAAAGGTTTTCATTTTATCAAACTTTTAAATAAAGAAGCGGTTCGCTGAGCTTAGTGCTCAAGTGCGGCTAAGTAGCGCTCGGCATCGAGTGCTGCCATGCAACCTGTTCCGGCAGCGGTAATGGCTTGTCGGTAGGTTTTATCAGCGGCATCTCCGGCAACAAACACTCCGGCAACATTGGTTTTACTGGTGCCAGGTTGCGCATACTTGATGTAACCTGTTTCGTCGAGTTCAATAAAGTCTTTAAATACCGCTGTGTTGGGTTGGTGGCCAATCGCTACAAAAAATCCGGTACACGGGATTTCACTTTCTTGCTTGTTGGCATGATCAATGACACGAACGCCTGTTACGAGTTGTCCGTCGCCCAATACTTCTAGCGTTTCACTATTGAAACGAATCTCGATGTTGGGGGTGTTTTTAACACGGTCAGCCATGATTTTAGATGCTCTAAATTCGTCGCGGCGCACCAACATGGTCACTTTTGTACATAGTTTAGAAAGGTAATGTGCTTCTTCGCAGGCTGAGTCACCGGCACCGACAATAACCACTTCTTGGTTGCGGTAAAAGAAACCGTCACAAACGGCACATGCCGAAACGCCACCTCCTAATTTAAGGTAGTGTTGTTCGCTTTCTAATCCTAAATATTTGGCCGAAGCTCCGGTCGAAATAATAACAGTTTTGGCATGAATCTCGTGGCCATCTTCGGTCCAGCACTTATGAATAGGACCAGTAAAATCAACTTTCGTTATAAATCCGCTACGGATATCTGTCTGAAAACGCTTGGCTTGTGCTTCTAATTGAAGCATCATTTCGGGTCCTGAAATTCCTTCAGGATACCCCGGAAAATTTTCAACTTCGTTGGTGGTGGTTAATTGACCTCCAGGCTGTAACCCTTGATACATGATAGGGTTCATGTCTGCACGAGCGGCATAAATGGCAGCGGTGTATCCGGCTGGCCCTGATCCAATAATTAGGCAATTGACGTGTTCAGTTGTACTCATAACGGTTGTTTTGGACTACAAAAATAGGGCAGAAGCCGCTTTCTTTGTGTCACCTAAGGCGCGAAGTTTTTCAATAGTTCTTAACAGAAGTAACAAAGTTTTATTGGATTCGTGAATAAGGTAGAAGTTTTGTATTTTCGCTTTTCTAAATTTAGACTATGAACAAACGCATTCTTTTTATTTCGAGCTTGGTGCTTAGCTTTACAGCGCTCGCACAAGTTGGTACAGAAACGACTCCTGAAAATGCCAATTGGTATTTGAAAGACCCTAAAGTAGACCACGTCTATGGTACAGGTGCTACAAAAGCCTATGAAATGCTCAATGCAGCAGGTAAAAAATCGAGTACAATTATCGTGGCTGTCATTGATAGCGGGGTCGAAACGGATCATCCAGATTTGCAATCGGTCATTTGGACCAACGAAGACGAAGTGCCAAACAATGGCATTGACGACGATCACAATGGCTACATCGATGACATCCATGGTTGGTCTTTTTTAGGTGGTGCCACCCAAGACATCGATAAAGAAGCAATGGAAATGGCGCGTATGTACCGTGTCGAGTCGGCCTATTTTAAAGGTAAAAAAGCAGAAGACATTCCGAGTGCTGATTTGGCGCGTTTTGCCAATTATGAAAAGTTAAAAGCTGCTTTTGAAGAGCAAGTCAATGGCGATGCCAGTTCTTTGAAGAATATTCGCATGTTTAATCAATATATTGAGCGTGTTAAATTGGCTTCAGGTGGTTCATTCACCAAAGAAACCAATGCGGCTTATGTAGCGACAAACGAACAAGACAAACGCATTCAATCACGCATGAAAGGCTTTTTGTTAATGATGTCTGCTGAAGATCTTGAAAAAGAATTGGTTTCTGCAGAAAGTTCAATTAAAGGTTCGCTAGATATGGCCTTTTCAAATGCAGATTCGATTCGTACAACCATTGTTGGCGACAATCCCAATGACCTTACCAGTAAACTCTACGGATGTAACCGTTACGAAGGCCCTGATGCCATGCACGGAACGCACGTTTCCGGAATTATTGCAGCAGCACGTGGCAACGGTTTAGGGATCGATGGCATTGCTGACAATGTAAAAATTATGGTCGTTCGTGCAGTTCCTGATGGTGACGAGCGCGATAAAGACGTGGCAAATGCCATCATTTATGCGGTCGATAACGGCGCCAAAGTGATCAATATGTCATTCGGAAAGTACTGGACTCCAAACAAAGAATACGTCGATGCGGCCATTCAATATGCTTTAAGTAAAGATGTATTGCTGATCCATGCGGCGGGTAACGACGGCAAAGACAAAGATGTGGAAGATTCGTACCCAACACGCCGTTTGTCTAACAACACCGTAGCTCCAAACTGGATTGAAGTAGGGGCAAGCAGTGCTTCAAAATCAGGAAAAGACCTTATCGCTAATTTCTCCAATTACGGAGCCAGCACCGTCGATTTCTTTGCACCTGGTGTAGACATTTACTCTACAGTTCCGGATTACAAATACGAAGATGCGAGTGGTACCTCAATGGCTTGTCCGGCAACGGCTGGTGTTGCGGCACTTATCCGTAGTTACTTTCCAGAACTTACGGCTGTACAAGTTCGTGAAGTGTTGATGGCAACAACCGCCCAATACAGCAAAAAAGTAGTTTCACCAGCTGGTAAAAAAGTACACATGAACGAATTGTGTATTACAGGTGGTTTTGTCAATGCAGCAAATGCAGTCACTTACCTCCTGAACAAATAAGTAAATAGCAACCTTGTCAGAAAGCCACATGGAAACATGTGGCTTTCTTTTTTTACTTTTGCACAAACCCTCATTATGACTTCTAATCCTTGGTTAATCGGACTCTTTTTTGTGATCATTGCAAGCATGATGCTCATCGATTTAGGCGTTGTCAATAAAAAAGCGCACGATGTGACGAATCGCGAAGCGCTCAAATGGACCTTCATTTGGATTGCCATTTCGATGGTATTTAGTGGGGTCATTTGGTGGCAGTTAGGTTTTTCTAAATTTGCCGATTACCAATCCGCTTATTGGATCGAAGAGGCGTTGTCAGTCGACAACATGTTTGTGTTTATCTTGGTTTTTCGCTTCTTCAAATTAGAAGGAAGTTTGCAGCACCGGGTTTTGTTTTGGGGGATCATCGGGGCCCTAGTATTTCGAGCCATTTTTATTTTTTCAGGAATCGGACTGATCAAATTAACCTATTTACCTGCCTTTGAAAGTTTTGGCTTCCATTTTGACCTCGATCAGCATGCGCTACCGCAAGCCGGTCATTTTTTCAAACCCAATGCCATTCTCACAATTTTTGGGTGTTTTTTGTTGTATGCCGGAATCAAGTCGTTGTTTGCAGCAGATGAAGAAGCCGATGCCGACTACAGTAGCGGTTTTGGCGCCCGCATGCTGCGCAAGGTTTTTCCAGTGACAAAGCATTATTATGGCGATCGTTTCTTTGTGTCAAGAGGGCGAAAGCACTTTGCAACAAAACTTTTATTGGTATTGGTTGTGATTGAATCTACCGATTTGATTTTTGCAATTGACTCGATTCCTGCCATTTTTGCAATCGCGCCTAACGATCCGTTTATTCTTTACACCTCAAATATCTTTGCAATTTTAGGCTTGCGTTCGATGTATTTCTTGCTTGCCAACTCATTGCACTTATTTTCGAAGCTCAATTATGGCCTGGCCTTTATTTTGTCGTTTATAGGGCTTAAAATGTTAGTGGCGCCATTTGTTCACATTTCCTCAACGCTTTCGCTGGGCATTGTGCTTGGCGCCTTGGTGCTTTCCATTGCCGCTTCATTGATCTGGAAGGAACAATCAGTAAGTGCTTAAAACAAGAACGAAGCGCCTTCTTCAGAAGGGCTTACCATGGTTCGGATATTTCCAAATAATTCACGTCCGAACTGAAAGGTATTTTGGTTCGAAATCACAGTGGCATCGCGTTGTGTAACAGACGCTTCATCGATCACCTCTAAGGTGCCCGATTCGCTATCTAATCTCAAGAGATCACCTGTTCTGATTTTTGCAATGAGGCCGCCGTCCATGGCTTCAGGTGTGAGGTGAATGGCAGCAGGAACTTTACCCGATGCGCCCGACATTCGGCCATCGGTTACCAATGCGACTTTGTAACCTTTTTTCAGCAAAACAGTCAAGGTAGGCGTCAGGTTGTGCAATTCGGGCATTCCATTGAATTTGGGGCCTTGAAACGGAACCACTGCAATAAAATCGCGTTCGAGTTCGCCGCGTTTGAAAGCCGCAATGAGTTCGTGTTGTTCGTGAAAAACAATAGCCTGCGCTTCAATAATGCGGTGTTCAGGGCTCACGGCCGCGGTTTTGATAACCGACCGACCTAAGTTCCCTTTTAAAATTTTGATGCCGCCATCTGCTGTAAAGGCGTCTGTAGCCGGCCGCAACACATTGAGATTTCCGCTTTCTTTCGCGCCCTCGACCCAACTTAATTTTCCGTCAACAATACGCGCTTCTTGTGTGTAGGCCCGTAAGCCTTTTCCGAGTATGGTCTGTACCTCTTCGTGCAATAAGCCTTCGTCAAGTAAGGTACGGATCACAAAGCCCATTCCGCCTGCAGCATGAAAATGATTGACATCAGCAGCTCCGTTCGGATACATGCGGGTAATTAAAGGAATAAGTGCCGATAATTCGGACATGTCGTCCCAATTAATTAGAATGCCTGCTGCTTTTGCAATGGCGATAAGGTGAATGGTATGATTGGTGGAGCCACCTGTAGCTAACAAACCGATGATGCCATTGACAATGACTTTTTCGTCAAACAAAGAAGCGAGGCTGCGCTCGAAACCGAATGGGATATTTTGAGTCAGTACCCGAACAGCCTCGGCATTGTACAAGTCGCGCAACGGTGTTCCGGGATTGACAAAACTAGACCCTGGCAATTGCAAGCCCATGATTTCCATGAGCATTTGATTGCTGTTAGCGGTTCCGTAAAAGGTACAAGTACCTGGAGCGTGGTACGAATCGGCTTCGCCTTTAAGTAGTTCGGCACGTCCAATTTTTCCTTCGGCAAAATCCTGACGAATTTTTGACTTTTCTTCGTTGCTGATGCCACTAGGCATTGGGCCACCTGGCATAAAGATCGAAGGTAAATGGCCAAAACGCAAACTGCCAATCAGCAATCCGGGTACAATTTTGTCGCAAATACCCAAATTGATGACTCCGTCAAACATATTATGAGACAAGCCGATCGCGGTAGAAAGCGCAATGACGTCTCGACTATATAGAGAGAGCTCCATGCCGGGTTGACCTTGCGTGACGCCATCACACATTGCCGGCACTGCACCTGCTACCTGAGCAATGGCGCCGTGTTGAGTCGCATATTTTTTGATAGCCTTTGGGTAATCTTCATACACCTGATGGGCCGATAACAGATCATTATAAGCGGTAATGATGCCAATGTTTGGCGTCTTGTTGCCTGCAAGCAACTCTTTTTCATGGCTTGCACAGGCTGCAAAACCATGTGCTAAATTTCCACAGCTTAACGAACTCCGGTGAACGCCTTCTTGATGGGCGGCTTGCATTTGTTCCAAATACTGTGTGCGTGTTTCCGCTGAACGTAGTTGGATGCGTTCAGTAATGCGTTGAATTTGTGGGTGTAAAGACTTCATTGGCAGAAATAAATGCGTTCAATGATTGGATTGAAAATGGCAATTGGCAATTGTTGTTGCTGACTTGCAGCAAGGACATCCAATTTTTCTTGGCCAGTAATCATGAGGTAAACGTGTTGAACAGAGACTAATAAGTCGCGGCTACAGGTGATCCGTTGCGTGGGTGTAGTGGGTGCATTTGTGCAGTAGCAGGCTTCTGTACCGATAAGTGCTAAATCAGTAGCTGGGTCGTTCGGAAACAGTGATGCGGTATGGCCGTCGGGCCCCATGCCTAATAAACAGGCATCCGCATTTCTAAAAGCTTGATAAGCAGCATTGGTTTGTGCTAAATTGAGTTGCTCATTACTTGGCTCATAGACCATCGGAACCAATGTTGCCAAGGCCGCATTATTTTGCAGCAAGCTCTTGCGAATCAGTGTTTCGTTTGAAAACGGACTGCTCTGATCAACAAAGCGTTCGTCAACCAAACCAACAGTAACGTGTTGCCAGTCGAGCGCTTGTTTCGAAAGTAATTCGTAAACCCCACTTGGTGTCGTGCCCCCAGAAAGGAGTAGGCTAGCCTTTCCTTTTGTGAGAAGGGCCTTTTTTAAATCCGAATGCAATTGTTGTGCAAGCGCTTGTTCCAATTCGGATTTTAATTGAAAACTTACGATTCTCTCCATGTTTTTGTAATCCAAGATTCATGTTCGTCAAGAATGGCATCGCCTGGGCCCCAAGTTCCGGCTTCGTACAAAATGTTGGTCATGTTGGCGGCTTTCCAACTGCTTGTGATGGATTCGATCCAGGTCCAAGCGGCTTGCAATTCATCTTGGCGCATAAACAAGGTCTGATTTCCTCGAATCACATCAATAATGAGGCGTTCGTAGGCCTCCGGAAAACGTTCTTTAAACGAATCGATGTAATCAAGTTTGAGGGCAATTGGTTTGTAGCGGTAACCACCTGGTCCCGGAATTTTTGTCATTTGGATCAGTTCAATGCGCTCTTCAGGTTGCAAACGAATGATCAGTTTGTTGTTATTGAGTTTTTCTTTTGACGGAAAAATATTGTGACGAACCTCTTTGAAATTGATGACAATTTCAGAATAGCGTTTGATCATGCGTTTTCCGGTTCTGAGTAAGAACGGTACGCCTTTCCAACGCCAGTTGTCGACATAGGCTTTGATGGCCACAAAGGTTTCGGTCTTTGATTCGTATTTTTCGATGTCTTCTAGGTAGCTATTGACTTGTTTGCCGTTCGAAATGCCGCGAGTGTATTGGCCTTTTACCGTATCTTTTTCAATGCTACGCTTAGTGAGCGGACGCAATGCACGCAACACTTTTAGTTTTTCGTTGCGAACTTCGTCGGCTTCTAAAGCGACTGGTGGCTCCATGGCAACCAAACACAAGAGCTGAAGCAAGTGATTTTGCACCATGTCAAGCAATGCGCCACTTGTGTCGTAATAGGAAGCGCGTTTTTCAACGCCCAAACTTTCAGCTACGGTGATTTGAACACTTTCTATATTTTCTGAATTCCACGCGCGTTCAAACAGGTTGTTCGCGAAACGCAAGACCATAAGGTTTTGAACGGTTTCTTTACCTAAGTAATGGTCAATGCGGTAAATCTGATGTTCGTCAAAGGCCTGCGTAATTTCAGCATTGATTGCATTCGATGAGGCAAGGTTGTAACCGAGTGGTTTTTCAATGACCACTTTACTCAATTTATTAACCAGCCCACAGGCCTTCAGCATTTTGGTGATCGGACCAAAAGCGGAGGAAGGAGTCGAATAGTAGTAAATATTCTGGTAGTCCGGAAAATTACTGAGGTAATTCTTTAATTCTTCGTAATCGGATTCATTGGCATCGGCAACCTGAATCAGTTTTAACTTATCTAAGAATTTGCGCACTTCGCCTTTGCTGTATTTATGGTGGTCACTCACCTCTAGAAAAGGGGTGAGGCGTTCTTCAAAGTTGGCAACTTCGGGTTCTTTGCGTGTTATAGCCACTACATTGTATGGCGTGTTTAGCTGGCCATCAAGGTCACGATGAAACAAGGCAGGAAGAATTTTCCGGATTGCTAAATCGCCGTCGCCACCAAAGACGACAATATTGAAAGGGTGAAAGCGTTCCTGGGAAGTTGTTGCTTTAGAATTTGAAGCACTCATAAGCGTTAGCGTTTAGTATGTGTCAAAAATACACTAAGTAATTTACAAAAGCAATATTTTTTACTAAATTTAGCAACCAATCGTTGTTTATATCGTTTTGATGCCGATGCGAAGTTTATTATTTTTTATTTCAGTAGTTATATCATTGAATGTCAACTACTTAAAAGCGCAAACCTTTGTTTATGGTCAACTTACAGGTTCGCCAAATATGATTACAACAGGTTGGAATTTGACGGGAAATGCCCACATCGGTGACACACCCGGCGATGTCGATGCCTTTAATAATGAACTCTTACTGACCAACAACACCACAACGCAGTCAGGAGGAGTTTTTTACAATACACCGATTAACCTGACACAATGCCAAAAATGGACAGTTGATTTTGAATACCGTATTTGGGGTGGAAATGCGGCAGACGGCTTGGCCTTTTGTTTTATCGATGTGCCACCAACTGGTTTTGTACCAGGCGGGGGAATTGGAATTCCTGGGGCGGCGAATGGAATCAAAATTGTCATTGATACCTATGACAATTGTAGCCAAGGTGGCACCAATCCTGAAATTCAGATATTCAATGGGATAGGCTACAACGAGTGTATGACTTCCACACCAAAAATTCAAAATTCAGGCGGTTCACTGAGTTACTTACGAAATTCCAATTACCAGCCCGTAAAAATTGAATACAACAACGGTGTGGTAAAAGTGTATGTCAATAACGTGCTTCTTTTAACCGGATCAGCTCCGGTTAATTTTACAGGCTACATGGGTTTTACAGCAAGTACTGGTGCACTTTATGATTTACATTCGATCCGAAACGTGACCATTTACACCGACCAAGCAAGTTCAAATGCGGGGGTCGACGTGACAACTTGCTCCAATCAAGGCGTTACGATCGGAACGGCATCGAATGCGAATTATGTTTACAGTTGGTCTCCGGCAACAGGTTTGTCAGCTGCCAATGTGGCCAATCCGGTCGCAACGATTACAAATACAACGGGCGCTACAATTACGCAAACGTATACAGTAACTACTTCGCTTGCCTCTTCGCCAGGTTTGTGTCCGACCACCGACCAAATCGTCGTCACGATTCATCCGTCTTATACGCATACCATTAATCAAACCTCGTGTTCAGGTTCTTATGTCTTTAATGGCCAAACATTAACGCAATCCGGAACCTATTACGATACCCTAAATACCATCCATAATTGTGATTCTGTTGTCACACTGAACCTGACACTCGGAACCACCCCAACTATTTCAGCAGGCCCTGACCAAACGACGTGCTCGGATGTCGGGGTAAGTCTTGGTACGGCAAGCAACCCTGCATACACGTATAGTTGGTCTCCTTCCACGTGGTTGTCTTCATCTAATGCAGTAAGTCCGGTAATGACCATGCCCAATACCAGCGGGGCGCCCTTGACACAAACGTATACCCTTACAGTTACCGACCCTTCCAATCCGTTAAGTTGTCCGGCTACCGATCAAGTCAATGTAATTATCTATCCTGAATTCGCCTCTACTTTTGCCGATACCGTCTGTACAGGAGGGCCTTATGTGTTTAATGGGATTAATTACACCACAAGCGGAATTTACATTGATTCGGCTCAAACCACGCATGGTTGTGATTCCATTTTAACGCTTAACATCAGCATTTCTTCAATTCCAACCTTTTCGGTACCGGATCAAACCATTTGTTTCGGGCAATCCCTGACGTTAGTTCCGCAAAATGGCGCTCCAACAGCGCAATACGGATGGGCGCCATTAGGGTCGCTCACACCTACAATTTCTCCAAGTTTTGCGCTTTCGCCAAACACAAGCATCAATTTTTATGCTGTAGCCATTGACCCGTATTTGTGTTCATTTATCGACACCATTCAAATCACTGTAAATCCGTTGCCAATTGTTGGCTTGACGGCCAATGCAAGCACGCTTTGCGCCTATGATGACTTGCAGTTAAATGCCAGTGGTGCCCAAAGCTACGTGTGGTCTGGTCCGCTGTCATTTACAACTGGCAATGCAACACAGGTTCTTACGCAACCCATTTCTGGGGTGTACCAAGTGCTCGGAACTTCCGCACAAGGTTGTCAAGATTCTACGCAACTCACAATTACGGTCAATCCTGCACCAGTTCTAAACATAAGCCCAGATCAAGGCGTTTGCCCGGGTTTTGGTGCGAACGTTACGGTTTCAGGCGCCCTTAATTATGTGTGGGCTGATCCACAGTGGTCAGGAACCAGTATTGCGGTGTCGCCTTTAACGAGTACCACTTATGTAGTCTATGGAAGCAATCAATATGGCTGTATCGATACGGCTCAAAGTACCGTTACGGTGTATCCATCTCCAATTGCGACAATCGTAGCCGACCCACTTGTCTTAACAAGCGATAATCCGACCGTTAATTTTTCAAATGTTTCGTCAAATGCAGCTGTTTCAGTCTGGAATTTTGACGACGGAAGCAGCAGTTCAGAAACTTCTGAAGCTTCGTTCGACTACACGTTTCCATTTGTTGAAGATCAAGATTACACTGTCAGTTTGATTGTTACGAGTCCCGAAGGCTGTATTGATCAAACACAAGTACTCATTCAAATCAAAGGTGGTACAATCTACTATGTGCCAAACGCTTTTACACCTGACGGCGATGAACTAAATAATGTATTTACACCTGTGTTTACTTCCGGTTTTGATCCATTAACCTATCATTTTGAAATCTATAACCGATGGGGTGAATTGGTATTTGAATCGGCTGATCCAAAAGCAGGATGGGATGGAAACATGAATTACATCGACGCGCCAGATGGCGTTTATAGCTATAAAATTAATTTTACTACTTCAGGAAAAATGGAGGCCCAACACATTGAAGGGCATGTCGTGTTAATGCGCTAAACTTATGGGGAAACTTCTACAACTTGCAATCTATTTACTTTTCATGGCAAGTTGTTTGCGTGCCCAATCGATTGGTGGTGTCGTCAATACCTATGTTGCCGTAACTGCCATTAATTCTAATTCAGTTGCAGTAACTTCAGTAAGTGGGTTCTCAGTTGGTGATCGCGTACTCCTTATTCAGATGAAAGGAGCTATAATTAATACGACGAATTCTGCTTCTTTTGGGCAAATCAGTAACCTTTCGAATGCGGGCAACTTTGAATTTACCAACATTGCATCCATAAGTACGAATGTCATCACCTTCGTGACCAATTTGTGCAAGCCTTTCACACTTACCGGAAAAGTACAATTGATCCGTGTACCTGTCTATACGCAAGCAACAATTAACGCACCAATTACCGCAACTCCATGGAATGGAAGCATTGGCGGTGTGGTAGCCATTGAGGCCACGGTAAGCCTCACCTTTAACTCCGGGATCACTGTGAGTGGTCAAGGATTTCAAGGTGGCGCCACTACTTCTGGTTGGTTTGCTTGTAATGATGTCAATTATGCGACTGCCGGTACTGCCTCTGGTAAAAAAGGGGAAGGTATCGCCGTTGCTCCGGTAAACATGGACGGAAATCGTGCGCCGTTGGCTTCTGGTGGCGGCGGGTCGAATAGTGGAAACCCAGGTGCAGGTGGCGGATCTAATGGCGGAGCTGGAGGAAGAGGAGGTAGTGAATTTTATGGTTCGTGTACACCAAATACTTCGTTTGGTATGGGGGCTTACGCCTTATCATATGCAAACTTTAAAGCATTTATGGGCGGCGGCGGCGGCGGTGGTTATTACGATAACGGGCTTAGTTGTACGGCTGGTTCAAGAGGTGGGGGTATCGTGTTTCTTAATACCCCTTTAATAGTTGGAAATAATCAACTGATAAACGCCAGTGGTTTAAACGTTGTGGGTAACACCGACTCGGAAGGTGCTGGAGCAGGAGGAGCAGGAGGTTGTGTGTATCTTATGGTTCAGAATTACAGCTCAGCTATTACTGTGAATGTGAAAGGAGGCAACGGTGGCAATATTTTTAGCACCCTTTGGTCATCGGCTTGTCACGGACCAGGTGGCGGCGGTGGTGGCGGTGCCATTGTCATTCCGCAAGCCTTGTTGCCAGCTCAGGTAGGGGCCCAACTCAACGGAGGAAATTCAGGAATGGTTTTACATACAGGACCTGCTTGTGCCGGCACGCCACATGGTGCACAACCTGGTGCAATAGGACTGGTGGTGCCCAATTACCAGCCACCTGCACCCGGTACACCTCCTGATTTAGGTCCAGATACGTTAATGTGTGCCGGAGGTAGTGTTACCCTGCAAGCGACTCAAGCCTACCCTAGCTATTTATGGAATACAGGGGCAACGAGCGCAAGTATTTCAATTACAGCTCCCGGCGTATATTGGCTCGATGTGCCAAGTGGCTGTGCGACGGCCCGCGATTCAATTGTGGTAGGAATTCTTCCGATTTCGCTTTCCATTGGGCCCGACTTACAGCATTGCCTAAACGATTCAAGCCTGATTCAAGCACCATCCGGTTTTAGCAGTTATTTGTGGTCGACGGGCAGTAACGCTGCACAACTCTATGCCACCACAGCGGGCCTCTATTCATTGCAAGTTACAAATGCACAAGGTTGCACGGCTACCGATTCATTGCAAGTCTCGGTCTTGTTGCCTGATACCACAACTAGTCAATTAAACTTGTGTGTAGGTTCAACGTTTAGTTTCGGAACACAAACAATTACAACTTCAGGCAGCTATCAAAACACTTACACCAATCAATATGGATGTGATTCTCTTGTCGTGTTAACGGTTCAGCTAGAAGCAGACACAACTTCCCTTTCCATGCAAATTTGTGCCGATTCTACGCTCTCGTTTTACGGACAAAGCATCACCACGGCAGGCACATATTTTTCGCATTTACAAAATATAAATGGCTGTGATTCGCTTTTAATCTTAACTGTTTCGGAATGGAACTTGCCAATTGTGCAGGTTGCCGATACCTTTATTTGTGCGAACGCATGCGCGACATTAGTTCCTGCCGGCGCCCTTACTTACCAATGGGATGCGCCACAAAATGCAAACGGTTCGCTTACTGTTTGCCCTGCAGTTACAAGTTACTATACGGTGGAAGGAACCGATCAGCATGGCTGTACCAGTTTACCTGTGCAAGCAATTGTACAGGTAGACCCGCTGCCGAATGCCAATTTTTACCTAGATCCGAATCAAGTAGAACTTGACAACCCAACGATCGGTATTTACAATGTGACATCCGGAAATTTTACACATTTTTGGAACCTGAACGGAGAACTGATCGAAAATGCGGCAAGTTCGTTTATGTATACCTTGCCGTATGCAGAAGGAACTTATACAGTGACATTGGTAAGTACCAATAGTTTGGGCTGTGCCGATTCATTGACATTGGAAGCAACGGTGCGCAATAATTTTGCAGTATATGTACCCAATTGCTTTACACCAGACGGCGAAGAATACAACAATACCTTTTGTCCGGTATTTTCTCCGGGTTTCAATCCAAAAGACTACCACTTTACGATTTATAATCGGTGGGGCGAAATGGTATTTGAGTCATCTGACCCATTGGTGGGTTGGGATGGCTATTTCTTAAACCTTTTGGCACCTGCTGGTGTGTATACCTACACAATTAGTTTTACAATGCCTGGTAAAACAGACTTGCAAACTATAGAAGGTCATGTCAACTTACTGCGTTAAAAACTGACGCTTGGCGTCTTGCATGTAAGTTTGAAAGGCCTCTACTAACAAGGCTTCTTCTTGGATAAATACAGTAGGTGTGGCACTCAATTTCGATTCAAAGGAAAGACGAGTTGCGACACCTTCACAACTTTTCTGAAGCCCATACAAACTGGGGTAGAAATTCATCCATTGCCTTGATTTTAGCACACTTAAAAAGGACTGAAAAGCTGGGCTAAAGTCCAGGTGGTGTGTGGCTTGATGGGTATAAAACTGGCGTAAATACAAGTGGTAATCAAGCGGGTGATGCGTTTGCCAATCGCGGGCAAGAAGGTGGTCAAAGATCAAATCAATGGCAATGCCACTAACTTTTGGAAGCTGGCTGCTTAGCTGGCGTTTGGCCTCGAGTACCGCCGGATGCGTGTCCATGTAATGGTCAATGTTGCGGTGCAAGCGGATACCTTCTTGAATTTTCGGCGCGAGGTGCGTCAAGTTGCTTCCGCGGACATAATCACCATAAAGATTACAGTGCATGAGTTCGAGGTCTGTTCCAGAAAAATAAAGGTGTCCGAGAAAGTTCATGTCAAAAAAAATCCCGCATCAGCGGGATTCGATTAATATTCATCTTCGTTGAATAGAAAGTCTTCGCGCGATGGGTAATCGGGCCAGATTTCTTCGATGCTTTCGTACATATCACCTTCGTCTTCGAGGTCTTGAAGGTTTTCAACCACCTCAAGCGGCGCGCCGGTACGGATCGCAAAATCGATCAACTCTTCTTTTGTAGCCGGCCATGGGGCGTCTTCCAAATAAGATGCAAGTTCTAGCGTCCAATACATGTTTTGTCTTTTTTAATTTTTGGCAAAAGTAAATTTAATTTCGAAAAATCCAAGAGCATGGCTCGAAAACTATTGAAAAATTAATCACGCGGATGCCATTGCGTTTCCGTAATTCCTTGATCATGCGCAATTTTGCGTGCCAAAATAAAGAGGTAATCACTCAGTCTGTTGAGGTAGCTAAGGATGATTTCAGCGACGCCTTCTAATTCGTCAAGTGCCACCACTAAGCGTTCGGCTCTACGGCAAATGCAACGTGCAATGTGTACATGTGCAACAAGCGGACTTCCACCAGGTAAAATGAATGCGGTAAGTGGCAGGAGGGAAGCGTCCATGACGTCCATCCAATGTTCGAGTTTTTCAACATCGCTTAAAATTAAATCGGGCAATTCCATTTTCGACTTTTCCGGGTCAGCGGCTAAATTGGCGCCAATGGTAAAGAGGCGGGCTTGAATTTCAAGAAGTTGTTGTTGCGCGAGTGGCTTGATGTCTGAAGCTGCTAGTAAACCAAGGTACGAGTTGAGTTCATCGATGGTGCCATAAGACTCAATGCGCAAATCGGCTTTTGAAATACGTGTGCCGCCAATAAGGCCCGTTTGGCCATGGTCACCTTTCTTCGTGTAAATTTTCATGGGTGTACGTTGAAATAAAAGCCTGAATTTCAGCTTCTGAATAATAAAAACCAAGTATGCGTAGCATGACATCGTCGAGCAACGCATCGGGGCACGAAGCGCCGGAGGTCAAAATGAGTTGTATGTGGTCAGTGTCGGGCAAAAAATGTGAATCCTGAACACAGGCCTGTTGGTTTAAATCGAAATGTTGGATGCGGGTTTTCGATTGAATTTCGCTTGCATCCTTAATGAAATAAGTCTTGAATTTGTGTTCAAGTAATTCGACTAAATGGCTGGTGTTAGAACTGTTGTATCCACCGACAACAACGGCTAAATCAGCGTCTTGTTCAAGTAAGCCGTACGTCGCCGACTGGTTGTCGTTGGTGGCATAGCAAAGGGTGTCGCGGGTGTCGGCCATGTGAGCTTTTAGTGCAGCTTCTCCGTATTTCTGCAACATAATGCTGCGTAAATAGTCTGTGATTTCTTGCGTTTCGCTGGCGAGCATGGTGGTTTGGTTCACGACGCCAATGCGCTGCAAGTGTACTTCAGGTTCAAACCCAGCACTGTATTTCCCTTCAAAATACTGGTAAAAATCGGCATTGCTTTTTTGGCCTAAAATTACAGCGGCCAAAAACTGAGCATCGGCGATGTCTTTTAGTACCAGTGAAGGGGCATTGGCATCGGCATGCGAAAAGGTAGCGCGTGTTTCTTCGTGCTTGTGCTTGCCATGAATGAGAATCGTAAAGCCAAGTTCGCCTAATTTTTCGGAGCGGTTCCATACTTTTTCAACAAACGGACAGGTCGTATTATAGGTTTGGGTGTCGATTCCCAACTGTTTCAGTTTGTTTTCGATTTCAAGGGTTGTTCCGAATGCTGGAATCAATACCACATCGTTGGGGCTTAGCGATTCAAATGGAATCAGTTGTTGGCCGTCGGGGCTTTGTAAAAACTGAATGCCATTGGCTTCGAGGTCTTCATTGACTGCCGGATTATGGATCATTTGGCTGAGCAAAAAAATGCGTTTGCCCGGGTTTTCGGCGATGGCCTTGTAACTGCGTTCAATGGCATTTTCAACCCCATAGCAAAATCCGAAATGACGCGCTAATATAAAGCGAATCTTGCCAAAATCGATGACACTCGGGCTGAAGTCTTTTTTGCGAGGATCTTCGAGTTTGCGCTTCGCTTTTAACTTCGAGATGATTGGCGAGCGGTAAAAGGCAGGAACTTCAAATTGCTTCATAGCATTCTAACACCCAAAGGCGCTTTTAGTTTAAACGGCGACTTAGCGTTGGGTACCTGGGTAACAATCCAAGGCCACGCGCAAGCATTCGACTGCTTTATGCAAACTATCTTGATTCAAGACGTAGGCAATGCGTGCTTCTTGCAGTCCGGCTCCAGGGCTGGCATAAAATCCATTGGCAGGTGCCATCATGACGGTTTGCCCTTCGTGTTCGAAATCTTCAAGTAACCATTGGCAAAATTTTTCGGCGTTGTCGACTGGAAATTTCGCCACACAATAAAACGCGCCACTTGGCTTCGGACAAAACACACCCGGAATGGAATTGAGGCCATCGACCATGATGTTACGACGGGCCACATATTCACTCACCACTTCGTCAAAATACGATTGTGGCGTGTCAAGGGCCGCTTCGGCCGCAATTTGGTCAATGGTTGGCGGTGACAAACGGGCTTGACCGAATTTAAGAGCGGCATTCATCAGCTCTTGATTTTTTGAAATTAGGGCGCCAATGCGGGCACCACACATAGAGTAGCGTTTCGAAACCGAATCGATCATAATGACATTGTTTTCAATGCCTTTTAAATTCATGACTGAATAAGGTTTAGCACCGTCGTAGCAAAATTCACGGTACACTTCGTCGGCAAATAAATAGAGGTCGTGTTTTAACACCAACTCACGCAATTGCTCGAGTTCGGCTTGCGAATACAGGTAGCCTGTCGGGTTGCCTGGATTGCAAATCACAATGGCTTTTGTCTTGGCCGTGATTTTCTTTTCGATTTCGGCAATCGCTGGAAGTGCAAATCCGGTTTCGATGTGGGCCGTTACTGGAACAACTGAAAGTCCTGCCATCACGGCAAATCCATTGTAGTTGGCATAAAAAGGCTCTGGAATAATGACTTCATCGCCCGGATTACACGTGCTCATGAATCCAAAAATAAGTGCCTCAGAACCACCGGTTGTCACGATGATGTCTTGGGTGTCTACTGGAATGCCTTGTTTTTGGTAGGCCTGTGCCAGTTTAACACGGTACGACTCAAAACCAGCTGAATGGCTATATTCAAGTACATTTAAATCAAAGTGTTGAATGGCTTGAAGTGCGGTGTCGGGTGTCGCAATATCGGGCTGCCCAATATTGAGGTGGTAAACAGTTTTTCCTGCTTTTTTTGCTTTTTCAGCATAAGGGACAAGCTTCCGAATTGGAGAAGCGGGCATTTCAAGCGCTTTTGAAGAAAGTGTTGGCATATCAGTGTGATGTTTATGAGGCAAATTTAACGATTCTTTTGGAGCCAAGGCTGATCAAGTGCTTGCCATTGTAAATGGGTCCATTTCCAAATAAGTAGCGTGCTTGAAATACCGATTAAAGAACCGGCCACCACGTCGTGTAAAAAATGCTGCGATAAATAAATACGCGTAAAGGCAAAGAAACAGGCCGCTATCAAAAGCAACAAGTCATATGAAATGCGTTTGGAATACGCCAAACAAATAAAACTTGCGAGTGCAAAAACACTGGTACTATGGCCCGACGGAAAACTGTGAGTCAGGTGATAATCGAGGTTTTTGATGATGTGAAACTGCGGATCGCCTTTAAAATAAGCCATCGGACGAAGGGCATTTGGAAAGATCACGCGTTTTAAAAATTGCGCCATTCCCGAAGAGAGTAAAAAAATCAAACTAAGTTGGAGCGCTTCCTTTTTTGATATCCAAATCAATACGAACAGAATGACACTGCAAAAAAACAAGCCATCACCGACATGTGTGGCAGTACGCATGAGTGCATCGAGTGCCGGGCTATGGTAGGAAGTTAAGTAGCGGTGCACACTTAAAAAAGGCCAATGCATCCAACCCAATAAAAAGGTAAACAGGAAGAAGTAACTCAGTGCAACGTATTTTTTTTGCTTCATAAATCAAAGATACAAGGAAAGTTAGTATTCGGTAGATTTACGGAATTAGAACACATTCTAATTGATTTTTTTCGTTTCTAGGTTTTTTTATGTTATTTTCGTCATCGAATCTTATTAAACCGAATCGCCTATAGACCACCTTTACTTCACCTTGTTGATTTTTTCAGCGTTAAAAAGTAAGTTATGGTTTATACTCGTTGCACCGATTCGGAACTCATCCAATTGTACGTACGTGGTCGTGAAGATGCCTTTGGCGAATTGCTAAAACGTCATCAAGAAGCCATTTTTAAATTCATCTATTTAAAAGTGAAAGACTCAGACCTTGCGAATGATTTGTTTCAAGAAGCCTTTATGAAGGTGATTCACAAATTAAAAGAAGGCGCATACAACGAAGAAGGAAAATTTTTACCATGGGTATTGCGTATTGCGCACAATTTAGTGATTGACCATTTTAGACGCCAAAGCAAGTACCGCATGATTTCTGAACGCCATTCGTGGTCGGAAGAATACACCATTTTTCATCGCATCGCAGCCGATGAACCCAATTTCGTTCAGCAAACGACCCTTGAAGAGATCCAAGAGCAATTGCACCAATTACTCGAACACCTGCCTGAAGCACAGCGCGAAATCATTTATATGCGCTTGTTTCAAGAGCTTTCATTTAAAGACATTTCTGAAAACGAAGGAGTCAGTATCAATACGGCGCTTGGCCGGATGCGCTATGCCTTGCTCAATCTCCGCAAACTCATCGAAAAACATGAATTGAGCATGGAGCTTTCTTAAGGCTATCTCAATTTTGTAATGTATCTTTGTAGGGTTAAGTTAAAAAGATGTTTGAGAACCTTACCGATAAGTTTGAGCGCGCGTTTAAAGTCCTGAAAGGACACGGGCAAATCACCGAAATCAACGTTGCCGAAACCCTTAAAGAAGTGCGTCGTGCCTTACTCGATGCCGACGTCAACTTCAATACTGCAAAGCAGTTTACCGCTAATGTAAAAGAAAAAGCCCTTGGCCGCGATGTACTAACGAGTGTTTCGCCGGGCCAACTCATGATTAAAATATGCCACGAAGAACTCGTCGCACTCATGGGAGGCAATGAAACCGACCTCAACTTAAAAGGAAATCCGGCCATTATTTTAATGTCGGGTCTCCAAGGTTCTGGTAAAACTACCTTTAGTGGAAAATTAGCATCTTACCTCCACACGAAAAAAGGCAAAAAGGTACTATTGGTTGCTTGTGACGTCTATCGTCCGGCTGCCATTGATCAATTGCATGTACTCGGAGAGCAGCTTGGGGTCGATGTTTTCTCGAATCGCGAAGAAAAAAATCCGGTGGCCATTGCCCAAGCAGCTATTGCACATGCTCGTAGCCACTCATTTAATGTCGTTATTGTCGATACCGCGGGTCGTTTGGCAGTCGATGAGCAAATGATGCAAGAAATTGCGCAAGTAAAGCAAGCCATTCAGCCCTCAGAAACGCTTTTTGTGGTCGATTCCATGACGGGGCAAGATGCCGTAAATACCGCCAAAGCTTTTAATGACCGCATCGATTTTGATGGCGTCGTCTTGACCAAATTAGATGGTGATACCCGTGGTGGTGCCGCTTTATCGATCAAAGCAATTGTCAATAAACCCATCAAATTTGTTGGTACTGGCGAGAAAATGGATGCGCTCGATGTCTTTTACCCAAGCCGGATGGCCGACCGTATTCTGGGCATGGGCGACGTCGTTTCGTTAGTCGAACGCGCGCAAGAGCAATTCGACGAAGAAGAAGCCCGCAAGTTGCAGAAAAAAATCATGAAGGATCAGTTTGACTTCAATGACTTTTTAGCGCAATTACAACAAATCAAAAAAATGGGGAACGTCAAAGACCTCATGGGCATGATTCCCGGTATGGGCAAAGCCATGAAAGATGTCGATGTTCCTGACGATGCCTTCAAAGGCGTCGAAGCCATCATTTTATCGATGACACCCAAAGAGCGTTCCAATCCGGGCCTCATGAATCCCTCACGCAAAGCGCGTATTGCTGCGGGTTCGGGTACCAGTGTCCAAGAAGTCAATAAGTTGCTTAAGCAATTTGAAGACATGCGCAAAATGATGAAACTCATGAGCAACCCACGTAACATGATGGGCATGATGTCTCGCATGAAAGGAATGGGTGGCATGCCTGGGATGTAAACATGGAATCTCCGCACGATTGGTACCCAGAAAAACCCTTGCTTGAAAAAGTCAAGGTTGAAGGAAATTGGGGGCTCACCTTGTTTTCAGTCTTGCTATTTGTCCTGACCTTCCTTTACGTTTTTCAAGATCAGCTCGATTTTGTGTTTTACTTGGTACTGGTGTTACTTATACATGAAGGCGGCCATTACCTCAGCATGAAGTATTTTCGCTACGAAAATCTCCGCATGTTATTTATACCGTTGATGGGTGCTTTTGTGCAAGGTTCTAAATCCCGCTATTCGCAAAAAGAAAGCCTGCTTGTTATTGCAGCGGGGCCTTTTCCGGGCGTCTGGATCGGCATTGCCTTGTTTATCATAGCCCAACTACAGCAGCAGGTTTGGTTGTTAGAATTTAGTTTTCTCTTCTTGTTTTTGAATGTCATGAACCTCATTCCAATTGATCCTCTTGATGGTGGGCAATTGTTTAAACTTTATGTGAAGCGCAAACGTGATTTGTTTTTAATGGTTTTCGCTCTTCTTTCTTCCTTGCTTTTGATTGTGGTGGGCTATTTTCTAAGTAACTATATCTTAATGGCTTTTGGCTTTTTTATGGCCTTTAAAGTAAGAAGTTTGCAACGCAATTACTACCTCCGCAAACAACTCGATGCGGCGCACATCGAATACGAGCTCAATTACGAAGAACTTAGCAACCGCGATTACGCCCATATTAAACGCATTCTACTTCAAGAAATGCCTACACTGCGCAAATTAGCCGAACTCAATGGGGAAGATGCCGACGAATTGGTGGCGAGCCATGTCAATGCGGTGCTTTCAACGCCACTCGATCGCGATGCGCCTCTGAACTTGCGCGTGTTTATTTTCATTTTCTGGTTACTTTCGATTGCGGTACCCGTCTTTTTATTTACTGGATCGCTTTTTGATTTTTCGTGGTACTTTGAAACACTTTAAATTATTCTTTCTTTTTTGGGCGTTTTTTCGCTTGCAGGCTTGGTCTCAATGTGATCAAGTCTATATTTCGGGTAAGGTAATCGATACGATGCGTGCCCAAACCTTTTTCAATTTAATGGTCGTCAATAAATCGACAGGACGCGGGGTTTTTGGTCAGCCAAATGGTCAGTTTTCGACGTATGCGCATCCAGGTGACCACATTGCACTTTCAATTAAAGGTTATCCCATTTACGAATTTGTCGCCAAGCCCGATGAAAATTGCCAATGTCGCATCGAAGCGTATATTGAACACCTGCCGCAAGAAGTTCAAGAGATCATTGTACGGCCACTCAAAACACTCGAGCAAATCAAAGAAGAACGCGCTGCTTTAGCAATGCGTGAAACCCGAACTGTTACCGGCGTAAGTATTTTACAAAGTCCTATAACAGCTTTGTATCAAGCTTTTTCAAAAAAAGAACAGAACAAGCGCTGGATTGCCGAACAAGAATACAAAGACAATCAACGGAAAATTGTCCAGGAATTGTTGCGATTGTATGTGGCATTTGACATCATCGAATTGTCAGAGAAAGAATTTGACGACTTTATTACCTTCCTCAATATCGATGAAGAATTCATCAAGACGGCTTCAGAAATGGAACTGATCTTGTTCATTAAAGACAAGTACGAGCACTACAAACAATTGCCCCACTAAAGTGCAGCATCGTCGTCATCGACATGCAAAATATGCAATAATCGATGAATGATGGGCGAAAAGAAAACCGCGGTGCAGGTCAAGAAAGCGACGCCACTATAAAGCGCGTAAAAGGATGAAAACAGTTTGGCACCATCCGAATCGATCGGAATAACGGGTCCCATACCTGTCAAAATCATGCTGGCCATATGAAAGCAGTCTACCCAAGAGGCGCCTGTAAAATAACGGTATCCAAACGTGCCTAGCCCGAGAGAAAAGGCGATCAAAAATGAAGAAAAAAGAAAATAACGTAAAATCCGAAGTGCAAATTGGCTGCGCGTTGCAACATGTTGTTTACGGCTCTCTAATTTCATAGATAGCTTTTTATTTCGTCGATGATGCGTAGCGCTAACGCATTGGCACTGGCTTCATTCTTGCTTTCGGCATAAATCCGAATGATGGGTTCGGTGTTGCTTTTGCGCAAGTGCACCCATTCTTTATCGATGTAAATCTTGACGCCATCAGTGAGGTCAACTTCGGCAGCAGCATAACGCGCTGTCATGGCGTTTAACACCGCATCGACATCGTCTGAAGGATTCAGTTCTATTTTGTTTTTTGAAATGCAGTAAGCAGGGTAGCTGTTGCGAAGGGCGCGCATGCCCATCTTTTTTTCAGCCAATAAACTCAAAAATAAGGCGATTCCGACCAATGAGTCGCGTCCGTAGTGCAATTCTGGGTAGATAATTCCACCATTTCCTTCGCCACCGATGACCGCATTGACTGCTTTCATTTTGGCAACGACATTGACTTCGCCCACAGCCGCTGCTGCGTAGCTTTGTCCGGCTGCTTCAGTTACATCTCGCAAGGCACGTGTCGAGGATAAGTTCGATACGGTAGCGCCGGGTGTTTTTGACAACACGTAATCGGCCACAGCAACAAGTGTGTATTCTTCGCCAAACATACTGCCGTCTTCACAAACTAAAGCCAAGCGATCGACGTCAGGATCGACCGTAATGCCCAGGTGTGCATTGGTTGAAACAACGGCTTCGGATAAATCAGTGAGGTGTTCAGGCAAAGGTTCGGGGTTGTGTGGGAAATGACCTGTGGGCTCGCAATACAATTCGTGCACCTGCTCAACACCTAAGGCGCGTAAAAGTGCTGGAACAAAAATACCACCGCTCGAACAAACGGCATCGACAACAACCCTGAAATTAGCTGCCTCAATGGCTTTTTGATTTACTAGGGGTAAGGCTAAGATGGCATCGATGTGCTTTTGTAGGTAGCTGCTATTGTTTTCTATTTGCCCCAAGTCGTCAACCTCAGCGAAATGAAATGCATTTTGAGTGGCAATGGCCATTAATGCCTCGCCATCGGCGCCCGAAATGAACTCGCCTTTTTGATTGAGCAATTTGAGGGCATTCCATTGTTTTGGGTTGTGACTCGCCGTTAGAATGATGCCGCCATGAGCTGCTTCCATCGGAACAGCGACTTCAACTGTTGGGGTCGTGGACAAGCCTAGGTCAACGACATCGATGCCTAAACCCACCAATGTTTGCATGACCAATTGCGCAATCATGGGGCCTGACAAACGCGCATCGCGACCTATGACCACTTTGAGGCGTTTGCCCGGATGTTGTTGTTGTAGCCAGGTGCCATAAGCAGCGGCAAACGTAACGGCATCGATAGGCGTGAGGCCTTCGTCAACGCGTCCGCCAATGGTGCCTCGGATACCAGAAATCGATTTGATAAGTGTCATGATGCCAATTCTTTTAGAAGTTGGAGTTGTTGCAAAACGGCGACAGTGGCTTCAATGCCTTTGTTGCCATGTTTGCCGCCAGCACGATCCAACGATTGTTGTTCAGTGTTGTCGGTGAGCAGGCAAAATCCGATGGGTGTGTTGTGCGTCAACATGACATCCATGATGCCATTGGTTGTGCCTGCGCACACAAAATCAAAGTGTCGGGTTTCGCCCTGAATGACCACACCAATGGCCACGATGCCATCGACTTGCTGCGTTTTGCACAGGTACTGTGCAGCTAATGGCAATTCAAATGCTCCGGGAACGCGCTTGACAAGAACAGCAGTAATGCCTACTTGTTCGAGTACAGATAGCGCGCCAGCTAGTAACTGATCGGTAATGTGCTGATTCCAGTCAGAAACAACAATGCCGATTCGAAAATCGGCACAGTTTTGAAATTTTTCTAATGGAAATTCAGATAGATTTTTATTGGCTGTAGCCATCTTCTGGATTATTTAGTGTTGCAACGCGCAATGTAGCGATCAATGGTAAGGCTGCTTGCTTCGTTTGGATAATCGTCTTTGATGCGTTGATAGTACGTGATCGCTTCTTCTTTTTTGTTGAGTTTTTCAGCGACACGACCTGCTTTCATGAGGTACATTGGGCAGGTGAAGTCGTTGTCGTCCATGTCGATGGCGCTTTTGTATTTTGAAAGTGCATCTTCAAATTTGTTTTTTTCTGAATAGCAGTCACCTTGTAAGCCAACGGTCATGACCGATACATAGGTATCTGATAAATCTACCCCTTGCAATTGTTCGAGCGCAGCAGCAAATTTGCCTTTTTTCATGTATTGAGTAGCCAATAAATATTGGCCAATTTCGCCACCTGTTTTGCCATCGTTATTTTTAACGAAAGGCACCAACACTTTAATGGCTTGGTCGGTTGAATCTTTGGTGATGTAATTGAGTGCCACCCACCAACCGTCGTTTGACTTTTCGTTGGCTGGCCCCCAAATGAATTGACGGTAAGAAAAATAAAGAATAACTGCAGCAATCAATGCGCCGACTACATACGTGCCTAGTTTAAAATTCTTGTTAGTGTTGAATTTGGCTTTGAGGTCCTCGTAACTTAAATTCTCGATCATGTCTTTTAATTTGAAACGCAAAGATAAACGAATTTGCTAAATGACAAGCATTCTGAAAGATTGAAGCGCGGCGAAAATGCGTATTTTTGCGCCATGAAGTGGCTTTATTCTCTCCTTTTACTCAGTTTACTAACTCCCATTGGTTCATTATTGGCTCAAAAACCAAGTAACGAAGAGCTGTTGTTGATTGGGAAAGTAGCTGATTATAAAAGCAATTTGCCACTCGATTATGCGCAGCTCAAGCTCTTAAATAGTTCCGATTCCAGTTTTGTTGTTGGTGCGTTCACCACTTCCGATGGCAAATTTAGCATGTCCATTTCGGCTGGTAGCTACCTTTTAAAAGTGAGCATGGCTGGTTATGAGTCTACCTGGAGTGATGTATTTAGTGTTTCGCCCGCAAGTAAGGGCGTCTTAAATTTTGGAACAATAAAATTAGCCAAATTAGCTATTCAAGAAACCCGACAAATCAATGTCAATGGACAATCCGATGTCTTGAAAGCGGGCATCGACAAAAAAATCTATAATGTTGCCGAAGACCTCAATGTCAATGGGGGAACGGCCAACGATGTGCTCAATCGCTTGCCGTCAGTCGAAGTCGACCAAGATGGAGGCGTGTTGTTGCGTGGAGCAGGAGGAGTGACGGTCCTCATTGATGGACGACCGAGTTCATTAAGTGGCGGCAATGGCAAAACCTTGCTCGATGCCTTACCGGCCAATTCCATCGAGCGCATTGAAATTGTGACCAATCCGTCTGCGAAGTACGACCCAGATGGCACATCAGGGATCATCAATATTGTATTGAAAAAGAACAAATTACTGGGCTTTAACGGAATGGTGTCGACCAATTTGGCGAAAGGCCAAATTAAACAAGGCAATATCGCTGAAGGAAATGTGTCGTTGAGTTACCGTAACGGAAGCTGGAATGTCTACGGGACGTATAATGGACGCTACCTTGATGGCTATCGCAATAATTACAATGACATCCGTCAGACCTTATCGAATGGTGTTTTTATTTTGGATCAAAACCGCCTCGGGACCGACCTCAATTCCGGGCATACCTTTCGGGTAGGAGCCGACCTCAATTTAAAAGGCCGTCAGACACTTGGTTTTTCGGCTACCGGGAATGTCGGACGACGCGACCGTACGGGTGATTTATGGAATGGCCAACTCGATACCAATCAACAAGTTATTAATTTGTGGGAGCGAACTTCTTACGATCCATCGCAGCAACACAATTACGACCTCAATGCCAATTACCGCCTCGAATTGCCAAAAGATCGCGGTACGTTTAGTGTCGATCTTACCCAATCGCTTGGTAATTCGTCGACGCAAGGTTATTACATGAATCGCTATTTTTCGACCGATACCTTGTTACTCATCGCGCCAGATTTGCAACAGCAACTCTTCAATCACGAGAAAAATAATATTACAACTGCTCAAGCCGATTTGGTCTACCTTATACCCGAAAAAAGCATGCGCTTTGAAACAGGGCTTAAAGCCATTGTTCGCGATCAAGCAGTGCAAACATATTCGCAAACCAAAGACAACACAACAGGTCTTTTTACTGCCGATACCTTAGCTAATTTTGACTATGCTTACAATGCACAAGTATACAGTGCGTATGCTGTTTTGGGGCAACAAATCAAGCGCTTTAAATACCAAGGGGGCTTGCGTCTTGAACAGGCTTATCAAATTCCGAACTTAATTTCTGATAGCATCCGGATTGTCAATCATTTTTTCAATTTGTTTCCGTCAGCTCATGTTCGCTACGAATTAAAGCCAAAATCAGAGCTGAGTCTGAGTTACAGCCGTCGGATTACGCGCCCGAATGCTTCTGATCTGAATCCGTTTACCAATTATTCAGATCCTTTCAATCTGCAAAAAGGAAACCCGTTCTTGATGCCCGAATACGTGCATTCGTTCGATTTGGGCTATAGCCTCGAGAAAAAGAAATTGAGCCTTACGGCTTCTACTTTTTACCGCAATTCAACGGGGGTAATTTCTCGGATCAAAGAGTTTTATGACAACGGAACCAGTGCGGTAACGTTTATGAATTTAGCCCAAACTAAAGCCGTTGGTTCTGAGTTGGTCCTGATGTTCAAACCGACACCGACACTGCGCAGCACTTTTTCGTACAATGCCAACTATACGTGGTACATTACCAATCAGGCAAGCTTGCCGAACCGCCAAGGGTTTAACCACAATTTCAAATGGAATACGACCTATGAGTTCTGGAAAAAAACAGCAAGCCTTCAATTAAGTGTCAATTACAATGGCCCGCGTGTGACGGTTCAGGGTATTGCGCAGCGCAGAGGGCCAATTGATTTAGGTTTTGAAAAGAAATTGGCGAATGGCAAATGGACCATCGGTACCCGTGTTACCGATATCTTTAATCGCCAAGGTTTTTACATGAAAGTAGACCGGCCGGGTATTTACCAAGAAGGCGAATTTAAGTGGCTCACGCGTCGCGTTTATGTGTCAGCGAGTTACAAATTCGGAAAGCTCGAAATCTCGAATAAATCCAAATTACCGGGCGCTGAGTCGGGCTCGGACCTCTAACATGCGGGCAAGTTCATGTTGGAGCGCTAGCGAAAAAGTCGCGTTGCGAAGGTCGTTCCAATTTTGCACACCCTGATTTTCAAGGGCGTCTAGTTCGTTAATCCACTGCATGGCATCTAGGAGCTGACTGAGTTTTAAGTCAGCGGGTTTTGCTGGGCTGAGCCCCGCCCAACAATCCATCCAACGCAATTGGCAAGCTTCGAGTTGATGAATCAAAACAATTAAAGCGCGAAAATTAGGCGCATCGTGCATCAGCTTTAGCAACTTCGATCGTTCGTGATGAAAGGCGATAAAGGTTTCTTTGATGCTTGGATGCGGCTGAAAGGCTGCTGGAAATTCAGCAACCTCCACAGCATTACTTAGTCCTAGCAAGGTGCTTGCTTCGTGGAGCGTTTGCCATTTTTGCTTCCAGCTTTTGTAAAGCAACACGTGGTCAATTTTTTGAAGCGCTTCTTGTTTCTGTAAAAAGAGCTGTGTATCGAAGCCATCATGGAGGTCTTCGTTGGGGTCAATGTGTAAGAGGTGATGGGCTTCTTGCGGACTCATGCCGGATTATTCTTGCGCATGCGTAGGTTTAAAAACTCAACAATTAGGGCATAAACCAATGCAAAATAGATGTAGCCTTTCTGGACGTGCTCGCCAAACGATTCGGCAATCAGCATGATGCCAATAGTGACTAAAAAGGCAAGTGCAATCATTTTTATGGTTGGTCTTTCATTGATGAATTTCGAAATCGGGCCTGAGAAGAGCATCATGACCACCATCGAAATAAGTACAGAAAGCACAATAATGATTAACGGATTTCCGTGTGTTTCGTGTGCGATGTCGTTGGTCATGCCGATGGCCGAAATGACCGAATCAAAGCTAAAAATAAAGTCGACAATAACAATCTGAATTACTGCTGCTCGCAAGGAGCTTTTGCGGTCCTTATTGCCGTGATCTTCGTTGCCTTTGATGCTGCTGTGCATTTCGCCGACAGATTTGTAGATCAAAAACAAGCCGCCAATAAGTAACACAAGGTGATGCCCCGTGAACCCATGACCTGCAATGCTAAATAAGGCTTCTTTGTCGAGGGTCATGACCCACGAAAGAATGCTGAGCATAAAAATGCGTATAATGAGCGCAAGGCTTAGGCCAATAAGGCGTGCAGAACGCTGCTTGTTTTTAGGCAGGTTGTCGGTAATGATCGAGATAAAAATGATGTTGTCAATCCCTAAAACGATTTCGAGTATGGTCAGTATAAATAAATAGGTAAGGCCTACACTGGTCGCTAAAATAGAAAAGTACTCCATGGTTGGGTTAAGAAATAAAAGGTTGTTTTAAATGGCTAAAATAACGCTCGAGTTCGTTGGCGTTTAGTGCGTCGTTGGTCTGGACTTGAAGCAATTGGATGTCATTGCTTGGGTCAATCCAGGTAAGCAGCGCATCGGTGAGTTCAGAAAACTTAGTAATACAGGTGGTCTTGATGCCAAACGCTGCAGCCAGTTGTGCTGGATCTTGCTGGTGCTTGGCTTCAAAATAGTCGACGCAAAGTTCAGAAGCTGCCGGGCCCGGAATGATTTTAAAAATACCACCTCCAAAATTTTGAATCACTAAGATTTTTAAATTTTTAGGAAACGGACGCGTCCAAAACGCATTGCTGTCATAAATCAAGGAAATGTCGCCGCAAAGTAAATAGTGCGGATGTTCGGGCTTCGCTAAGGCGGCTCCAACCGCTGTAGAAACGGATCCGTCGATGCCGCTCGTACCCCGATTGCTTTCGTAACGCACTTGCTGTATGGGGTCAAAAAGTTGTGCATAGCGCACAACAGAACTGTTGGCGAGGTGTAAAATTGCAGGCCCTTTTAGCTGCTGCATGAAGGCATCGTAAACCGCGATGTCGGTCAGGCTCTCTTGCTCAAAATCAAACGTAGCGGCTTGGTCTTTGGCGTGGTAGTCTAGTCCTTTCCATTTGCCAAAATAATTGTGACAAGCGGGCAAGCAATCGGCGGCAATTAATGCTTCTAAGAAGTCGGCGCCGTCTAATGCAACATGTTGCGTAAGGCAGCGGTAGGTATCCATTTCTGGGAAATCAAATGCGATTCGCCAATGGAGGCGAACGGGCTGTTGACGCAAATAGGCCTTTATGCGTTTGGAAACAATGGCACCTCCAAAACTAAGCAAGACATCGGGGCGGTAGCTTGGGTCTACATGCTCAAAGCCATTAAGGCTGCGGTCAATGCAAGCATTAAAGCGCTCGTCTTGGACATTTGAAGTGTTTTCGACCAAAACGACAACATTGCTGTTCGTGGCCAGTTTCTGAAGGGCGCGTTCAAAGCGGCTATTTGGTGTCATTTGCCCTATAAGAATCATGATTTTTTGGTGGCTGAGGCACGAAAAATCGGGGAGGGCTGCCAATTTTGTAGTTGATTCTTGCTTGGAAAGCAAGGGGAAATGCTGGCGTGGCGCCTGCTGATACAAAGGTTCATTGAGGCCAACATTGAGCTGAATGGGGCCTTTCCAGTCGGCACTTAGGTGCTGCAAAAATGCCTGCATTTGATGCTGTGTTTCGGTGCTGGGTTGGGTTCCGAAACCCGATTCATCGAGTTCGAGGTAGGCGAGGGCATGGGCCCCAAATACTTCTTTCTGAACAATCGTTTGGCCGTCACCTTGATTGATCCATTCGGCAGGTCGGTCAGCGGTAATGGCCAAAAGCGGAATGTTGCGGTAATAGGCTTCGGCAATGGCCGGATAATAATTGAGGCAAGCCGAGCCCGAGGTGCAACAAAGTGCAACAGGTTCTTGAAGTGTTTGGGCGAGGCCGAGTGCTATAAATGCTGCTGCGCGTTCGTCGTGTACGACCCGTATTTGGATGCGAGGCTCGGCATGAAAAGCAATGGCAAAGGGTGAATTGCGTGAGCCAGGCGAAAAAACCAACTGACGGATGCCTACAGACACACATTGGTCTACAATCCATTGGACCATTTTTTTGTCAGAGCTCAACATGCTGCAAAGGTATCAATTCGGGAGCAGACCAAGCAGGGTTTGGCTTTTATTTTCGCCTTCTTGCCACTCATTTTGTGCCACAGAATCGGGGGTGAAGCCACCACCAACATAACAATAGAGTTGCTGGTCGATCAGCTCGGCACAGCGCAAATTGACATAGAGCTTTTCACGGCCTGCTTCGAGGCGGCCGATGAGCCCCGTATAAAGTCGACGTTCGTGTGCTTCCACGCCTTGAATGTACTGAATGGCCACTTTTTGAGGCAAACCCGCGACGGCAGGAGTGGGGTGTAAAAAGCGGATTAATATGGGTAAAACTTCAGTCGGCATCTGCCAAGTAAGTTCTTGGAGTAGATGGCTGACAGGCCCCGGGGAGTAACTTTTGAGTTCAGAAACATGTAGCTGTGCGCCCGGAATTTGCCGCAGCTGCCCTTCAATAAATTCGGTCACCATGGCGTGTTCATGGTATTCTTTAAAGCTGAAATCGCGTTCTTCGGAAGCGACTTTGGTGCCAGCCAGGGCCATCGTGCGCCAGCGCTCACCGAGATTTTCGATGAAAATCTCAGGGCTGGCTCCAATCCAGCTGCCCAAAATTGTGTCCTCGAAAAAATAAATAAAGGCATTCGGGTAGCGCTTTAAAAGTGCGTCGAATAGCGCCATTGGATTCGTTAAAGTTTGCGTGGCTTTCAAGATTCGCGACAATACCACTTTGTCGGCGAGGCCTTTATTGAGGTCGTGTATGAGCGCTTCGGCTTGCTGCAAATAGCCTGATTGATCGATGCAGAAAGGCGCACTTGATTTGTTAAAAGTGGGCGCTAATTCTTGCTGCCAAGTATACTTAAGTTGTTGCGTGAAGTCAGTGACTATAAAATCTTGATTTTCAATTGATTCAACTAATTGAAAATTCCCGTTTAGGTGCTGTGTTTCTTCTCCAGGAAAACGGTAATGCAACATCTTAATCTTCTTTTGGTAAGATCATGACCGTATGCTTGCCATGGCAAATGAGGCGCTCGGTTTGCGCTTCGCGGATTTCGATGTTCCATAAATGGGTTTTGCGCCCACCGTGTATGAGGCGAGCAGTGGCAATGACCAGCCCATCACGAATGCCGCCCACATGGTTGGCACTGATTTCGAGACCTACCGAATAATGCGTATCGGAATCGATCAGCAAGACCGAACCTAATGAACCCACGGTTTCCATGAGGGCCACGCTGGCGCCGCCATGTAAAATCCCCATTGGCTGACGCGTGCGGGCATCGACAGGCATGCTTGCTTTGACAAAATCTGCTCCAACTTCAAGGTATTCAATACCTAAGGCTTCCATGAGTGTTCCTGGATTTAGGGCATTGAGTTGTTCCAACGGCACTTGCTTCAATTTCATGCTGCAAATATCGTTATTTTTGAAGCATGGAACACACGAAATCAGTCGAAGTCTATTTAGAAGAAGGGTGCGGACGTTGCTCAAAACACGGCACACCTGCTTGTACGGCAATGCGCTGGAATACCGAATTACGGCATTTGCGTCGGCTCATGCTCGAGGTGTTCGCTGAAGAAACTATGAAGTGGGGCGTGCCGTGCTACACGCTTGCCAACAAAAATGTGGCGCTCATCCATGGGTTTAAAGACTACGTAGCGGTCTTGTTCATGAAAGGCGCCTTGCTTTCAGACCCCGAAAAAAAACTGATTCAACAAACCGAATCGGTACAGGCGGGTCGGCAATTGCGTTTTTTAAACGATTCCGAAATCAGTGCCCAAGAAGCACTCATTAAAGCGTATGCATTTGAAGCGCTCGAGCTCGAAAAAGCTGGGGTGAAGGTGCCCTTAAAAGCACCTGTTGCGCAAGAAACACCTCCCGAATTAACAGCACAGTTCGAAAAAGACCCTTCATTTTTGGCGGCTTTTGAAGCCCTTACGCCAGGTCGTCAGAAAAACTACCTACGCCATTTCAATGAAGCCAAACAAAGCGCCACCAAAACGGCCCGCATCGAAAAATACAAACCTTTCATTTTCAAAGGAATGGGCATGGAAGATGCTTGGAAAAGCACGAAACTCTAAAAAAAACTTCACGAAAGTTTACATTTTTACTTGCCAAACCCCGAAGTTTTAGTACTTTTGCCTCGGAAAGTTGGCAGAGTGGTCGATTGCGGCGGTCTTGAAAACCGTTGAACCGAGAGGTTCCGGGGGTTCGAATCCCTCACTTTCCGCCAAAAAAAAAGCAACCTGTTTGGGTTGCTTTTTTTGTTTGATATCATTTCTGATTAGACCGCCAATATTCTGCTCTTATCAATCCGTAAAGATGAGCTGAATCGTGACGGCGTAATTTTCTTGCGTCAGCTGCGCATAGTACATTCCGTTCGCTAGTTTGTCTCGTGTGAGAATAATCGTTTGGTCATTAATATTGCTTAGTTCTTTTACTTTTTGACCATAGCAGTTGTACAATGAAAGCGTGGCATTTTGTAATGTACGTTCAAATTGAATGCTTGCCTCTTGTGAGAGTGGATTAGGAGAGACTCTAAAAGCAACTTGTGGCACTTCTTCAAGCCCCGTTACAAGTTCACAAGCTGAATTTGGAGAATAGCTTGGGTACAAACTTTGGTTGTTTTGTGAAAAACAATCGAGTTGCCCGCCTTGCTCAAAAAAATCTAAACGCTCCAATAAGCCAAACGTATTTCCAATACCTTCAATCACAGATGCGCTTAAGTCGATGCATTCCATGTTCCATCGCTTGCGGTAGCTCGTTCCAATGAGCACCGAATCGATTGAACCCACATGCAAGTACGGACACCAATTATTAAAGCTTAATGGGATGGTGTCGCCAACCGCTAAGTTGAAATCATAAAGTAAGGTGTCGGAACCGGCGCCTGGGGGTAAAAAGAAAACCTTGTGTGCAAGCTCGTCTTCTCTGAGTGCGCCTGCATAGTAAACAACTGCCGGGCTAGGGCAACACCAGTCACAGCCGCTTGTCCATGGGTCGTTTGGATAGTGGCTTTTTTGCTGATAGATTTTTGTATAAGTAGTGGCATTCACAATGGTATCAGTGCTCAAGGTGTAACTGTATTTTGCGCAATCCGCCTGATACCCATAATACGTTACATTCCAAATGGCATTGCTATCCGGAAACGGATGGTAACTACTTGTTTGACTGTAGCCAACATTTAGCGCCAAAATGCTGATTAACAAGAGTAAATAGTGAATCATGTATCAGAAGGTTTTTTTATTTCACTATAAAAATAAGGGCTTTTAGGCATTGAAAGTAAAAGGGTTAACTAATATTAGAACATGTTCTAAAAGATCAGTACCACCCCAAACACCTTTACAGAAGCGTACTTTTGAAAACGCATTTTGATGAAACACTTCTTTTTATTCCTATTTGTTGGCGGGCAGTTCTTTCTATTTACGGCGCAAACACTTTCAAATCAGTCGGTAATTGGTACCGACGACTACGATGTGTTAGGTGCGGTATTGAAATTACCCGATGATTCTTACCTGGTTGCGAGCAATACCCAAGGTGGTGCAACTGGGCTCAAAACAACGCCTTCATTTGGTTCGATGGACGGCTGGTTGCTGCGCTACAACGCCAACAACCAATTGCTCTGGGAAAAGCCATTTGGGGGTTCAGGTTTTGAATTGATAAAAGACATGCAGCTGTCTTCCGATCAGCAAATTTTAGTTTTACTGAGCTCCACTTCTCCGATCAGCGGAAATAAAACAGTCGACACAAAAGGTGGACACGACGCATGGTTGCTGAAAATCGATTGGGACGGCAACATCATTTGGCAGCAAGACTACGGCACCACTTTGAGTGACCGCCCTTGCAAACTGTTGGTGCACCCGGATCAGTCTATTTACATTGGCCTTACGTCTTATGGCCAAGATGAAGACCGCAGTGCTCCCTTTTTTGGTATCAGTGATTTTTGGTTAGTGAAACTCAATGCCGACGGCCAAAAAATCTGGGACCGCGCCTATGGGACCAACGAAGTCGACGAACTAACGGCATTGCAACTCGAGCCCTATACAAATCGGGTGGTGCTTTTAGGAATCGTGGGTAATGCCGGTAACGGCAACATGAATTGCTCTTGCTTGGTTTATGGGACCAATTGTTGGCTTTTTTCCATTGACGAAACAGGAGAAATCTACACTCAAAGCTGCTTGGGTTCCGGGACACAGCTCACGAATGCCTCTTTTGTGTTTTTACCCGACGGCAGCTCATGGCTTGCCACCAATACCCATAGCGGAATCAGTGGTAACCAAACATTTTCAAATTATGGAGAATGGGATACCTGGCTCATGCACCTCGATGCCAATTTTCAACTCATCGATCAAAAACAATTTGGTGGTAGCCTTACAGAACACCCACTTTCGATCCAGACCAATGGCCAGGTCTTGCAGGTTATAAACGTCTCTAATTCGCCGGTTTCGGGCAATAAAACCCAAAGTTGCAGGGGCTCTTTAGACTGTTGGTACCTCCAGCTCAATGCCGCTGACGGCGCCTTGCTCATGCAGCGCACCATTGGTGGTTCTCAAAATGAAAATTCCTCAGCCATCCTCAATCAAGGAAACAATGTGCGTTTCTTTATCGAATCGGCCTCGCCGCAAAGTGGCGACAAAACGCTCAATAACTACGGCCCCGATGAAGATGTTTGGTGCCTAACCATGTCCTCTACTTTGGGTCTTGACGAACAACATTCAAATGTATTCCCCACATTTATCTTGTATCCGAATCCGGCCCGTGAAAGTCTTGAAATCCAAAATAACTCAAGCGCCAAAGAAGTCTTGCTTTGCGACCCTACGGGAAAGGTACTTCTACGCATGATGCTTCAAGAAAATCAAGCTACTACAATAAAAGTCAGTCACTTAATACCGGGTTTTTATCTTTTAAAAGTAGGCGATGAAACACGCAGCTTGCTGATCGAATAGAATTTTGTTCTACCATGGGCTCTTAGGTTATTACGGCTACTACAATCTAGTAGGTTTCGGTCAAGTCAAAGTGATGGCCAAAGCCAAACAAAACTTGCTGTTGATTCAATCCACGCAATCCGAACCTATTGTCATTTCGGTCGATGATATCCGGGAGCTTCAAAACCTTTTCAATCCAAGCTAAACAGTTCGTTGACGCTGCATTTCAATACTTTCGATAATTTCAGGCCTAATTCGAGAGAAGGAAAGTACTTGTTGTTTTCAATGGCATTAATGGTTTGCCGAGATACCTCAACGGCTTTAGCGAGTTGGTCTTGCGACAAGCCTTGAATGGTTCTATTGATTTTGATGGTATTCTTCATTTGCACAGGTGTTGCAGGACAAAAATTCTAAAAACTAGGTGGTA
>JBDLQL010000011.1:0-57793 GCA_039800565.1 Bacteroidota bacterium | reverse complement strand
GTAGGTTGGGTTGGCCATGTAGCCATCTGTCAAAATCGTGTTCAATGAACTTTCAGTGAGTTCCAAACTGCGGTTCCCGTTACCGTAACCGTCCAGGCGCGTAATGCGTGGCGATGATCCGTAATTGATCAGTTGATCCGTACCTCCTGCCTCTGGCATAGGGTTGTGTGGGATGGCAGATACTGAAGAAATAGCAGTACCGTCAAAATTAAGTCGGCTGGAAATGTATGGGATTTTTTGCCCATCCAAGAATAATGGATCGTTTGGATCGTATTTCTTGAATTGGTTGTAAGCATACGCAACCGCAACATAGTAATATGTTTTGTGATTGACTAAACGACGTGCTCCTTGCGCAAACGCATCTTCTTTCACTGAGAATGAATGTTGAATGCCTTTGTTTTCACCGTCAACTTTTTCAACTGGAACGGAGAAACCTAACGCTTCATCAAATTCAAAGTTGATGATGCGAGCAATGTTGTTTTTAATATCACATTGTGCGACCAAACGTGCTTTATCTTGGTCAGCGATGTCAGCAATTGAGACATCTTGACTTTTCAATTGGAAGATTTGGTAACCTTCAAATCGGTAGTAACGGTCAACCGTAGGGTCTGTGATGTTGATTTCATCTTTTTCTTCATACTTTTCTTGATAGTTGTTCGAAGAAGATGGGTTCTCTAACATGATAATTAATTCATTTTCCAATTCTTGGATGGTCATTTTTGGCGCATCTGGTGGAGAAAGAATTTTAAAACAGGCATCGAACAAGGCTTGTGCTTTTGTATCGGCGCGTTTCATGGCATCGACAGAAGCCATAAGTCCACCTTCGGTACTGCGGCCATAAACGATACCAACTGTAATGTTATTGATGGCTCCTGGACGCAATGTAAACGGACCTGCAGATTGCACAAAACGACGGTCACCCGGAGGGTTATTGTTGGTCGATTCATCCCATCCATTCGGGAAAGCACCTGACATATCAGTTCCTCCGGTAGACCAACTTAATGGATCTGATGTTCCCGGGAACATGTAATCTGATAAGGCAGTAGGGTCAACACCAGTAGAACCCACATAGCCAAGTCCGCCATAGTACATTTCTGAACCGTTTGCCCAACGACCTTTCATGAAGTTGTAATACTCTGCTGCTGGTCCTGGATCGGTATACGGATATGCTGCCGTTGAAGTATAGTAAGTAAAGCGACGCATACCAAAGCGCTCGTTATCGATGATTCCGTCAGAATAACCAATACCAATACCTTTGTAAACAATTCCTTGATTTGCTAACGCATTTGCAACTGTAGGAATCACTTCAGTTTGTGTCGTTTCGTCATAATAAGGGCCAGGGTTATCGAGGCCATCCGCATCTTGGTAAGGGCCTTCAAAGAAGTCACACCCGATTGCTGGTGGGTTTTCACCATAACCCAATTTTCCACCGTCTGATTCATCGATGAGGTCACCGTTATACATGTATCCTAAACCTCGAGAAACGTCACATCCTGCGTAATCATCGGCATAATTACCAACATCGGCATCGAGGTATTGTGAAAAGTAGGTATTGTATAAAGTTTGTGTACCACGGTTAATTAACTCGTAATTATAAAAGGTCATTCGGTTCACTTCGTCGTTGGTTGCAAACGAGAAAGCCTGAGCACGAATTTCCATTCCGATAGGGTCACCGTTTGTTTCCGTATGGATGTTTCCTTTGTCATTGAATACCCACCAATGCGTTTCATCACCGTACAAAGAGATTCGACGGTCGACACCACACTCGATGTCGTCACGGCCTAAGATATCGTCGTACCATGGGTGGTCTCCGTTATCTGGGTTATAGTTACCGTCTTGGTCACGATCGTAAAATGGTGCTAAGAAATAATCTTGGCCACGTGATACGTCACCATGAGCAGGCCATCCATAAATGCGGTTCAATTCATCATTAGATGGAGGTGTGATTTCGTCACATCCTTCAGTGGTAATACCAGCGTTACATTCCCACCAAATATTAAAGCGAATCACTTCTGCTTTGCGAATGGTGTAAAATTTATCGTAAGCAATACACTGATCTGGGTCGATATTTGCCTCACCATAATCGCGCACTGCGTCGTCGCCTACAGGATGTAAAGGATTGTAGTTACCAGTGCCTGGGGTTGCAGTGAGTGGACCAGGCCAGAAATCGTTTCCTGAACGGTAACGTAGGGCCGCTAATTTTAACTGGCCATTGACATCTGTACCACCCATCCATAAGGCGCCGGCAAAAATAGCGAAACGCTTACCGCCCTTAGGAACCTCGTAAGCAGCTACGCCTGCTGCACGGTTTTGGAACATACTTCCACCTTGTTCAATTAAGGCGGAAACGTCATTAAACTTCATGGTTAACTTCGCTGTAGCCGGACTACAGTTGGCACCTTTAGGTTGTTTAGCGGGTTTGTAATCCTTATCGTTAGGACCAAGGTAAGCGAAGGCATTAGAGAATGCGACACTAAGACCAAGAAAGGCTGCAAAGAATTGCTTTTTCATACTTAAAAGTTATTGCTTCTTAAAAATCAAATTTGACACCTAGACGAATGGTTCTAGGGATACTAATGTTGAACGGATTTTGAATCTTCATCGTGTAGTAGTCACGGAAAGATTGCTCATCAATTTGGTTTTGAATCGATGTCTGGCTAGAAGCTGCAGCCAAATATCCATCGTCGTCCCAGTTACCCGTAGCACGGTAAACATTCAATACATTAAATTGGTTGAACAAGTTTGTTACGCGCAAATAGATTTGTAAGTTGGCGTTCTTTTTCTTGTTCTCTTTGCTTCCGTATTCTAAGCTAATGTTTTTATCAGCCTGCAAATCGAGACGGTATTGCCAAGGCAAACGTGAACCATTAAGCGTTCCGTTAATACCTGCATTCAAGTTACCGATACCTTCGTCTGTGATAAAGGTTTGAGAAGAATATGGAGAGCCTGAATTGATGTTGGCAATTAAGTTCAACCCTGTATTCTCAAGAATTTTTGTTTTTCCAATCATTGGGCCGTTGTAGTCTTGACCTTCACCATAACGGTAGTCAAAAGTCACATTAAAGGCATGACGTTGGTCATAGCTGTATGGGAAGATGACACGAAGGTTCGGCAAACCAGCATTAACAAGTGCCGACATTGATGTCGCGTCTGAACCTGTACCATCAGCAAACTGTAAGGTATAGTTAGCAGTCATACGGATGTTTCCTGTCTGACGCAAGTCATAAGCAATGGTTAAACCTTTTACAGTACCAAAGTCACGGTTTCCGTATGTTTTGTAAGTTACAGGATAGGCTTCAAAGACATTCACTAATTGAACGTTATTGCGTTGTTCACGATAGAATGCTGAGATTTTAACCGAAGAGGTGCGTGACAATACTTGTTGGAAGCCCAATTCGTAGTCGACTGTTTTTTCTGGTTTCAAGTTGGCGTTATTAATCACAGCACTACGTGATTGAATAAACTGGTATTCATACGGATTGAAACGGTAGCCAGTTGTAGGGCGTTTTGTTAAGATGTCATAATGCGCAAAAAACGAAGCCTCTTCAGAAATTGGGAATGAGAAAGCAACACGCGGCATCACATTGATTTGTGCTTTGTAATCTACAAATGAAGCGGCAGTTGGCGTTTCTAATGAAGGGTCTTGCAACCAAGGAGCGATCCCTGCAGCTCCTTTAATTGGTGTTGGATCTTCGAGTTGCGTACCAGTTGCATTATACCATTGTGCGCCATTACGGAAACCGTTGATTGCTGTAGGATTATTCACGTCGTTTACATAGACAACGTAGTCGTCGCCCATTCCATTTGGTAAATTGACCCACGCATATTGATTCGGATCATTTTCTTTTAATGTTCGAACTTCTTTTACAGTCTTAGCTGCGTAGAATAAGTAAGGATCTTTTAATACAGGTTGATTGGCATCAAATACATCGACACGAACACCCACATTAAATACGATGTCTTTGAACGCAAATTTGTCCATGATGTAACCTGCCATGTAAATCGGCTGGAAAGCACCTACGAAACGCTTGTAATTCCCGTTTTCGTCGTATTCATTGAAATACTTATTGATATCAGTTGTACCACGTACTTTTTTGCCCGTATGGTCAAAACCCCAATAAGAAACAAACGAATTCCCACTATTCAATAATTCGTCTGGTGAGAACATATCAAATGTGTATAAGTTTGGATCGTAACTGTCGATGTCAACATAATCTGTACCAGCCACATTGAAACCTAACTTTTGACGCAAGTTATAATCAAAGAACGATTGATTGTCGTTGTTTAATTGACCTCCGTATTCGCCTGTGCCTGATTGGGAAGCGTATCCAGAATTCAAACGGTTGTAAGTTACAGCCTTAAATGAACCTGAATCGGTTACCACACCAGAATTCAAGTCAAGCTCACGAATATGGAAGTTTGCCAACTGACGCGCAATTGACCAAACCGATGTTGGGCCTACATCACCACTTGTCCAACCACGGTCAACACGTTGCTCGTATTCAAAACCTAACGAGATTGAGTGGTCACCAAGCACGACCTGGCCTGCACCTGTTACACGGAATTGATCATTTTCAAGTTTACCAAAACCATTGTAAGGCGCACCAATATTCGACCAAATACCGTATACACTATTAGGCGCATCACCGTTACGAAGCGCATTCCCTTGTTGAATTTGGAAGAGGTTTTCGTAGTGGCCAACTGGAGAACCTTGGTAAATATTGTAATACTGAGTAGTAATAGAAGCAAGAGCAGCATTGGTTTCTGAAGGAGTGAAGTCTACTTGAACATCACGGAAACCATTGTGCACATACATTTGAGTAGCAGGGTCAAATTGGTAAGATGGTACACGTGTCGTGACAAATTTCCCTACATATCCATAATTAAAGAGGTTGTATTTGTGATTTGGGTCATAGAACTCATCGTATGATTTTGAGTAATCGACCATGATGTTATATAACGCAGACTTGATTTTTGAACTAGAGCCTTCGCGGTCATTGTTAAAACGTTGTGTTAAGCGCGCAAATACACGGTAGTCGAGCGATTTGTTCACACCGTAATTTGTAAAGTTTAATAACGATTGCCCATAGCTGTAAGCAGATCCATTACTATAGTTAAGGGAACCTCCGAACTGTAAGTTCACTGATGGCCCTGTATTGACATCAAATTTTGCTTGGGCAGAGAAGACACTGTTCGCAGCATTCATTCTCCATGGAGTTTTTTCGAAATCAGACGCGCGTAAGAATAGTGCATTGTGGAAAGTTCCGAAGCCAGTTGAAGTAGGGCGCAATGGGTTGGCTAATAACGAATCACGAACATCTTTTTTGATGCGGTACGAACCACCAGCCATTGGGCGTGGGTCAAGTTGGTTGGTGTAGTTTGCTGACATTAAGAAACCTAAACGTGGGCGCGTTTTGTGACCTGCTGAATCGCGTTGCATCCAAAGCGGACCAGACAACATTCCTTCAACCAAGTTGTATCCATATTTGTCAAGACCAAAAACTTTTCCGTCGTAGCCATTTGGGTCAGCACCTTTAAAATAAATACCTGAAGAAACGGCTTCTAAACTTCCAAAATAAACAGCTGATGGACCACGAGTTGTAATCGAGATGATCCCACCAGTGACATCACCGTAGTTGGCCGGTACACCACCGGTAATTACGGATACTTCTTCTAATGCTGATTTTGGCAAGTTCGTTGAACCACGAACTTTAATACCATCAATGTAAAAATAAGTGGCATCAGAACGCGTACCACGAACCGAGATAGCACCTGAACCTTCGCTCACATTTACCCCACCGACAGTTCCGGCAACTGCAGTTGCAGAACGTGCAGCCAAACGGGTGATGTCTTCACGGGTAACAGTGGCTCCGGAAGCACCACCATCTTTATCGATAAGCGGTACTTTGTATTTAACAACTTTGAATTCTCTTGTTTCTTGCGTTTTGGACGCCAAACTTAAGTTGTCAAGGAACGTGATTTTATCTGGAGAAATGGTCACTCCTGTTTGGAGTAAAGATTGGTAACCCCCTTCAGAATTACGAACTTCAACGTCGTAAGTACCCGGTTGGATCCCACTGATTTGAAATTTACCATTAGCATCTGTTAAGGCAGAACCTCGCATTGAGCCGGCTTGCTTTAAAAGCACCTTACAAAACTCCAAAGGAGCCTTTGTAGATTCATCGACTACTGTACCACGAAGGGTACCAAGTCCAGATTGTGAAAATGCATAAGTGCTTGCAAACAACACACTTAACAGCAATAATTTCAGTCTACCCACCATATGAATGCGTATAAGTTTTACTATTTCTCGTTTTTTAAAGATTGTAAATATAGGAAAATCCATATTCTTAACATAAAATTTACTAAAATTCTATTGGAATAGAATACGCATATTTGCATCAAATTAGGTAGGTCTACATGGAAAATATTTTATCAGGGAATTGGAATGGGCTCAGCTGGGGCTTTCTGGAGGCACCCTATTTACGTTCAGACCTCACGTATTTATTCCCTGAAGAACTTGCGCAGTTTTCGAAACTTCAACTCGCTAAGCGCAAACAAGAATTTTTGGCAATTCGGGCATTGCGTCATTATTTTAAATTGAATGCAGCAATCCATTACCAGGAAGGAGGCGCTCCTTATTTAGCCAACCAAGCGGCCGTGCAAATTTCGATTTCTCATTGCGCATCTGGCTATCTATTTGGGACTGCTCCCTTCCCGATTGGGGTTGACGTTGAGTCAGTCACAGCCAAAGCGCTTCGGATAGCGCCACGGTTTTTAAATGCACATGAGCACGCCTTGATTGCGCCGGCAACTCCATTAATGGCAACGTTATTTTGGTCGGCCAAAGAGGCCATGTTCAAACTTGCCGGATTGAAAAATGTGCTGTTTTCAAAACAATTAATCATCCACACGTGTGAACGACATGAAAAAAATCAATTTTGGATGGAAGCAAGTATTTGTGATGGAAGCTCACAAAAAGCGGTGCTAATATATGGCGAGCTCTTTGATGGTTTTCTGCTGACGCTGGCACGATTTAAACCAGCGCCTTAAGGCTCATGTCCAGTGCCTTTACAGAATGTGTGAGCGCACCAACTGAAATAAACTGAACGCCTGTTTCTGCATAAGCACGGATGGTCTCTTTATTGATTCCGCCAGATGCTTCTGTTTCGATATGTTTAGGTATCAACAAAAGCGCGGTTTTAATTTCGTCTGGACTAAAATTATCGAGCATAATGCGGTCAAAACTTGCCTCAATAGTCAATAATTCATTGAGTTCTGTCATATTTCGTACTTCAACCTCAATTTTAAGTGGCATTTGCTTCGATTTCAAGTAGGCATTGGTGCGTTCTAACGCTGGTCTTAGACCACCTGCGTAATCGATGTGGTTGTCTTTGAGCATAATCATGTCATACAATCCGTGCCGGTGATTGGCTGCCCCACCTATTTTGACTGCATATTTGTCGAGCGCGCGCATTCCTGGGGTGGTTTTGCGGGTATCTAATAGCGTGCATTTCGTGCCTTTAATTAAGTCGACGTAAGCAGCAGTTTGACTTGCGACACCACTCATGTGCTGCATGCAATTTAACAACAAACGCTCGACTGCTAAAATTGAACGGGCATTACCGGTCAAGTGAAAAACTTCATCTCCGTACGCGACTGCAGCGCCATCTTGCATAAACACCTTCAGTTGCAAACTTGGGTCGTGGAGTTCGCATATCCGTTTAGCGACTTCAACGCCTGCAAGAATCCCTGCTTCTTTGATGATCAGTACGGCCGATGAAACGGCATCGGCGGGCACACAAGCTAATGATGAGTGGTCACCGCTGCCGATGTCTTCTTGAAGGGCGTTTAAGATAAATGCGTCTAACATGCAACAAAGATAGTTTGTACTTTTGAGCTGATGAAGTTTCACGCAGGAATTATCGAAATTGTCGAGAGTTTGCCACACGAGCCTGGCGTGTATCAGTATTTAGATGCTGAACAGCGCATCATCTATGTTGGAAAGGCAAAAGACCTAAAAAAAAGAGTCAGTTCGTATTTTTTGAAAGAGCACCAGGATGGAAAAACACGAACGCTTGTCAAGCAAATTGCACACATCCGTTTTACGGTAGTCGAAAATGAACTCGATGCCTTACTGCTCGAAAACAACTTAATTAAAAGCTACCGTCCGCGCTACAATATTTTACTAAAAGACGACAAAACCTATCCGTGGATAGTCATTAAAAACGAAGCCTTTCCGCGGATTTTTTCAACCCGACGAAAAATTCAAGACGGGTCGATTTACTATGGCCCCTACCCTAACGGTAAAGCCATGAACGCTTTATTAGGCTTGATTCGAGAACTGTTTCAATTGCGCAGTTGCCAACTAGACCTCCGTCCCCAAAAACTTGAAAAAGGAACCTATAAAGTTTGCCTTGAATACCACATCGGAAAATGTGCTGCTCCTTGCGTCGGCAATCAAAGTGAAGCAGCATACCAACAGCAAATAGATGCGATCGCACTCTTGCTTGAAGGAAAAACACATACACTTAGCCAAGAATTAAAAAAACAAATGCTTGAATTGGCTGAAAAACAAGAATTTGAACAAGCTCAACGATTAAAAGAAATCCTGATCGAGCTTGACAATTACCAGTCAAAATCCATGATGGCTTCTGCATCTTTAGTTGATCTCGATGTGTGTCATATCGAATCAGAAGATGCCATTTGCTATTTCAATTACATGGTTGTCCGAGAAGGCCGAATTGTACACACCTATTCAGCAAGTATTAAGAATCCTTTCAATGAGGCCCTGCCTGACATCTATTCAAGCTTACTGCCGCAATTACGCGAACATTTTGACAGCCATTCAAAAGAGATTTTAGTGCAAAATGCGGCGGACATTTTGGTCACTGAAGCCAAGGTTAGCACGCCTAAAATTGGCGAAAAGAAACAGCTGCTCGATCTTTCAATTAAAAACGTGATGCATTTGCGCTTGCAATTGCGCAAAAAAGCCATGAATGCAGTAAGTGATCAACGGAGCTTTCAAACAAATGCGCTACTCGAACTACAAGAAGTTCTTAAGCTAGATAAAATGCCAACACATATCGAGTGTTTTGACAATTCAAACCTTCAAGGCACAAACGCGGTATCGGCTTGTGTGGTGTTTAAAAATGGGCAGGCTAGCAAAGAAGATTACCGCATTTTTAATGTAAAAACAGTGGAGGGGCCCGACGATTTCGGAACGATGAAAGAAGTGGTGCGCAGACGCTACAGTCGACTTCTGGCAGAAAACGAAGCTCTGCCACAATTGGTCATTATTGACGGAGGAAAAGGGCAATTAAGTGCCGCAATGGAAGTCATTCAAGAGCTTGGTTTACACACGCGCTTTCAAGTAATCGGGCTAGCCAAACGTCTCGAAGAAATCTTTAAACCGGGCTTCCGAAAATCAATTGTTTTAAATCGCCGCTCTGCGGCCTTAAAACTCATCCAACAATTGCGTGACGAAGCGCACCGTTTTGGTATTACCCGCCACCGTAACAAACGCAGCAAAGCAGCGAATCATTCGGTTTTGGAAGAAATAAAAGGCTTAGGCCCTAAAACAATCGCACTGCTTTTTCAAGAATTCAAAACCCTTGAAAAAATGCAAGCTTCAAGTGAAGAAGAAGTGGCAAAAAAAATAGGAGCCTCAAAAGCGAAGCTCCTATTTACTTATTTTTCGGATCACTGATTATTCAACAACAAATGACTTGTTTTGAATCGTTCCATTGAGTTGGATTTGAAATTGATACCAACCTGCTGCTAATTTTTGTGTGTCAGTAATGACTAGGTTATGTCCTGCATTAACAGCGATTTTGTGTGCTTCAATGACCTTTCCACTTAAATCAAGTATGCGAACAACACCCGCACCAGCATTTGATGCATCAAACGCCACATGCACATCGGCATCTGTCGGGTTTGGGAACAAATTCATGTTGTTAAATGAAAGTTCGTCGGTTCCTGCAATTACAAGATCATTGGACGGGCTTCCAGCATATAAATTGATGTCATCGAGGTAGAAGTTATTTCCGCCCTCACCTTCGAAACGGAAACGCATGCGGAAATGATCGGTAAAGTAATTGTTGGTAACGTTTGTCATGTGGACAGTAACCCAATCGGTTTGGCTTGCTGGTGCCCAAGAGCTTGAAGACACCTGACTAGAAAGCTGATTGCCACCTAAGGTTTTGCGCTGTGCCCAGTTGGTTCCACAATTGCCTGTAATGAAGACTTTGAGGTATTCGTAATCGGCGCTTGTTTTTTTGCGGTAGGCATAACGGAACGAAAGTGTTACGACGCCACTTACAGAGTCAATACCAGATAAATCAATGTTGGTCGAGATGAGCTCATCGACATTTGAAGGCGTTTGGCCGTAATTTACAAGTTTCGCACACTTAGTCCCCGAATAACCGAAGTTTGGTTCAATGGTAAAGGCATTGTTGTTGTTTTCATTATACACCTCCCAATTGGTCAGGTTGCTCAAGGTTGAGTATGCTTCAAAGCCTTCCCAATAAGGTATCGTGGTGGCGTTTCCTAGAACACGTATGAAGTTGCTTTTCACTTCTGAATCGTTATGGGTACCGTCGCTCGCTGCAAGCTGGATTGAATAAAGGCCTTCTGTGCTAAATACGACGGCCGGGTTTTGACTAGTTGCCGAAGAACCTGCCGCAAAAGCCCAACCGGTTGTTGGCGTAATTTGCCAGTTCCAAGTCGTCACTTCGTTGTATGAAATATCGGTTAACTGAATTTGATCGCCTTCACAAATCGTATTCTTATCTGTTGTAAAATCTGCTTTACACAAATAAGGTGTAGTGGTTGCCCCAACAGCAAGCAAATTTGCCGCAGAAACAACATTGGCACGACCGGTACCGGCAACAGTTAAGGCAGTGCGCATGCGTGTACGTTGCCCTTGTGTAAACATTTTAGAACAATAGGAATAATCCATGTAATTCTCGACGTTGTCGCGCATATCAAAACCCCAATAGGCATTGTCATTGCTACAGGTATTTGAATTTAAATTACAAGAAGTCACGCCTATACATGTTGGTGTGTCTTGTACATTGTCGCCGTTACCCGTACAACTTGAAGCGGTACCCGGATTGTTATTGCTTCCCCAAGTATGGCTAAGATTTAACCAATGTCCCACTTCGTGGGTAAGTGTACGGCTAGTTTCAACAGACGAAGTGCCAATTGCACCCACATAGTCATGCAAGACCCAAATACCATTTTTCATGCTTGAAGCAGAGCCGTTATTTGGGTTAAACGTGTAACCTGCGGCACCTCCAATATCGGCACAAATAAATATGTTCAAGTATTTATTGCCCGGCCAGCTACCATTGTAAACATTGTTGCCTGCAATAATCGCATCGACTTGGGCATTCCCGTTACTTCCGTCATTTGTGAGCGCATTGTAAGTGCGCGTAATGCCATTAAAACATTGGCCATTTGGTGCTATTGTGGCCAATTTGAATTCGATTTCAATATCCGCCGGCATTCCTTGAAAATCAGGGTGTACATTGGCAGTATCGGCATTTTGTTTGCGGTAATCGCGATTCAAAATAAAAAGCTCGTTCAAGATTTGTTCGTCACTTATATTTTCAACCCCTCCTGTATGCAAGACATGGAAAACAACCGGAATGGTATAGATGGTTGCTTTTTCAGCACCCCCTTTTTTTATGGCTGCTTCAAATTCGGCTTCGGCAGCTTGCAGGCCTTGTACAAAAGCCGGATCGTTCATGAGTGCTGCTTGTTTTTTGTGCGTCGCACAGTATTCGACGTGCTCACCTTCACGCATATTTCCTGGGTCGAGTTGACGCACCGGTTGTTGAGATAAGCCAGCAAATGGAAGCGTTAAAAAGCTTGAGATGGAGAGAATTGTAAATAGTTGTTTCATAAAAGTTTCGTTTCGAGCAGGATAGTTCGATGTAAAAATACAACAAGTGCTTCAAAGTTGTATATCTCCCCTTCGATTTATTCGATTGCATTCCTGCTTTCGTTAAATTTGTAACATGAAAGCCAACAAAGCCTCACAAACATTAGCCATCACCACAAAAATTGTGCTCCCAAATGATACCAATACACTCGGAAATTTATTTGGCGGTCAATTACTGGCCTGGATGGATGTCATTGCCAGTGTTTCAGCGCATCGCCACTCCAAACGAGTTGTTGTGACTGCTTCGGTCAATAATGTTTCGTTTCAAAAACCCATTAATCACGCCTCCATCGTGACCCTCGAAGCCAAAGTTTCTAGGGCATTCAATTCTTCGATGGAAGTATTTGTAGATGTATTTGTAGAAGACGCCGTTACTGGTTCAAGAGAAAAATGCAATGAGGCTATCTACACCTTTGTAGCGGTCGATCAGAACGGTAATCCGATTCAAGTTCCGGATTTGATTCCTGAAACCGAAGAAGAAAAAATGCGCTTTGATGGTGCCTTACGCCGCAAACAACTTGCCCTCATTTTAGCGGGCAAATTGAAGCCTTCAGAGGCGACAGAACTCAAAAAATTGTTTGAAGAAAACTAAAATTGGTTGAGCACCTCAGCAATGGCCTTGGTGTCTTGATGTTGCATGCACTGAAAGTGTTTCTTTGGGCATGATTGATGGCCTATTTTAGAACAAGGCCTGCAGTCCAAATTTGTCACTTCAAACGAATAAACACCCGTTTGATTCATCCGAAATGGAGCCATGCCGAAGTCAGGACTCGTGTTTCCCCATACAACAACTAACGGAAGCTCAAAGCAAGCACCAATATGCATAAGCCCGGTGTCATGTGTTAATAAAACCTTCGCATTCTTGACAAGCCATGCCGATTCTAACAGCGAGGTTTGACCAACAGCAGAAATAAGTGCTTGGTTCGGGAGTGCTTCTTGGAGTTGCTTGGCCCTATTTACATCTTCTGGACCCCCTACCAACAAAATCGGATGCTTCAGCTGGCTGAATATTGAAACCAGTATTTCATTCGGCATTCGCTTTGTTGCAAACTGTGCTCCAATAGCAACTGCAATGTAGCTGCCTGGTTCGGTGTTAAATCGCGATTTAATATCAAATTGCGCTACGTATGGAATCGTAAATGGGTTTGGCGGAGCTTGTAGTAGGTTTTCGCCTAAATAACGCGCTAATGGCTCTAAATAGCGATTCACAACTGGCCTTGACTTTCCGATGCGCCGTTTGAAGATGGTAAGCATCAATTTATACCCATTCTGCTTTGGAAAGCGGTAAACATGTCGATTGCTAAAACCCGTAAAAAGGCGGGTTCTTAAATTATGATGCAAATCTAAAATGAGGTCGTATTGTCGGAGAGGTACCTGCTTGCGAAGCGCTGCGAGCGAAGTTTCTAAAAAATACGTGTGCGTGAGTTCCGGACAGGCTTCTAATACAGATGCAAATGCTTTTTTAGTAACGTAATCGATTTGTGCATCCGGGAAACGCAAGCGTAAAGCCGCAACCACCGGAAAAGTCAAGACGATATCGCCAATTGAACTAAAACGAACAATGAGTATTTTCTTGGGCTGGATACGTGACATTGAACGAAGGTATGAATTCTACTTCGTGTGCTGAAATAATACGCGATCACGATCAATTTGGGATTCGAGCACAGTGAAAAAATCAGCTTTTTGTTCTTCGGCTAAACAGTCAACCGGAAATGAGAGTTGCAAATTTTCGATGTAATCGAAGTAAATAGTTTGTTGGCTAATACTGACTTTTCGCAAGCCAGAAAGGTATATTAAAATGACTTCGCGATCGGCGACAAGGATGGCCTTTGAGAGAGTGCAACTCTGAATTTTAAACGATTCATAAAAGCAAAACTTAAGGCGTCGATGCACATTAACAAATACACCAAGCCTAAAGGCCAGGCCTCTTTGCAAATCGAAATAACACCAACCGCAAGTGCTAAAAAAATACCTGCTTCTAAGCTATTATATACAAGCACGCGTTTGGTGCGGCGGTTGCTGATTGGTTGATTCCAAACAAACTTTGCTGTTTGCTCGCACATCTTGACACCCATCCATCGACGGATGCTACGGCGCAAACTGACAATTAATAAAAGCATGGCAAAACTTGCAAGTAAAGCAAAGCGATACGGAAGCTGACCTGCAGTGGTATGTAAAAACTCGATTGGTAAATCAAATCCGACAAACACGGCTACGAATAAAGCCGGCAAGCTAATGACTAACAGAATAAGGTTAATGAAACTATTCATTTGGGATGAGTTTCAATTTGGCTTTTAACGCTGAAATGCGTTCTTGAGCCTGCTGAATTTTTTTAGTCACTTCGGCGCGTAATTGATCGGCACCTTTTGAGCGGGCAAAAAACCCGAGATTGTTTTCAAGGGTCAACATTTCTTTTTGTAAGCCATCAATTTGACGTCTGATATCGGCGCGCTCGGCTTGTAATTGCTTGGCTTTGTCTGGGCTGGCAACAATCGATTCAAGTTTGGCTTGGAAGAGAATGCGTTCTTTTTCGGCACCTTCTAATTTAAGTGCCGCATACTTCTCGTCCATGAGTGCCTTAAACGCAGTGTAATTGGTTTGTCGGGCCTTTGACGGAACGGGGCCAGCATCTGTGTAACGCTTTTGAATGTCACGCAAAAATGAAAGTGTCGCCTGTTTGTCGTCTGTGGTTTCAAACGACTTTAGTTCTTCGATGAGGCTATTTTTGAGTGCGAGGTTGCCTTCAAAAGTGGCATCTTGTGCAGTAAAATGTTGGTCTTTGGCATCAAAGAACGCATTGCATGCTGCTCTAAATTCTTTCCAAAGTTTATTCTCCCATTTATGACCTGCATTGCCCAATTGCTGCCATTGCTGTTGCAAGCGCTTGAGTTGATCTGCGGTTTCTTTCCAGTTGGTCGATTGGCTCAATTGCTGCGCCTTTTCGATAAGTGTCTTCTTTTGGGCAGCCACTGCTGTAAAATTCGCTTCTAACGATTTTGATACCTGTTTCTTGGCTTCAAAAAAGCGGTCACAATGTGCTCGAAACTCTTGGTAAATGGCCTCATTTTCTTTGCGACTTCCAAAGCCAATTTTTTTCCATTTTTCTTGGAGATCAAGGATGAATTTAGTGGGCTCTTCCCACTGTTTGATGCTTGTCCAAGAAGGTAAATTTTCTAACTTTTCAGCCAGGGCCTGAACCAACGCCTTTTTAGCATCGATGTTGGCTTTTAAAGTCTGGCGCTGCTCTTCGTAAAAGACATTGATTTTGTCGTAAATGCCACGAACCGCTTCCCAGTAGGCACTGCGTAAGGCTTCCCACTCTTCATTGAGGACCGGACCAATTTCTTCCCATTCGTCTTGTAAGGCATTTAATCCCGCTTCTAAATCGCGCAGCGTCGCTGTTGAAGCACGTAATTGCTTTAATTTGAAGATGAGGCTTTCCTTTAACTGTTTGTTACGTCGGTAGTCGTGCTCTTGAAGTTCTTTGTAAATCTTGATATTGTAAAAGAAAATTTCAAGCAAACGCGAGTATTCTTTTTGAATGGCTTCACGTTGGTCTCGTGGAATGGCTCCGATTTTCTTCCAAGTTTCATGAATTTCTTTGTACGATTGAAAGGCTGTCCCTATCTTTTCTTCGTTATCAATGACCTCTTTTAAACGCGCAATGAGTTGTTTTTTTTGCTTCAGATTTTCATTTTCTAAGGCTGTCTGGAGCTGGACTTGGGCTTTTCGTTTTTCAACGAACGAAGCATAGGTCTCTTGGAATGCAAGGCGCAATTCGTTGTATTCGATCTCTTCATAACTAGTGCCCGCTGCTTCAGCATCGAGTCGTTTGACTTGCTCTTGACGCTCAAGCTCGAGTAATTGATCTTCGAAGGTTAGTTTGAGTTGACTAGCTTCACGCCCAAGACCGGTAAGGTCTTCTTGGGTACTTAATTGCTGAAGTTGATCGATGAGTTGCTGCAATTCCATGAGTTAAAATTCAAAATTCGATAACGCAATAAATTCTTGAATGCGGGCCGTTAAATCGGCGGCTGTGATTTCTTTTAAACGGTCTGTACCAAATTTTTCGACACAGAATGAGGCAAGGGCTGAACCGGCGATAATAGCACGTTTCATGGCCTCAAAATCAAGGGTTTCAGAAGCGGCTAAATAACCCATAAAACCACCAGCAAAAGTATCGCCCGCTCCTGTAGGATCAAATACTTCTTCTAATGGCAATGCTGGCGCATAGAATACTTGCTTTTCGTGAAACAACAACGCACCGTGCTCGCCTTTTTTAATGATTAAAATTTGTGGACCCATTGCACGAATAATAGTTGCCGCTTTTTTTAGTGAATATTCGCCAGATAACTGACGCGCTTCTTCGTCATTGATGATCAGTACATCAACGGCCGCAATGGTTTTTTTGAGGTCTTCGAGCGCGATGTCCATCCAAAAATTCATGGTATCCATGGCAATTAATCGCGGACGTTTTTGCATTTGCTCGATTACTGACAACTGGACGGCTGGACTTAAATTTCCTAACATCAAGAAGTCAGCTTGCTTCGCGTGTTCTGGAACAACGGGCTCAAAATCGGCAAGAACATTCAGTTCTGTGACCAACGTATCGCGTGAATTCATGTCGTTGTGGTACTTTCCTGACCAAAAGAAGGTTTTTTCACCTTTTTTAATTTCAATTCCTGAAGTATCGACGCCTTTTGATTGCAAATACGTTAATACATCTGAAGGGAAATCTTCACCAACAACAGAGATTAGGCTCTGCTCTTTAACAAAAAAGGAAGAAGCGATGGCAATATACGTTCCGGCTCCCCCGACTATTTTATCGGTCTTGCCGAAGGGTGTCTCGATGGCATCAAAGGCAACACTGCCTACAGTAGCTAATTTCATAGAAAAAATTTGTGCCGCAAAGATACAGAAATTCGAAGCGCAAGCAAGGTTAATTGTTGCTTTTCATCGCACGTGGATGCGCGGCCGCATAAGCTTTTGTCAGCTGTGCAAATGAGTTGTGCGTATAGACTTGTGTAGCCGATAAATTGGCGTGACCAAGTAAATCCTTTAATGTTTCGAGCCCTGCCCCATTATTGAGCATGTGTGTGGCAAAGGTATGTCGCAACACATGGGGGCTTCGTTTCTCAGTCGAACTCAGTGTAGACACCACCTCACGAACCATTCGATAGACCAAGTTTTCGTACAATGGCAAATCATTGGAACGCACAAATAAATTCGGGTGCGTAAGACCTAACGCATGTTTGAGCTGTTGATAGGCATGAATCTGCATGCCTAATTCACTTGAAATGGGAATCATTCGCTCTTTATTGCGTTTTCCTAAAACTTTGATGCGCTGTTCATTCACATCGCGTTCTTTTAACGAAATTAATTCGCTGAGTCGCAAACCGGTTTGGTAAAAAACCTCGATGATAAGTCGATTGCGCTGCCCTTCAAAGTCAGTACCAAACAACACCTCGGTTTTCTGAAGGTCTAGTTCGGTCTCTTTGATAAAAGCAGGAAGTCGTTTTTCGTTTTTTGGGCCTTGAATTTTGGCCATCGGATTGCGTTGCAGTTTTCCTTCTTTTCGCAACCATCTGAAAAAGGTTCGTAACGAGGCCAATTTACGATTGACACTTTTATTTTTTAAGCCTGAATCGATGAGCGAGACCATCCAGGCACGAACAAGCTGTTGATTGACTTCTTGCCAGTCACTCAGTGATGTTAACGCGGCAAAGTTCTCGAACTGTTCGACATCATGCAAATAGGCGACACACGTATGTGATGCATACCGCTTTTCATGTTGAAGGTAAGAGGAAAAAGTTTCGCGCATAAAAAAAGGAGCTAATGCTCCTTTTTCTAACGAATATATTCAAATAAGGTTACCCTTGCTGAGATTGCATTTTTTGCTTGTATGCAGCACGGATGATCTCCTGACGACGTGTAATAGACGGCTTTTCGAATTCTTTGCGGCTACGCAATTGTTTCATCACATTGGTTTTTTCGTACTTCTTTTTGTACTTCTTCAATGCGCGTTCGATGTTTTCGCCTTCTTTAATTGGGATGATCAACATATGCTTTTATTTCTTTGTTTAAAACTTAGGGTCGCAAAGATAGGATAGAAATTCGAATCTGCAAAAGATTATTTCAAAATTTCTCGAGCAATGACTAATTTTTGAATTTCAGAGGTTCCTTCACCGATGGTCATGAGTTTGGCATCACGCAAAAACTTCTCGGCTGGGTACTCTTTGGTATAGCCATACCCTCCCATGATTTGAACCGCTTCATTGCCGCATTTAACCGCAACTTCAGAGGCAAACAGTTTTGCAAAAGCGCCTTCTTTTGTCACACTCAAATGCTTGTTTTTACGGTCAGCAGCCTGAAGGGTAAGTAGTTCTGCTGCTTCTACTTGCGTACACATATCGGCAAGTTTAAAGCTAATTGCCTGAAACTGTGCAATTGGATGTCCGAACTGTTCACGTTCTTTGGCATATTTAACGGAAGCTTCAAAAGCTCCTCGTGCAATACCACAGCTCAACGATGCAATCGAAATCCGACCGCCATCTAAGATTTGCATGGCTTGTTTGAAGCCAGCTCCAACTTGACCAATCACTTGATCTTTATGCACACGAACATTGTCAAAAATAAGCTCAGCAGTTTCGCTTGCACGAACGCCTAATTTATCCTTGATTTTTACTGCAGAGAAACCAGGAGTACCTTTTTCAATAATAAACGCGGTGATGCCATTACTATCGAGCAACTCGCCAGTACGGATTAGCACTACCGCTACATCGCCGCTTAGACCATGTGTAATCCAGTTTTTGGCGCCATTTATAATCCAGTAATCGCCATCTTGAACAGCTGTTGTTTTCATGCGCATGGCATCTGAACCAGTATTCGCCTCGGTTAAGCCCCAAGCACCAATCCATTCGCCACTGGCTAATTTTGGCAAGTATTTTTGTTTTTGTGCTTCCGAACCGTGGTAATAGATGTGTCCGGTACAAAGTGAGTTGTGCGCAGCGACACTAAGCCCTACCCCTCCACAAACACGCCCCAATTCCATAAGTGCTGTGGCGTATTCGTAATAAGAAAATCCAGAACCGCCGTAGGTCTCTGGTACAAAAATACCAAGCAAACCAAGTTCGCCCATTTTCTTCATGGTTTCAATTGGGAAAAACTCTTCGTCGTCCCATTTTTTCAAATTAGGGCGAATTTCTTTTTCTGCAAAATCACGCACCATTTGGGCAATCAGTTGCTGATTTTCATTGATTAAAATACTCATTGTTGTTGATTGATTGAAAGAAAGAAAGTTAATAATGCACTAACGAATGAACGGGTGCATTTGTTGAAGCAAGGGCATTTTTTCCGTTTAAAAAATCCAACTCGACAAGGAAGCTAAATGCAGCCACTGTTGCGCCACATTTTTCAATGAGCGTTGCGGCAGCGGCAGCAGAACCTCCGGTTGCTAATAAATCATCATGAATCAGCACATTCATGCCTGGCTGAACTGCGTCATTGTGCATTTCAATGACCGCCGAACCATATTCGAGATCGTACGCATGTCGGATTTTCTTGTAAGGCAATTTGCCTTCTTTGCGAATCAAGACAAAAGGAAGGCCCAGGCGCATTGCTAAAGGGAAACCAAAAAGAAATCCTCGACTTTCGATGCCTGCAACGGCTTCTATACCACTGTTTTTATACTGCTCGACTAATGCATCAAGTACATCAGAAGAAAGTTGTGCATCGAGCATAATGGTGGAAATGTCTTTGAAAAGGATGCCTGGTTTTGGAAAATCAGCAACATCCCGAATGGTTTGTTCTAAGCGATCTGTTAATGTCATGCTACAAAGATAAGTAAGCATGCACTTTTTCGTATGTTTCTGCGTCAATTAATAACGATTCTTTAATTTCATCGAGCTGGCGGAAGCCTCCTTTTTGAATGCGCATTTTTACAATTGAGTTGGCCTGCTTCCAGCTGAGGTATGGATGCGCCTGTAATTGTTCAATTGTTGCGGTATTTATCGATAGTGTTTTAAGCGGAAATGAACCTAATTTGAGCGTAGGTGAAAGGCGAGTGATGAGTGAACTATCGATGCCATGAATTTCATATAATTGAGCAAGTGATACATATCCACCTAAATAACTGCGGTAATTCACAATTTTTTGCGCACTGTATGTGCCGAGTCCTGGCAAGGCATCTAATTCTTCGAAGGTGCAGGTGTTTATGTCAAGCAGTACTTGTTTTTTTTGTTCAGGAATACTGAATTTTAGAGGCGCATAACCTTCCTTGTGCAAAGCTGTAGGCTCGAATAGCAACGAATCTTGAATTTGATCGAGAATAAGTCTAGGCAAGACACGGATGCACTGCATCTGCTTTAAAGAATGGAAACCAAATTTGTCGCGGTAGCGCAGCAAGGAGGCTGCTTGTTTGGGAGAGAGCCCTAACGAAATCCATTGAGTGAGCGTAAGTGCTGATGCAAGTTGAGCCCTTGCTAAGCAGCTCTTTTGCGGCTTTGTCATGCCAACTGTTGGAATGCGTTTCTTGGTTTCCGCTGTCGCTTCTTCGTATTCGATATATAGGCCTGGACTTGCAAACCAAGTCAGTAAAATACGTGGGCTAAAAATGATCCCAATGCAACAGAGGATAAGTAGCCACATGCCCCGTGAAATGCGACGTGAGATAATTGGTTGAGGAGTATTCATTCGTTTTTAATCCAAAACGAATGTGCCGTTTAGTTTAGTGAATCGACAGCGTTTTTCTTTCGCTGTGTTAAGTAAAATACCGGAATTCCTAATAACACAATTACTAGGCCCATCCCCGCATTGCGCAGGTCATAAATGAGCAAGTCGACACAAATGGCAAGCGCTAACAAAATATAAATGGCCGGAACAAATGGATAGCCCCATGCCTTATATGGACGCGCTGTTAATGGCTCGAGTTTTCGCAAGCGGAAGATTCCGTAAATGGTAAGGATGTAAAATAACAAACTTGCAAATGTGCTATATGTGAGCAGGTCACCGTAACGTCCAGACAAACACAAGACACTCGCCCATGCACATTGAATCCAGAGTGCTACTGACGGTACTCCGGCTTTGTTGACATTCGCGGCATTTTTAAAAAACAAGCCATCTTTGGCCATCGCATTAAATAAACGAGAACCGGCCAAGATGAGGCCGTTGTTGCATCCAAAAGTCGAAACCATAATAAGGCCTGCCATCAGTGCAATTCCAAGATCACCAAAAATGACATACGCTGCAGAGGCACCTACCCGATCATTCGAAGCAAATAGCATTCCTTGCTCGATGGCATTGGCTCCATGAGGATCGCCGTGTACTGGCAATAATGCCAAATAGGCAAAGTTGGCAAGTACATAAATGCCCGTTACGATAAGTGTTCCGAAAAATAAACTTTTAGGTATGTTTTTGCGCGGATCGCGGATTTCGCCAGCAATAAACGTGACATTATTCCAGGCATCAGCAGAAAATAAGGAGTTGATAATCGTGGCACCCAATGCACCAACTAAGGCCCAACCACTTAATGGTATTTCAAAGATTTTATCGCCATTATTTGCGATGACTGTTTTGTATGCGCGCCACGCATCTTGAAAATTAGTCGCAAACACATCGGTTTTAAACCCAACATATAAACCTAAAAGAATGAGTGCTCCTAGTGCTCCTAATTTGGCAAACGTAAACACAAACTGAATGATTTTTCCATTCTGAACGCCTTGGGCATTAGAAAGTGTCAATAGAACAACGGATGCAATTGCAACGAGTTGTGCTGCTGAAATTGTAAGGAATCCGAGGTCAAGAAGTTGTGTGTTTAATGCCGGAAAAAAGACCGCAGTATATTTGGCAAATGCAACTGCGACTGCTGCAATGACTCCTGTCTGAATGACCGTAAAAACAGTCCAGCCGTAAAGAAAGGAAGCCATTTTACCATAGGCACGCTGAATATAAACATATTGGCCACCTGCGTTGGGCATCATTCCTGCTAATTCACCATAACTAAGTGCAGCAAAAATGGTAATGATCCCTGTGAGTATCCACAAAATTAATAGCCAAGCCGGAGAACCGATATCGCGCAACATTAACGTTGAAACGATAAAAATACCAGACCCAATCATGGACCCAGCAACTAAAAGAGTCGCGTCGAGTAGCCCTAATGATTTTTTAGTTTGGTCTTCCATTAGTCCTCTTCTGAGGCATTGACAATCGAATCGTGCCCTTTCAAAGATGCTTCAAATGCATATTCGTTGAGGTGGCTGTGCTTTCTAGAATAGAGAAAATAGACAATTAAGCCTAACGTAGACCATACAATAAAGGCTTTCCAAGTATCAATGCGCACAAAGTACATCAGACCGAAATTGAAGGCAGCTCCGGCAATTGCTACAAACCAAACTGCTGGTGTCTTAAACGGTCGCTCAAGTTCAGGTTGGCGAATACGCATAATTAATACCGCAATGGAAATCATGGCAAAGGCCAATAATGTTCCCATCGAACACATTTCTGAAACTTTGTCGATTGGCGTACTTGCAGCAACTATCGAGACCACTGCTCCTACCAAAATTGTACTTCTGAATGGTGTTTTATAAGTCGGATGAACCTTGCCAAATACATTAAAAGGAAGCAAGCCATCTTTCGCCATTCCTAAGAAAATACGCGTTTGGCCCAACATCATGACGAGCATGACAGATGTCAGACCTGCTACTGCTGCAATGGTTATTAAAACCGTTGCCCAAGGCATCCCAACCCCTTCAAAAGCCGAAGCTACTGGCGCTTTGATGTCGAGTTCGTTATACGGCACCATGCCTGTTAATACAAGCGAAACTACAATGTATAATACTGTGCAAATGACCAACGAGGCGATAATTGCAAAGGGCACATCTTTTTTCGGGTTGATGGCCTCACCTGCTTGTGTCGAAACCGCATCAAAACCAATATAGGCAAAGAATACAATTGTAGCAGCGGTAATGACTCCTGACCATCCAAAGTGTCCAACACCTTCGGCATCAACAATGCGTTCAGGAATAAACGGATGGTAATTATTGGTGTCAATAAAGAAGAAACCAACAAAGATGACAAACAAAACGACAGCTACTTTCAATATCACAATAAGGTTGTTTGTTTTGGCCGCTTCTTTGATTCCTTTGACAAGAATTCCGGTAACTACCCATGTGATTAAAAAGGCAGGTAAATTAAAGGCAAAATCAGGTGCTGCAATACCCATGGCTTTTGCCTTTTCGGCGGCCGTTATTGGGTCATTCATGAGCCACATTGGCGGGTCAATATGAAATTGATGAAGCAATTTTTCGAAATAACCACTCCAGGCTACAGCTACAGTAGTCGCACCCATCATGTATTCCAACACCAAGTTCCAGCCGATAATCCAGGCAAACAACTCGCCCATTGTGCCATATGAATAGGCATAAGCAGAACCTTCTACTGGTAAAATCGAAGAAAACTCAGCGTAACATAATGAGGCAAACAAACAGCCGACGCCGGCAATAATAAATGACAATGCCAATGCAGGACCTGCGTGGTCGTGGGCCGCAATTCCGGTAAGGGTAAAAATACCCCCACCAATAATGGCTCCGATTCCTAATGAAGTTAATCCCCAGCGCCCTAAAACACGGTTAAGATCATTTTTTTTCATGTCACGTTCAAAGTGACTTACTGGTTTTTTACGCCAAACGCTCATAGTTTATAGTTTAATCGGGTTTAAAGATATCATTTTCAGGAATAAGAAGCACCATTCAGTAATTTCAAGGTTTCTTCGAGTGTTTTTGGCTGGTAGCCGAGTGTGTTTTTTGCCTTCGTTAAATCGAATCCCGTATGTGGGGGGCGTTTTGCAGGTTGGTTTAAATCCGAACTTTTCATTCGAATGACTGCGTCCATAGAATGGCCATCAAAAGCTGCAATGCGTTCAACAATCTGGTAAACAGACATTGTTTCCGGACCACAGATGTGAAAAATACCTGTTTGATTTATTTCACAAATTCGGAGACAAGCCCAAGCCAAATCTGCGGCCCATGTAGGCGCACGGAACTGATCGTCGATAATGCGCAGCTCAGATCCGTTTTGAAGTGCTTCTCGAGCCCACAAAACAATGTTTGAACGCGATAGGTTTTCACCCTCGCCATAAACAATGATCGTTCGAACAATCGAATAAGACAAGTTGCTTTCTGCCTGGACGATTCGTTCGGCTTCTACCTTCGAACGGGCATAAACACTTAATGGATTTGGAATGTCGGTTTCGGAATAAGGTCCATTTTGGCCATCGAAAACAAAATCAGTAGAAAGTAACTGAAAGTGGATGCCTAATTCAGCGCACACACGCGCCAAAGAACGTACCGCTTGTCGATTGACCAAATCACAAGCTTCCGGATTGAGTTCACAGGCATCGACATTTGTCATGGCAGCTGTATGTATGACATGACTCGCGTTGGCGTGTGCGATCACAGTTCTTACCGCAGCTTCATCAGTAATGTCAAGTGTTTGATAGCGTTCAGCTGGGCACTTTGAATACCGATTTTCTCCGGAAGAAGTCGCAATAAAATCGAGTTGTTTCTTTAAGCAAAGATCGATCAATTTTTGACCCAACAATCCATTGCTTCCTGTTATCAGTAACTTCATAAATCCCAGATAGATTGCTTGCGTTTGGACTGCAATTTAAAATAATGCTTATGTTCTAAAATCCAGGCCATAATTAAATACAAGACGACCGGAGAGCCCAAGCCAATAAATGTAAAATAAATAAACCCTAAACGGACTTTATTGGTGCGTATGCCCAACCGACGTGCCCACCATTCGCACACGCCAAAGGATTGCATTTCAAAGAAGAAGACGATTTTTTGAAAGAGTCGACGCATCTTGAATAGAAAAGGCGTCTTGCGACGCCTTTTTAATTAAGTTTTTACAAACGTGGAAGTGGCTTAAACTTACGGTACTCAGGATCTGCTGGCGGTGCCGTTGCAGGATCGAAAGTGGTACTTGTAATTTTAGCAGTTGTACGACGGTTAATCGTATGTAACATCTCGAACTTCGCTTTGTCAGTGGTTTTGAACTGGTTGATGTAGTCTTCGGTTAGGATGACTGTTTTACCGGTTTCGTCTACCCAAGTTGCTGGCTCGGCCTCACCGCGTCCGACAGGTCGGATGCGACGTGGATCAATACCACGTTGTTCAACTAGGTATTTGTATACTGCTTTAGCACGGTTTTCAGATAGCATTTGGTTGCGCGCATCTCCACCGCGTGCATCGGTATGTGAGAACAAATCGATGGTAATGTTTGGGTATTCTTTCAACATACTATCAAGGAATTTTAACGAGTCAAGAGACATGCAAGTCGCATCGTTAATGAATTCCCATTGGTCAAATACATAACGTACTTCTGGTGTTCGAATGACACCAACTGGTAGCAATGGCATTTCAATGATAAAGCTTTGGCTTTGCTCAAGACCCATGGTACTGATTTTTGCACCTTTTTTGTCTTCATAGAAACCTTCTTTTTCGGCTTTAAGCGTGTAATCTTTACCTGCTAAAATGTAGCGACCTTTTTTATCAGGGCGTTCGTTCCAGATAATTTTACCTTTTGAATCAGTAGTGCCTTCCCAAGTAGTGCCATCAGAAACCGTGACATAAACCTTTGCACCTGCTAATTTTTTAGATTTTTTACCTGACTCGTAAACTACGACACGGAGGTCAAACAAGTTTGGTGGTGTACTGTAACTCCAGATATCTGGCGCATATTCTTGGGTCGAGGTTGTTTTACGCTCAGAGGTAAAGAAACCGGTTTTACCATCGACATCTGCAATGGCATAATCATTGGCTTGTGAATTGAATGGATAGCCCATGTTTTTAACACCCGTCCATTTGTTTTCTTCGCCTACGCGATCGGCTACAAATAAATCAAGGCCTCCGATTCCTGGCAAACCATCTGAAGCAAAATACAACTGACCTTTTGGTCCGATTGAAGGGAATAATTCATTTCCTGCGGTATTGAACATTGGGCCCATGTTGTGCGGAACAGAATCCCACATTTTGCTGCGTTTGTCAAACAAAACATACCAGAGGTCACGTCCACCGAAGCTTTTTTCGCCGTTAGGACTTTGTTTCATGTCGGATGCAAAAATCAACATCGCGTCGTCAGGAGACAAGCACGGATGCCCAACTGAAATGGTATCACTAATTGTCAATGAAATTTTCTTTGGATCCTCAAATTCTTCGCCACTCATGGTTGCCATCCAGATTTCACAACCGAGATCTTGCTTTTCAGCATTCGGACAACGTGTAAAGTAAATGGTTTTGCGTTTTGAATCAAAACAAGCAGATCCTTCGTTTTGAGTAGTGTTCACCACTCCTTTGGTATCAAGTGACTTCACATTCGTTGGATTGCCATTGACATCGTATTCTGCAATGTACAAGTCCATGTATTTTTCACCAGAAATCGGGTCACGTTTTGCACCAGTAGACTCATCACGTGAGGAGCTAAATACAATCACCTTACCTTTTTTATCCATAAAAGATGGCGCCATGTCCATTTGTTTGGTGTTGATTTTAGCTTCTGATCGTACAACTAATTTTGACGTTTCAAACTCCTCAAAGTCTTTGTATTTTTCACAAGCCATGATGGCATCGTCGACTTCTTTGACGCGAGATTTAGGCGCAATGCGCTTGAACTCACGGTAACTTTTAAGGGCGTTATCGAAGTCCTTCATCATGCGTTGCATGTCTCCACGGTAGTAATAAATTTCAGGAACGACATCGAAATACTTTAACTCGATACACGTACCGTACCATTCGTTGGCTTTGTCGTATTGCTCGATATTTCGGTACGATTCGGCCACTTTAAAGGCCATATCACCTTTTTGACGTAAAGAACCACGAACACCTAATTTTTTATAGGCGTCTTGACAAACTTTAATCGCTTCAAAATAGTTTCCAGAAATAAAAACTTCATTGGCCTGACGGACATATTTTGGGTCTGGCTGGTTTTGAGCAATTGCTGCCGGAACCATGAAAAGCGTTAGAATTGCTACAATGAATAGTTGTTTCATAAAAGAGTAGTTTTAGCCTGGACAAAATCCAAGGAAAGCAAAAATAGAGAAATTTTATTTAAAATCCGAACAATAGGTGCGCCAGCGTTCAAGAAGGGTCTGAAAACCAGTTGGGAGTTCGGAAGTGAACTCGAGGTATTTTTTGCTCTCTGGCTGAATAAAACCAAGGGTTTTAGCATGAAGCGCCTGTCCGGGAATGAGGGCGAAATTATTCTCAATAAATCGTTCGTAGGCAGTTGATTTCGTGCCTTTCAAGATGCGATCACCTCCATATTCGAGGTCGTGAAATAAAGGATGTCCGATGTGCTGCATGTGCACCCGGATTTGATGCGTGCGGCCGGTTTCAAGTTTGCACTCAACAAGCGTGACATAGCCAAAACGTTCGAGTACTTTGTAATGTGTAACTGCGTGTTTTCCGTGCGTTTCATCTTCAAAAACCGTCATGACTTTTCGGTTTTTAAGCGAGCGTCCGATATTTCCAATTACTGTTCCATCCGTCTCAAGGTCGCCCCATACGAGCGCCCAATAACGCCTTTCTGTACTTCGTTCGTAGAACTGACGCGCTAAGTCATTGAGGGCGTGTTCCGTTTTAGCAACCACAAGCAAACCCGTTGTGTGCTTATCAATCCGATGAACCAAACCAGGTCTGCCGAAATAATCTTTGGGTGGTCGGGGTAAGTGATCGATATGATAAACCAATGCATTTACGAGCGTTCCTGTATAATTTCCATACCCCGGATGCACCACCATATTTGCCGGTTTATTCACGACTAGCAGTGCTTCGTCTTCATAGACAATATCAAGCGGTATGTCTTGAGCAATCAGCTCTAATTCACGCACAGGATAGGGCAAAACAATGGCAATTTCATCGCCTGGTTTTACTCGGTAATTTTGCTTAACAGCCAGCCCATTGACATGAATGTTTCCATTCTTGGCGGCGAGTTGAATTTTGTTTCTTGAAGTATCGGCCATGCGGTCGATCAAGAACTTGTCGATTCGTACGATTTCTTGTCCGGGATCGGCTTTAAACCGATGGTGTTCAAATAAATCTGCTTCTTCGTTTTCGAGTTCGGCAGTGTTTAGTTCGTTCATTGCTTCACAAACTTTAAAGTAGGCAATTTGGAATGAGGCATTTGAATGAAATAAATACCCGGTTGTAAGCCTGAAATATCAAGGGTACTTGCTGCCGCTTGAAGAACCTGTTGTCCTGAGATTGAGTACACATTCACGGCCTGACCTTTCAGGTTTTCAGGGCAATAAATGGTAAGTGTTTCTGTTGCCGGATTTGGTGCACAAGACCAAGTTGATTCGGTACGTTGTGTTTCAAGTTGGAGTGTCGCATCAAGAGCAGTAGAGAAAATCGGACGAAGCATTGCGGAACCTTCAAATGGTGAAATATACCAATTAACTCCACCATCAACACTGTATTGAATTTTGTCTGAACGGTCAATATTGCGATCCAAACCTAGATTCAGACGGTGCGGGTCTAGTTGTCGCCAGCCTACAAAAAATGAAGTTGGAACACTCACCTTTTGAGTGTCTGCAAAGAAATAATTGACAAATTGATTGCGCGCATCACCATATACCGGACTGCGTGGAAAAAAGACATCGTCTTCGTATAATAAGTCACCCGGATGCCCATTTACATTGGTCCAGACACTCAATAAAAACAAATCATTCGACACATCAATTACAGAAGGCAAGAAGTGCATCGAGATGCCAATTAATGAGTCTGCTTCGTAACTTTCGTACGAAATCGCCAAACGTGATTGCACTCCTGTGGGACCAAATGCAGCTTCTGCACTACCGTCGTCGTAACTATAGTAATTTGAGAAAACTTGATCAAAACCTGTGGTGTCATTTTGGTTAAGGTTCGGAAACTGGGCGCCGATCGTTCCTTTCACACGAAAAACTTGTTCATCACCAGATAGATTTGTCGGAAATGAGGCCCCTGAACTTAGGTCATGATAAGAAGTGTAGGTTGTAAGCGCATTGTAATTTAAATCGCCATTTGACAAACTTGCGCCATTCAAGACATACGCACCCAAAGTGCTCCCATTTTGTCCAAAACTAATGCTGCCAGCAATGCTATTGTTTTCAGGATTAGGGCTTCCATTATGCAGAACTAGCGGCAAAGCTGTATTCATGTGATTTTGTGTACTAGCCTTGTAATGATCCCAGGGAACTGCTGTGTAGGATTCAAGAAGGCTAGTGAGTGGATACACCAACGCAAAATCTTTGAAAAGGGTATCATTGACATCTGATTGTGTCCGCAAATGCACGTAGTCAATGTGAAAATGATCAAGAGAACCCGATAATGCGCCGTAATTTCTGAAACGGAATTGGAAGCCTTTTTTGAAATACTTCGCGGCGGTAACTGGAATATGCACCACCTTAAACGGCGCTACGGTATCGCCAGCCATTGACCAAACATGAAACCATTGATCCAAGTCTTTCGCATAAAAATCGAGGACTAACGAATCGGTTGATTCTGGGATGTCTCCAAATCCTTCAGGCTGAACTAAAAAAGAAAAATATAGCGAATCTACAGCCGTATAGGGGCTTAGGTCAAGTGGCTTCGAATAGAGGTGGTCAGCAAAATTGGTTTGGGAAGTGCCAATGGCATACGGATAGCCGTGTTCATTGAGTCCGTCAAATGTGGCGACTCCAAGTGAGCGTGGTTGTACCGCATAACGTTCGTTTCGATAGACTTGATGATCGAGCCATAAGGCATTCGGATCGTTTAATGTGGCAAAAAAGATACGAGCTGAATCTTGGATGTAGTTTGGATTTTGGACCCAAACGGTATCTGATACATCTGGAACTCCAATGGTGTCGTAGATGTAATATGGCGGGTACAAATTGAGTGTTTGGTAGCTAATGGGGAACTGTGTAAAATCACCTGATTTGACCGCAATAGTCTGAAAAACGGTATCGACAAAGGTACTGGTAACTACATTAAAAGTTCGTTTAAAGGTCGCTTGGTCTGTAAATGAATTACTAGTTGGCAAGGCATTATTTGTTGCCGGATCTAGTAACTTATAATACAACTGGCTGGTCACGCCAGGGGCATTGTATTGGGGGTTGTATTGCTGAAATTTGTCGGATGAAAAGTCATCAAAAAAGGGTAGACTTAACGTATCAGGGCTGTAAAAAAAGGTGCTGTCAATCCAATTGTTGCCCGACTTAAGATGCGTTAACGATGCATTGCAGTCGAAATTGCGCATAATAGGGCCCATTTCAAAACCTTGGGCTTGAACGAACGAATGCACCAACAACACAACGAAAAATAGACGAGCCTTCATGGATTAAGGATTTTGATTGCCTCCTTCTTTCTGCATCGAAAGAATAAATTGAGTGGATTTAAAAACGGTGGTTCCTTCAATATATTCTGGAGATTGTGAAAAAATACGGGCAACTGAAGAATCTTGGGCATTGAGACAATCCGGACAAATAAACGAAAACGAAGAAACACCAAGTGTATCAAAAATGAAACGGGCTTCGTCCATGGTCAATCCGACCAAGTTTGGAAGTGCAATCGGTTCGCCTTGGTCATTCTGACCCACAATTAACGTCACAACTGCGCCTATTGGCAGGCGTTCACCTTCTTTGATGCGTTTGCCTTTATAGAGTTGATCAAGGACCGAACCGTTGGCTTCGTCTGTAGGGCGGTATTGGATTTGGAAACGCAGACCGCGCTGCTCTAAGATACTTTCGGCAAATTGAATTTGCTTATGAAGCAAACTTGGCATTTCAACAAGTTGGGTGCGTTTTGTAAGGCGAAGGCCAATAATTCTGCCCGATTTTACATATACCTTAGACAAAGATGTCGGTTCAACCAATTGCTCAACAACGGTGCCTTCGGGAGCTTTGGGGTCGTAAATGCTGTCTAAAATCTGGTATTGCAAATCCAATTCTTCAAGTTTGTGTTTGGCTTGCTCTCCGTTCATGCCAACAAAATTAGGGACGGCAATTTTCTCGCCATGGTTGGTGGCAAAATCGAGGTAAAGCACGGTGCCAAACACCACAATGATGTAAAATAAAATCACGAGTCCAAAGTGTTTCCAGAAGTGCTTTGTTCTGACAAATCGGTTGGCGTTGTAAATGAAATTTTTGATTTTATCCCACATAATTGAGAAGGTTTTAACGACAAAGATGCTTAGAAATTTGGAGATAATGCATGTGATTGATAGAAGTCTTCGATATAACTAATTGCCGAATCGACTTCGTCTGTTAGGTGAAAGAGTTGTAAATCTTCGGGTGAAATGTTGCCTGCTTTTAACATGACCGCTTTTACCCAATCAACAACACCGCCCCAGTAGTCAGTCCCAACCAAAACAATCGGACGCCGCGCAATTTTCTTCGTTTGAATTAAGGTCATGGCTTCAAAAAACTCATCGAGGGTCCCGAAACCACCTGGCATAATTACAAACGCTTGCGAATACTTCACAAAAATGACCTTCCGAACAAAGAAATATTCAAACTCAAGGTAATGATCGTGATCAATGTATGGATTGTGGAATTGTTCGAAGGGCAGATCAATGTTTAATCCGACCGAAACACCATTGCCTTGCTTGGCTCCTTTATTTCCGGCTTCCATGATGCCTGGCCCTCCACCTGTAATAATTCCGTAGCCTAGTTTTGCCAACTTGTCTGCGAGTTCAACCGCAAAGGCATAATAGGGGTTGTCTGAAGTTGTACGCGCCGAACCAAAAATAGAAACACAAGGGCCTGCTTTTGCCATTTTATCGTAAGCCTCGACAAATTCAGCCATGATCTTGAAAATAGACCAACTGTCGTTACTCTTGATTTCATTCCAGTCTTTGCGTAAATTTTCCATGGTTCTTTACTTAACAATGCGCACTTCAAAAAGCGTTGGCCAAAGTTTGCCCGTCATGAATAATTTTTTTGTAGCCGATTGATAGGCAATGCCATTTAACACTTCGCCGGTACCTTGTCCTTCTTTTACCAAATTTTGAGCATCAATGAGTGCCAACACACGGCCCAATTTTGGGTCAATAACCGCAATGTATGAAGAAGTCCAGATGTTTGCATAAATAAGTCCGTCAACATACTCAAGTTCATTCAAGCGCGGCAGCGGGCCTTGATCTGTATACACTTCAATTGTACGAATTGCCGAAAATGTTTTCGGATCTCGGAATGTGATGCGCTCGGTTCCGTCAGACATGATCAATTGCTGGCCATCGTTGCACAGGCCCCAGCCTTCGCCCGTGTAAGCAAGTTCGCGTTTGATTTCGAGTGAGTTCACATCATACACAAAACACTGCTGATTTTTCCAGGTAAGCTGAAATAACTCGCCATTAAGAATGGTAATTCCTTCACCAAATTTACTCGCATCGAGGTTCTTTTTGAAGCCAATAGCTCCATCTGCCAATGCAACTTTTGCGACCATTGATGAGCCATCTTCGTTCGGGTCTCCGGTGCCTTCAAACAATTGTGTGCCCAAAAATTCAAGCCCTTGGGTAAAACTAGTGCGCGTATGCGGATAGTTTTTGACAATTTCTAGGGTCCAGTTGTCGGGTTTCAAGTCAGAAAGAATGCGCAAATTGCGTTGTTCCGAAAACGGACTTCCGTCTGTGTTTGTGGCACGTAATTCAAGTAAGTGTGCGCCAAGCGTCACATGAGTTGTATTAATGAAAAACACCTCTTTTTTCGATGGGTTTTTCTTTTCAAAAATCAACGAGTCGTCGAGGTAAACAGCCACGTTTTGCAATGATTCCGTAATTTTTAATGGCACTGCGATGGTTTTTCCGTAAGTAGTAGCTAGGTTTTCTTTAAAACCGAAGGAAGCCGGTTGTTCTGTATCAGTCAGGCCCGATTGATTCAAAAATGGCGCTAAGAATCCGACAAGCAAAGCGACAGCTAAAAGGAGAAGGAGAATTCGTTTCATAAAGAAGAGCAACTGGTTAACATTTCTTGCGCATCAATGAGGCCGTGTGATGCCTGATAGCGGACTTGGTTTTGATAGAGCACAATGACTTGGGGTGACTGATGAACAACGTTTAAATCGTGTGCAATTTGATCCGATAGTGATCGGAATTGAAGCAGATCGAGGTACCAACAGCTCCATTCATTAGAATTAAAAAGTGTGCTGTTTTCGAAGCGTTGAAGCGCCATCGAAGAAATGCTACATCGCGTACTGTGTTTAAAAATGACTTGAGGTGCATCTTGAGAAAGTTGTCGCAAGTCTTGCCAATTTTCTGACGATTGTAATGGCTGCCAACTCATGAAACACCTGGAGTAAATTGCTTTAAAAAGCGGATGTCATTTTCTGAATACAAACGCAGGTCTGTTACCCGGTATTTGAGTTGTGCGATGCGCTCAACGCCCATTCCGAATGCAAAGCCTGAATAAACACTAGCGTCAATTCCACTGGCTTGTAAAACGGCCGGATCAACCATTCCGCAGCCCATAATTTCTAACCAACCGGTGTATTTACAGACATTGCAACCTTTTCCATGACAAAGTGTACACGAAACGTCGACTTCGGCACTTGGCTCCGTAAATGGAAAATAAGAGGGCCGCATGCGGATTTGGGTCTTTTCGCCAAATAATTCTTGCGCAAAAAAGAGCAAAGTTTGTTTGAGGTCAGCAAATGACACATTTGTGTCGATGTATAAGCCTTCAATTTGATGGAAAAAACAATGAGCGCGAGCCGAGATGGCTTCGTTGCGGTAAACACGGCCAGGCGAAATGGTGCGAATTGGGGGCGTTGACGATTCCATAACGCGTACTTGAACGCTACTAGTGTGCGTGCGTAAGGCCATTTCCCGTTCGCCTTTTTCAATAAAAAAGGTGTCCTGCATGTCGCGCGCTGGGTGTTCTGGTGGGAAATTAAGTGCCGAAAAGTTATGCCAATCGTCTTCAATTTCCGGACCTTCAGAAACCACAAAACCAATCCGATTAAAAATCTCGATGATTTCGCGTCGAATTAAAGAAAGTGGATGATGGCTACCGACTTTCGGGTCTGCAGCCGGACGCGACAAATCTTGGTTGGCAGGTCCTTTTTGCTGCTGTGCATGAAATTGAGTTTTGGCCGTTTCATAAATGGCTTCGGCTTGCTGTTTTAACTCATTGACTTGTTGCCCATATGCGCGTTTTTGATCGTTGGGGATATTTTTAAGCGCCGCATAGAGGTCTTTTAATATGTTTTTTGAACCTAAAAAACGAATGCGAAACTGCTCGAGGGCTTCTGCAGAGGCAATCGTAGTTTCTTGAAGTTCAGTTGCAATTTCTTCCAATTTCATTTTCTTCCTAAAAATGTAACTTTTTGAGGCCTATCCTTGTTAAAGAGGATATTAAGCACACGTTAGATGCAAATGTACAAGAAAAATAAGCTGTTTCGAATCTCTAACTTGGGTTTTCTAATCGGAGTAGCCCTCATGAGTCTTGTCATGAGTGCGTGCCAGTCCGAAAAGAAGACCACACTTGAGGTTTCTGTATGCAGTGCCAGTGGGCAGCCGCTTGCAAATGCAAAAATTTGGTTACAGGCCGAACCAACCGACACAAGTGCCACTGGGCTTATTTCTGTCAATGATTCGACAACTAGTGATGCAAATGGCATGGCTTATTTTGACCTTTCTGACCACTACAAGCCAGGGCAAATTGGTGTGATGGTGATAAAGGTGAAAGGATTTTATTACGGACTAACTGGCGAGTCAATTGCAGAGATTACGGAAGAGCAGCGCAATCAAGTAAATGTACTCTTACAATAACTTGAAAGAAGCGAAGTTTTCTAATTTGAAAATTAAACTGTAAATTTGGAACATTCGAAACCTATGAAAAGTATCTTTTTTAGCCTCATGGCACTCAGCTTGTTCTTCGGACTAAGCTCTTGTGAACCAAAAGATCCAGCGGTCTTAAAGGTGTTTGTGCGTTCATCGTCAAACCAATTGATCGACGGAGCAAAGGTCATTATTGTTGGCGATCAACAATCGAGCCCAGCAACTTTATCTTACGTAGACACCACGTTTACCAATTCTTCTGGTTTTACCACTTTTGACATGGACCCTTATTTTTTAATGGCCGGAGAAAGCAATAAAACTGGATATTTCGACATCATTGTCAAGTACAATAACAAAACTGCTTATGGTTACTCGCGCTGTAAAGTGCATACCACTTCAGTTGAAACCATCTACTTACCCAACTAAGTCACTACTATGAAAAAAGTTCTTTTGATTTGCGTTGCTGCTGCGAGCGTTTTTTCACTCGGATCTTGCCGTAAAAAATTGGATACCATTGCACACATTTACGTCAAAGACGAAACCAATGCCAGTGTAAACAATGCCATGGTAGTTTTGTATGGTACCAACACGCAAAGTACACCTCAACAAGTTGCGGTATTTGACACTGCTTATACCAACACTGCTGGTATGGCAACATTTAATTACAACAAATTGTACCAATTAGGCCAGGCAGGTGTCGCTGTACTTGATATCAAAGCCCAAAAAGGGAACAAAGCGGGTCAAGGCATCATCAAAATCGAAGCCGAAAAGGTAAACGAAGAAACCGTTTACATCCAGCCTTAATTAAGCTACAATTTTACGGACTTTGTTCTGAAATGACCCAATCATTTCATGCAGTCCGAGTACCCGGTTTAGGTCTTCACCCAAACTTAATTGGTATTCGGTTACAAAACCGAATTCGTAACGACGCATATAGTCGAGTATTTCTAGCTCATTTTGACGCTGCAACAGATTAATGACATGATTCAATCGCTCCATCGGTAAGCTGATTTTCGTTTCATAACTCAAGTACTCTTCTTTCATGTTTCCAACGATTACTGCATTTGCTTCGTTGTTGTTAAACCAAATGTGTTGAATTTCGAATTGCTTTTCCATCGTTTTTCTGTTTTGATGAGACAAAGTTCACGCGGCACAACGTAAACAATTTACGTTCTACTTCGAATTCTGCAAAATGGCCAATAATTCATTATTTTTGCAGCATGTCTGACGATAAACCAATGTCATTTTTAGACCACCTTGAAGAACTCAGGTGGCGTTTGATGCGTGCTGCACTTGCGGTCATCATCTTTGCAATTGTAATATGGGTTTATCAGCGTGAAATCATGGACAACCTCTTTTTGAACATGATTGATCCTGATTTCATTAGTTTTCGCTTATTGTGTCAGTACTTAGGTGTTTGCGTCGAAGATGTTCATGTCGATTTTCAAAGCACCACCCTATCGGGTCAGTTTTCTTATGCCCTCATGATGAGCATGATGGGAGGTGTGGTCCTCGCTTTTCCATATATTTTCTACCAAATTTGGGCATTTATTAAACCTGGCCTTAAAGTCAAGGAAAAGAAAATGGCTAGAGGGATTGTTTTTTATGTGAGCATTCTATTTTTTTTAGGGATTTTATTCGGCTATTATGTGGTGGCTCCACTCAGCGTTCAGTTTTTCGGCTCTTTCGAAATCTCGCCCAAAATTCATAATGACGTCACCATTGCTTCTTACATGAGTACAATCCTTTCGACGGTATTTTATACAGGGCTCTTTTTTCTTTTCCCAATTGTGACCTTCTTGCTTGTCAAGATCGGGCTTTTTACACCCGAATTTTTAATCAAATACCGCAAGCATGCCATCGTTGTTATTCTCGTTATAGCAGCCGTTATTACTCCTCCAGATGTGATTTCACAGATTATCGTCAGTTTGCCGATCTACATCTTATTTGAAATTAGTATTCTTGTTTCAAAACGCGCACACGCCAAACAATCTTAAGATTCTCATGAGATTCCTCGCATTCTTATGCTTGTTTTTATCCTTTAGTGTAAAGGCCCAGCAAACAAAAGTATTTGGGCGCGTTACCGACAACAATAACATCGGAATTGGCTATGTCACTGTGCAATACTGGGACAGTAAAATCAGCACCAAGACAGATTCTCTTGGGTATTACAGTCTAGAAACGTATTATGCCACGGATACGCTCATTTTTCGTTCGATTGGCTATAAAACGCAACGTGTCAAAATCAAAAAAGATCAAGTACAACAGCTCGATATCCGGCTATCGACGCAAGACAAAGAAATAGGAGAAATTATCATTAAAGCCCCAAAAGAGACAAGAGGTGCACAATTGCATCGACGCGTCGTGGCAAACAAAGACATTAACAACAAAGAGAAACTCGAGGCTTATGAATACCATCTCTACAATAAAATCCAACTTGATTTGAACAATATGGGCGAGCAGTTCCTAGACAACGGCCTCGTCAAGCGTCTCGACTTAGTGATGGACTATATGGATTCTAGCGAAGATGGACGAAGTTTTTTGCCGGTTCTGCTTTCCGAATCGGTGTCTGATTTTTACTTTAAAAACAACCCAAAGGTTAAAAAAGAAGTCGTACAAGGCACTAAAATTACTGGTATTGAAAATATGCAAGTCACTCAATTTTTGGGTGACATGTACCTCGATATCAATGTTTATGACAATGTCTTTGATTTATTTAATAAGTCATTCATTAGTCCAGCGGCAACATTCGCTCGAAACTACTACAACTTTTACCTCGATGACTCAACCTTTATCGGTAACGACTGGTGCTATAAATTGCGCTTTGTTCCAAAACGTACAGGCGACCTCGTTTTTGAGGGCCATATGTGGATCCACGACACCACCTATGCCGTCAAATCCATTTCTGCATCGATAACGAAAGATGCCAACCTCAATTTCATTCAAAACCTCTATTTTGAACACCATTTTGAACAGGTGCAAAAAGAAGTATGGATGCTGACTGAAGAACGCCTAATCATTGAGTTTAAAGCCACCGAACATTCTAAATTTTTGGGCTTAATTGGCAGAAAATACAGCAAGCGTTCAGACTTTCTAATTAATAAGGCACAAAACGATGAGTTTTACCGGAAAAATGCCGTCGAACTCGTGGATAGTGCGAAAGTACGTGATTCTAGCTATTGGGAAACCCAACGGCCACAGCAATTGAATACCAAAGAGGTCCAAATACAACAAATGTATGATTCACTTTCGGTATTGCCTTTTTTTACAAACATGAAAAAACTCAGTTACATGGCGACCACAGGGTATTGGCCCATTCAGAAAATCGAAGTCGGGTCAATAGCTTCTGCATTTAGCATGAATCCGGTCGAAAAATACCGCGTCGCAGTGGCCCTCCGTACCTCTAATGATTTTTCAAAACGCCTCGAACTGGGCGGTAAATTAGCGTATGGTTTTGGTGACGATCGTTTCAAATACAGCCTGCGTTTGCGCTATAATATCACACCGAAAAAACGCGGCATGTTGAATGCGTATTACAGTTACGATATCGAACAAATTGGGCAATCACCAACAGCAGCCTCAATGGGAACTTCATTTGCTACTGTTTTTAGTACGGCACCATTTGATAAACTCACATTTGTCAATAAGGCTGGTGTCAGTTTGGAAAAAGACATTCAGAAAGACCTGATTTTGTATACCGCCGCTGAATGGAAAAATTACACGCCGCTTGGCTTGGCTAATTACCGAAAAGTCATCAATCTAGACACCGTTCAACTGAGTAATATTACCACTTTTGAATGGACGGGTCGTATCCGCTGGACAAAAGATGAAGAGTTTTTAGCAGGTTCGTTTGACCGCACAACCCTACGCTCACCCTACCCTATTTTCTCGTTTCAGACTATTGTTGGCGTCAAAAATGTCTTTGGTAGCGACTACAATTACCAACGTTTCGAGTTTCAATATGAACACAATACCCAATTAGGAGTATTCGGAAGAATGCGTTATGGCGCGTCTGTCGGTTATATTCATGGTGTAACAGCATATCCATTTTTAAAAGTACATGAAGGGAATCAATCACTTTGGTTATTAACGAGCACATTTAACAAGCTCAATTTCCTCGAGTTTATATCGGATCGGTATGTCCTTGGTTTTGCAGAAAATCACTGGGAAGGTTTGTTCTTTGACCGCATTCCACTGGTCAAGAAAGCGCAACTTCGTTTGGTCACGACCGAACGAGTCATGTTGGGTTCACTGTCATCGAAACACGAAGCAGAAATGCTCATCCCAGACTTCGTAAAGCGTTTCAATGGCGTTCCCTATGCTGAGGTTTCGGTCGGAATAGAAAATATTGCAAAATTCATTCGTGTCGATTTGGTGTACCGAGTGACACATCAAATTCCTGGCGAAAGCCCATTCGGGATCCGGGCACGATACTCCTTTAATTTTTAGTACTTTCGTTCTGTGAAACTACACACCCATCTTATTTGTAAAACCTATCGTGGCCGTTCTGTGGTTGACGGCGTCACAGTTGAAGTAAATCAAGGTGAAATTGTTGGCTTACTCGGGCCAAATGGTGCCGGTAAAACCACCTCGTTTTATATGATAGTAGGTTTGGTGCGTCCTGATCAAGGTAACGTATATTTAGATGAACTTGACATCACCAAACTTCCGATGTATAAACGCGCCCAAATGGGCATTGGTTATTTGCCACAAGAAGTCTCAGTGTTCCGCAAACTGAGTGTCGAAGATAACATCATGGCGATTTTAGAACTCACCGATTTATCGAAAGAACAACGCGAACAAAAACTAGAGTCATTGCTCGAAGAATTTAGCCTGACTCATGTCAGAAAAAATCTAGGAAACCGACTTTCTGGTGGTGAAAAACGACGCACCGAGATTGCACGTGCCTTAGCCACTGACCCTAAATTTGTACTTCTTGACGAACCATTTGCTGGTGTAGACCCTATTGCCGTTGAAGACATCCAAAGTATTGTTTCGGAGCTCAAGAAACGTAATATCGGAATCCTCATTACCGATCATAATGTGCAAGAAACCTTGTCAATTACCGACCGTGCTTATTTGCTTTTTGAAGGAAAAATATTGAAATCAGGGACTGCCCAAGACTTGGCCAACGATGAACAAGTGCGCAAAGTCTATCTTGGGCAAAACTTTGTTTTACGCAATTAACTACTTCAGTAAAGTAACCATCCCTTCGCGTTGCTTGCGAATATACGGCTGGTCGCACTGGCGGTATTTCACCACATAATTGTAATTGCCATCTTGACACGCCATGCCATTATAAGTGCCATCCCATGCTTGTGATGGGTTTGTTGTTTGAAAAACACATTGTCCCCAACGATTAAATATTTCTAAAGACCAATCACTCACCTCAAAATCTGTAACGACATTAAATACCTCGTTGTGTTTGTCTTGATTCGGTGTAAATGTATTTGGTGCGTATAATGTAAACGGATCCACTTGAATGGTGCCTAATACCGTATCTGAGCAGCCATAATCATTCGTAACAATTTGCATCGGGTGGTCTGTACCGCTATGATGATAGGCATGCGTAATAGTCGCAGCATGATACGCCACTTCTTGCTGGTCTACTAAATAAGTGTAAGTACTTGCCCCCTGTGCGGTACTCGTAAAGACAACCTGATTGTCACAGACATCTACATGCGTTCTGTCAACCGTAAAACCTGCCGTAGGCGAAGGATGCACTGTGATTAAATCTTGTTGCGCCATGTATAAGGTTTCAACGCAACCAAATAATGTCTGGAGTGTCAGCGACACGGTGTAATTACCCACATTCGGATAAATATGGTTTGGATTGGTCGCAGTAGAGGTGCTGCCATCACCAAAATCCCAGGTGTAAAGTGTCGGCACATCGGTCTGACTCGAATTGACAAATTGTGCAAAGCCAGGTGCGCAAATATCCGGTGTTAAGGTCATAAAATTGATGCTCGGATGCCCAAAAACTGCCACGGATGTCGCTAGCGTGTCTTTGCATAGCTGTGTTTCACCGATCAATAAAACGGGCTGAGGGCCTGCTTGTAGGTAATGAATCCAGTTGGCGGTAAGTGCTGTTGAGGTACTTGGTTGTGCTTGCGTACCAAATTCCCAATGGTATTGGGTAGTTGATGGGCCACTTACTTGTGCTTCAAACAGAAACAACGAATCGATGCATAACGAGTCGGAATGCGTCATGGCAAGTAAAATCGGCTGTTCGATTTGGACTTGAACGGAGGTGCTGTCAAGGCAAATTGGCGACGAACCTGCTATAAGTGAAATTGTATAAAGTCCCGGACCCGGAAACGTGGTGGTAGGAAGGGCGTTACTCGAGCCTTGTCCATTTCCAAAATCCCATTGGTATTGATTGGAATTTTGTGACGCATTGCCAAATGTAATTGTATACCCAAGGCATTCTATAAGCGGTGGCACTTGTATCGAGGCAAGTGGATCGCCAAATAAATACACTGAGTCGAGGAAACTTTCTTGACAGTAACCGATATCAGCAGTAATACTTACAAGCTGAAACCCAGCTTGATTAAATTGGACATTCGAAACTAAATTACCCGTAGCACTAGTGAGGTTGGCTGTTTGTGGAAAGGTCCAGCTAAGGTTGGCTTGTGGATTTGAAACCTGCCCAACAAAATCAAATGAATTCGCTTGCAGGCACAACGAATCTTGAGAAGTCCAAGAAACCTCTAAAGAATCATTTACAATGATATCCATATAAGCGGTATCGGTACATGCATTGCCCGGATTAACAATCAATTGAGCCGTATATGTGCCCGAACTCGGATAGGTGTATGTCGGGGCAAATGCCGTACTTACATCTGACGTAACTGATGGCACGCCAAAATTCCAATAATAACTCGATCCGCCGTAAGAATTATTGACAAACTGAACCGTTAACCCATTGCAATAAGAAACAAACGTAGGCAATTGCGTTTGAAGAGGCAATATGGCCGAAAGCTGAATATTACAATCAAAAACACGGAATAAAAAATCGCGAATTGTTTCGCCAATAAGTACCCCATTTCTGTATTCCTGTACACGCACCCCGACAACAAATAATCCTAACATATTTGGATCGACTGTCAGGATTCCGGTACTTGAATTGATGATGGTAGAAGAACCTGGCCCTAAAGGTACTTGTGCATTGTAATTGGCTTGCCAATTTACCGGAAAATAAGGCGGCGGTGGCATTTGCGTGGGTTGTGGCGCGGACGAATTGGCGCCAGAATAGGGTGTCACTAATGAATACACCAATTGGTCACCATCAGGATCAGTCGCCACATGATTAAAGACCAACTGGTCGTTGTTACACAATAATACTGGCGGATAATTCGAGAATCGTGGGCTGCTATTGACCTGAAAACCCGTATCAGAGCCAGGTATGTGTGTGACAAGGGTGAGCCCCGTGTTGTCAGGTGCAATCAAGTTGGTCACATTTGGCCCCCGACAACAACGCTGATACGAAACCGTATAACCACCTGGTATTGGAGGAAGTGTCAGGACATACTGATAAATGGCTCGCTCGACACAAATTCCGCTTGGCGGGGTTGCACACGGATTATTAAAATTTATCGGTAAAATCACACTACCTGGAAAAGGGACCTCGACCGTTTCTAGGTGAATATTACCCTGCTTAAATACAGATAAATACAACGGATTATCGTAAGCTGCACCAGACGAATTGCAATCGCGGTAAAGAGTAATGAAAAATCGGTATTGATTGTTACCAATATAGTCATAGTACATATCGCCGCCGATAATGTGAGATGCCCATGCTTGTGTACAAGCAAAGACCATGACTATTTGGATAAAGAAACTCCTGAGTTTCATGTGTTCAAGACGTAAAATTACGGCTTTGGTTGGTCCTGCACAAACCAAGGTGTTTTTCGCGAGAATTGCGGCTCAAACACCTCGATTTCGAAAGAGTTCTTGTACCTTTGTAAAAAACAAATCATAATGAGTGCTTTTGATGTAATTGTAATTGGATCTGGACCTGGTGGATACGTATCCGCCCTTCGTTGTGCCCAACTTGGTCTTAAAACGGCCCTAATCGAAAAGTATGCCACACTTGGTGGAACCTGCTTGAATGTCGGATGTATTCCTTCAAAAGCCTTACTCGATTCATCGGAGCATTTCTTCAATGCGCAGCACAATTTTGAAGCACATGGCATTGAAGTCAAAGGGCTAAAAGCCAATTTAGCACAAATGATCCAGCGTAAAAATGAAGTGGTTTCGCAGACCTGTGCCGGCGTAAAATTCTTGATGGACAAAAATAAAGTGACGGTGTATCAAGGTGTGGGTTCGTTTGTAGATGCACATACCATTGCCATTAACGGAACTGAAACACTTCAAATTACCGGTAAACACATCATTATTGCAACGGGTTCTAAACCGAACTATTTTCCAGGAATGGAACCAGATAAAAAGCGCATCATTACCTCTACCGAGGCATTGAGCATGACTGAAATCCCGAAAAAACTAATCGTGATTGGCGGAGGTGTCATTGGCCTTGAATTAGGTTCTGTCTATGCGCGCTTAGGTGCAAGTGTTGAAGTGGTTGAGTTTGCGCCAAGTATTTTACCTACAATGGATGCCGGCATCGGTAAAGAATATACGAGAATTCTGAAAAAAGAAGGGTTCAAATTTCATATGGAACACAAAGTTTTGGGTGTGACCAATAAAGGAAAACACATTGAACTTCGTGCTCAAAATAAGAAAGGCGAAGAAGTGGTACTTGAAGCCGATTACTGTTTAGTTGCAGTTGGTCGCAAGCCATTTACAGATGGGTTGGCTCTCGACAAAGCGGGGTTAAATGTCAATCAACGCGGTCAAATAGAGGTCAATACGCACTTACAAACTGCCGTTTCGCACATTTATGCAATTGGCGACGTTGTACGTGGTGCCATGCTTGCGCACAAAGCCGAAGAAGAAGGTGTGTTTGTTGCCGAACTGATTGCCGGACAAAAACCACACATCAATTACGACCTCATTCCTGGCGTGGTGTATACGTGGCCAGAAATTGCAGCAGTTGGTAAAACTGAAGAAGACTTAAAAGCGGCCAATGTAGCCTATAAAGTGGGGAATTTCCCGATAAAAGCGCTCGGAAGAGCTCGTGCAAGTATGGATACCGCTGGTTTCGTAAAAATTTTGGCTGATGCCCAAACAGATGAAGTACTTGGTGTTCATATGATTGCCCCAAGAGCAGCCGATTTAATCATGGAAGCAGTGGTGGCAATGGAGTACCGAGCATCAGCCGAAGACATCGCACGCATTTGTCACGGTCATCCTACCTATTCGGAGGCTATGAAAGAAGCCGCATTAGCTGCAACCGCAGACCGTGCTCTTCATATTTAATTAGGGCCCTGGGCTAAAGGCTGCACGAATGTGCTCTAGATGGGTGTGTTGTTCATTATGAACGATAGAAATGATATCAAACCTGACCTCGTTTTTCCAATGGTTGGCTTTCGTATAATAATTGGCCACCCGTATGATCTGGCGTTGCTTTCGGCGATTAACAGCCAAATATGGTTCTCCTAATTCGTTATTATTGCGTGTCTTGACTTCAACTACAACCAATTCTTGGCCATCGACACAGACAATATCAATTTCCATCCGATTGAATGTATAATTGCAGTCTTTGATCAGGTAACCTAATTTCAAAAGGTATTCGCGTGCATGAACTTCGCCCCATTTACCAAGTTGATCGTGTGTGAGCATCGTGACAGATTTTTGTATCTTCAACGAAGTTAAGCCAGATTAGCCCGTATCTTTACCGTATAAATACCGATGCAAAAGCAACTCATTAAAAATATCAAAGGACTTGTTCAAGTTGGAGAAGACCTACCTGCCGTGTGTCGTGGACACGTCATGCAACAATTACCGATTATTGAAAATGCATTTTTAGCGCTCGAAGATAATGAAGTGGTGGCATATGGCCCCATGGAAGCGTGGGAAGGAATCAGCGACTGGCGCGAGCTCGAAATCATCGACGCCACCAATTGCTATGTCTTACCTGCCTTCATCGATTCGCACACGCATACAGTTTTTGCCCAAACCCGAGAAGAAGAATTTGTCGATCGCATCCATGGCTTGAGTTATGAAGAAATTGCGGCAAAAGGGGGGGGTATTCTTAATTCTGCGGCCAAACTTGCACACCTCTCTGAACAAGAGTTATATGATGCAGCAGCAACGCGTATTGAAAAAATAATAGCAAGTGGAACCGGCGCACTTGAAATAAAATCTGGTTATGGCCTGAGCCTTGAAACAGAAATAAAAATGCTGCGTGTTATTCAACGTTTGCAAGCGACTATGCCCATCCGCATCAAGGCGACTTTTTTAGGTGCACATGCCTACCCTGCTGCTTATAGAGAAAATAAACGCGCCTACATTGAGCTCATTTTAACCGAAATGATCCCGGCAGTTGCTAAAGAAGGCTTGGCCGATTACCTCGATGTCTTTTGCGAACGCAATTACTTTAGCGTTGCCGAAATGAACGAACTGATCGAGGCCGGAAATCAAGTGGGCTTAAAAGCAAAAGTTCATGTCAATCAATTTTCTTCGATGGGAGCAGTAACTGCCGCCATTGAACGCGGGGCATTAAGTGTTGACCACTTGGAAGAAATGAATCAAGAAGACATCGATGCTCTGGCTAAAAGTAAGTGCATCGCAACATTATTACCAGGCTGCTCTCATTTTCTTTCGATTCCGTTTGCCAATGCGCGTCAATTGATAGATCAAGGGGCGATTGTTGCATTAGCAAGTGATTTTAATCCGGGTTCGGCACCTAGTTACGACCTCATGGGGACTTTGTCTTTGGCCTGCGTCAAGATGAACATGACACCCGAAGAAGCCATTAATGCCCTCACAATTAATGCCGCTGCAGCACTCGAATTACAAGACAGCCATGGCCGAATTGCGTTGGGGAGAAAATCACCACTTATCCTGACTCATGAAATTCCTTCTTTGGCTTACCTTGCCTATTCTTTTGGTGAAAAGCACGTGCAACGAATGTTCTATTAATCCGTTCGAAAAACGTAACTTTATCCCATGAAACGCTTGTTGCTTTTAGGTGCTATATTTTCCGTCTTTCAGATAGTGGCTCAGCAAGTTTTGCCCGAAAAAGACCTCTTATGGGAAGTGAGCAGCCCAAATGGAAAGCAAAAAGCCTATTTATTTGGCACACTCCATTCAAACGAACGCAATTTATTTCAGTTAGCCGATAGTGTCTATTGGGCCCTAGACAAAGCTCCCCTCGTCGTTCTAGAAACAGATATTTGCGCGCTTTTTGACGAGCTAGACCCTAGAACTACCCTGCCTTCTACCAAAATAGATCAGCGCGGTCAGGCCTATACCTCTGAGCTCGAAAGCACCCAAACCGTTTATGGTTCTGAAGATGGCATGCCTCAATTTTTGGATGCCTACCTTCAAGTTTATGCCTTAAATGCAGCAAAAAAAGTGCTCGCCTTAGAGTCAATTCATGAGCAATATGCCATGACAGATGAATACAAATTGGGCGAACGCAAGCTCATCGACAACGCCATCAATGACTTCACACATGAAAAACTAACTGAACTTTATTTACGCGGCGACATCGATGGCTTGGAGCGCTTTATGAAAGCAAATTTATCCTTGCAAGAGAATCTATATGAAGAAGTTATCGTCAAACGCAATTTAAAAATGGCCCTTGAATTGGATTCCATCTTGAAAGCGAAACAAGTATTTTTTTGTGCTGTAGGTGCTGGGCATTTAGGCGGTACACAAGGGATTATTCAATTATTACGATCAAAAGGTTACCGTGTTAGGCCAATGGCCTGGACAATTTCTGAACGCGATACAGAAGCAGAAAAACGCGTCAAAAAGGCCAATGAATACCTCTTTCAAGATGCCAAATCAGGCTTGGTAGCAAAATTGCCCGGCAAACCAGTTGTTGAATCACATCCGGATGGTAGCCAACGCATCATATACCGTGAACTTGGTCAGGGCAATACCTATGAAATCAACCTGATGCCATTAGATAGCAACACCACAGAAGAAGAACTCGCTAGTATTTACATCGCATCGCCTGACGGAGCTCCTATGCTCAAACGATTTCTTGATGATGGATCGGTTGTATTTGAAGGGTTATCGGACACCTATCCGGAAGGGCTCAATTATGTCCAAATCCAGTTTTCAACGCAGTATTTTGCGGTCGTAAAGGTTTATGGTGGAAACAAATTTATGCATTCAAATCGACCAAAACTCTTTTTTGAACGGGTTTGGTTTGATGAATAAGTGCGTTGCAAACTGTTGTCGGCATGAAATTCATTGACCAAGTTGCCCAACACCTTTTAGCGCATGAAAAGGCGCTTCATGAACTTACCGTGGTTTTGCCTTCAGATCGCGCCACACGATACTTAGCCAATAGCTTATTTGAACAACACGGAGGCGCCTTGCTTTCTCCAGAAATTGTCACTATTGACCAATGGATACAAAAGCTGGTGAACAAGCCCACGATCCATCCAACGCGTGCACTCCTGACACTTTTTGAAGCGTATAAAAAAACAGCGCAAGGGCAAGATGCTGATTTTGAATCTTTTTTAACTTGGGGTCCAATTCTGCTTGCTGACTTTGACGATGTAGACCGTTATTTAGTCGATTACCGTCAATTGTTTCAAAATTTAGCCTCCATTAAAGCCCTAGAAAGCTGGCAAATCGATGAGTCAACTTACAGTGAGTCTCAGCGTAAGTTTATCGAGTTTTGGGAACTGATTCCGCCGTTACATGAATTATTCATCCAAGGACTTGAAAAACAAGGCCGCGTGACCAAAGCCCAAGCTTTTCGCATGGTAGCCTTGCTTCCTGATCGCTATATCGCGGAAAATCAATTTGTCGTGTTTGCAGGTTTTAATGCGCTTTCAAAGGCCGAGCAAGAACTCATTCGTAAGCTCGTTGCTACAAAAAAAGCCGAATACCTCATCGATGCCGATCGCTATTATCTAGACGAAACTTACCACGAAGCCGGGCATTTTTTACGACAAAATTTAACAGTATTTGGACAAAAAAATCCTCTTTACTTAAAAGATGTATTGCGGCAAAAATCCATCCAAATAGAAGTCGTTGAGTGCGCACAGCACATCGGTCAAGTGAATGTCATGAGCACCGAGTTAAGTACAAATCCGCCAAGAAATCTTGATGAAACTTTGGTGTTACTTGCCGACGAATCGTTGATCCATGCGGCCGTACGGAATTTACCCAAAACGATTGGAAAAGCCAATATTTCGTTAGGCTTGCCGCTCGACCAAACACCCGTAAGAACCTGGATAGACCTCCTTTTTCAATTTCAAGAAAACAAACAAAAATTTAAAAGCACAGCGATTTACCATAAAGACCTTCAGCGCTTTATACATCATGCATTTATAAGTGCTTCATTGCCTTTCGAAGAATTGCAGCAACTCAGTTTGGTTGAGCGCAAAACAGTCCAATACAACCGTGTATTTCAAGACATCAAAACGCTCGAAATTGGCCCTAAAGCCAAGCAAATTTTGACATTAATAGGCACTGATTGGAACAAAAACTGGTTGCAAGCGATTCAAACAATTCGGCAGATCAATACCTGTTTGCTTGAAGTACTTGATGGAAAATACGAACTGGAACGTACCGCAATTTTAAGTTTTGAACAAAGCGCGCGGCAATTCGAGGTCTTGCTTGAAGAAGGCATCCCGTTCATGCAATTAAGTAGTTTTAAACGCCTTTTTTACCAACATTGGACAAAGGCACATTTGGCATACCACGGCCACCCCACTGAAGGTTTGCAATTGATGGGCCTACTCGAAACACGTCTTCTTGACTTTGAAACCATATATGTACTCGGGCTCAATGAAGGCAAGATGCCGAAAAACAATCCGATACAAACCCTTATTCCGATGGACTTGCGCAATGCATTTGGCTTGCCAAACAACCGTGATAAACAAGGGCTTTTCGCACATCACTTTTACCGGCTTTTGCATCACGCTTCCCGCGTAGTGATTACCCATACAACAGCAAGCGAACAAATGGGTGCAGCCGAACCAAGCCGTTATTTATTGCAGCTAAAAATGGAATGGCAACAACGCAATCCAAATGTAGAATGGAAGGAATCTTTTTTCAGAATCCCGATGCCGGTAACAGAACAATCTAGCGGCCTTAAAATTGAAAAAACAGCAACGATTATTGAACGCTGTAAACAGTATTTAGGCGGCGCTGTTTCTGCATCTGCACTTAAAAAATACATGGATTGCCCACTTGATTTTTATTACCGTTATGTGGTAGAATTTGGTGAAGAAAAAGAAGTCGAAGAAGAACTCGAACACCACACCTTCGGGACGATGATCCATTCAACACTTGAACAGTTGTTTTTGCCTTTTGTACAACGCGATGCAACGGGTGCCCAAAAGGACCCTGCCCCTGCGGCAGTAACTGCGGCCGATATTGCAAAAATGCTTCAACAGTATCCGTCAATCTTGCGGCACGAGTTTTTGAATTATTTTGATCAAAATGAAAAATTGTTTCAGAGTGGTAAAAATCGTTTGAGTTTTGAAATGGCCCTGACACTTACCGGCAATTTATTAGAACGCGAATTGGCTTTTGTTAAATCATTGAAAGAAGCCCTTTATATTGAACGTCTTGAAGCGCCAATGAAGGCAAGCATGACACTCGAAACAGAAGATGGCCCAATTGAAGTGCAGTTTAAAGGCGTCATTGATCGAATTGATCGAATTGGCAATGCGCATTACCGCGTAATCGATTACAAATCGGGTAAGGTTGAAGCGAAAAATGTGAAAGTACAGAAACCTAAAGAAGGAGAATTAAAGGCTTTAAAAGGAGCTAAACACGCCTTGCAACTGAGTTTGTATGCCCGGTTTTTTAAAGAAAGCTATGGCCATTTCCCAGCCGAAGCACAAATCGTTTCTTTGATCAACAGTGATGTTCCTTTTTGCCTCAATTTGGCAGGTGAAAAAGACATGCCCGCTTTAAATGAACTATTTGAAAAAGGATTGCACGAACTTGTAGCTGAAATGCTGAATCCGCAGCTCCCATTTGAACACGCACCAAGCGCTAATTATTGCAACTATTGCACCTAAAAAAACCTGAAGTAGAATCTACTCCAGGTTTTACTGCAAGTTAATTAAAACCAAAGAACAATCGTTATTGTTCTTCCTCTAGACGCAAGGTCAAGATTAGAGGTTGCTTTGGTTTAGTAAAGTTCTAATTTGAGTGCCGAGCGGTAATCTTTGATCTCTTCGCGATTGATTTTGTGCTCTGCATTTTTAAGCAAATTCAATAAGTAAAGCAAGTTATCTTGATCTTCGATTTCGAGAGGATATTCATTGCCTTCTTCGTCTTCTTCGTATTGTGCTTCTACATCAAAACTTTCGTTTTCAGTTAAAAATTCATAGGTAAGACGCAACACTTTAACGACCAACGGATCCTGCTCGAGCAACGCCATTTCGCGGAGTTCTTTCAATTCATCGATTAATTTTGGCGCTTCGAGACCCTTTTTTTCGACTTTTGCGATGATTTCGTCAAGCTTTTGATTGGCACGCAGTGTTTTCATGTTCTGATTTTGAATGACAAATTTAGTGGATTTTCCCGAAATAAACATTCACCTGCTCGTAACATTCCTCAACTAAACACATTCTGTTGCTGTTTGCGCTTATTTTTGTTCAATGGATTTCTTTTTCCAAGCGTTTTCAATTGGTCTGGTCTTAAGTGTCATGCCAGGTCCTGTGTTTTTTGTTTTGCTCGAAACGAGCATCACAAAAGGCATAAAAGCTGCCGTAAGTTTTGACTTTGGCGTCCTCATCAGTGATGTCGTGTATATTCTGTTGGCTGTTCTTTTTGTCGAACAAATCAATTCGCTTCTTTCTGGGCAGAACAAGCACTATTTTGACCTCATCGGAGGCCTGATTTTCGTAATTTACGGGTTTGTTAATTGGTTCAAGAAGAGCAAACTCAGTAAAGGCGATAAAGAACTCGAAGAAGTCAGTGAAAAATTTCATTTGAGTCGCAGTCCGATGTCCAAATCAAATCATGTGTTATTAAGCGCAAAGGGCTTTTTACTCAATTTTGCGAATCCGTTGGTGGTCTTTTATTGGTTGATGGTTGCTTCAGTTGCCAGACGTTCAAGCGAAGACGACAGTATCTGGATGTCGTTTTTCTTTTTAGGCATCGTGTTGTTTACCTTTTTTGCCATTGACTTTCTGAAAATTGTGCTCGCCAAACGCCTACGCAATTGGGTCAATGAACGCATGCTTGACATCCTCAACAAAGTAATTGGGGTGCTCTTTACAGGCTTCGGCTGTTTTTTTATCGGACGTTTTTTACTGCATTAAGCCATGTCTTTTAATCGCTTGCTTTTCCTTTTACTTTTGATTAGCTGCCAAACCTTTGCACAAGAGGTGCGGGTCTTGAAAGAAAATCTAAGCCCGAAAGTCCGGGTATTTTGGGATGCACAAAACAAACACATTCAAGGAACCGGTGCTTACTTTACAAGTATGGCGACGCCCAAAACAACAGAAAAACATGGCAAGTGGTTGTTTTATACCTATGATGGCATTCTTGAAGAAGAAGCCTTCTATTACCGAGACCGCCTTCATGGGAAACGCCTTCTTTATTATGCCAACAAACAAGTAAAAATCGAATCGTATTTTAAATTTAATGTGCCTGACTCTAGCTACCGAGAATATGCTGAAAACGGAAAACTTTTGGTTAAAGGACAGTTTGAATTGGGCAGCCCGGTCGGGAAATGGGAATACTTTTTTGCCGACGGAAGTCCAAAATCGGTCGAGGTTGTGCAGCAAGACAGCACCTATTTAATGGAGTATTGGGAAGCCGATGCCGCACACAAACACACCATAACCAATGGAAATGGGACGATTAAAACCTACTATATTGATGGCGTAGTGAAAGAACTTTACACCTTTCAAAATGGTCTTAAGACCGGGCCATTTGAAGAGCGTACTGCCAATGGTGTGCTTTCAATAAGCGGACACTTTCAGCTTGGAAAAAAAGATGGGATTTGGGAATTTTACCAATACGATGGGCTCTTAGAAAAGCGAATTGGCTACCAACTTGACTCCTTACATGGACCCTATTTAGTCATGTTGTCTGAACACGATACACTCACATCCGGAACCTATGCGAATGGATTAAAAGAAGGGTATTGGAAATGGAATACCGAAGAAGGGCAGCTCGACATGTGCGGCTATTTTCAGCATGGGAAACAAGACAGCATTTGGCATTATTATTTTCCGAATGGGCAGCTTTCATACGAAGCGCAATTTAAAGCTGACCTCCGCACCGGCCACTGGACCTATTTTTACCCGAACGGCGCTTTGTATCGGCAAGGCGATTACCAGAGTGATCAGCGCAATGGACTTTGGGAAACCTTTTACGAAGATTCAATCTTACTCATGAAAGGGGTTTATCAAAACGGATTGGAAGAAGGGCAATGGCTCAACTATTGGGAGAATGGACAGTTAAAAAACAAATCAAGTTTTACCAAAGGTGCGCTTGATGGGCCTTGGGTATCGTATACTCCGGATGGCGTACTGAGTGTGAAAGGCACCTACAAAAATGGACTGAAAGTTGGTGAATGGTTGACGTACTATAACAACGGAAGACTCAAAGAAAAACAGCACTATAAAGTATTTACACAAGAAAATGTTTCGAACGGAATCGCAATCATGGGGCTCAAAGAAACGGTTAGCGACCTCCATGGTTCGTACGAAGCATACTCACAAATAGATTACCAACTCAAGTCGGTTGGAAAATACTATCACGGATTAAAACACGGAACCTGGACTGATTACTACCCTGGCGGCGTGGTGCCGACCATCGTTTCGCAATACCGCTATGGGCGCTTAGATGGTGCATTTAAACAGTATGACCGTTACGGGCGTTTGGTTTATGAAATCCACTACAAACGAGGCTTAAAAGATGGCTTGTTTGTGGTTTATGGTGAAAATGGACAAATCATTTCTAAAAAACAGTTCCGAAACGGACAAGAAATCGGTGGAAATGGCCAAGAAACGTTTAGTCCTTATTAAGGCCAGATTCGATCCAAACTGTTAATTCAATAAATTCTTCTACCGACAATTGTTCGGGGCGCTCTTGTGCATAGCGCGGCGGCAATACGCGGTCTTTGATAAAGGTTTTGAGTGAATTACGCAGTGTTTTTCGGCGCTGATTAAAGGCCATTTTTACCACCTGAAAATACAATTTTTCATCGCAAGGCAAGCTTTGTCGTTCGTTTCGCACACAGCGAATAACGCCTGATTTGACTTTTGGCGGCGGAATAAACACATGTTCGTCTACGGTAAAGCAATAGGTAATGTCGTAGAAGGTTTGTAAAAGCACACTAATTATACCGTATTCTTTACTTCCTGGTTTTTCGGCAACCCTTACGGCCACTTCTTTTTGAAACATCCCCATGATCTCTGGAACGCGATTGCGGTACTCAAGGCAACGAAACAAGATTTGTGAGGAGATGTTATACGGAAAATTACCTACTACTAAGAAAGATCCTTCCGGAAAAATCTCAGATGGATTCATGCGTAAAAAATCGCCAAACAAAATGTGATCGGCATGTGCTGGGTACTGGGCCCGCAAATAATCAACAGACTCAATGTCGACATCAAGCATCCACAAATCGATGCCTTCGAGTTGCCAAAGATACTTGCTCAACGCTCCCATGCCAGGACCAATTTCTAAGACTTGGTGGCAGTCTTGCGAGAAGCGCACTTGCTGGGCAATTTTTTGACAGGTCCCTTGATCTTTTAGGAAATGTTGTCCGAGGTGTTTTTTTGCTTTGACGCTCATGCTTTAAATTCTTCAATGACTGTTAATTCGGTGCGAAAAGCCGCAAAATGACCCTGATAGCGCTGTGCATGATCTTTTTGCAGTGCAGGAGCATGTTGCTGCTGGTAAGTGTCAAGCGCGGCTTGATTTGGGGCTAAATACATAAACGAATAGCTAGAACCCCCTTCTTCTTCACCATGGATGCGTGAAACACGGCATTCTAAAAAACATCCTGTTTGCATGACTTCAGGGATATGAACCTGCCGCATCCAAGCCAACCACTCGTGTTCGATACGAGTATCAACACTTACTGTAACATTGTAAAGAATCATGATGCAAAGGTACAAGATTCTAAAAGAACCGATTTTTGGCGCGTAGGTATCCGAAAAAACACGGTTTTCGTATTACGAGAATAATTGTATTTTTACACCAACAATAATCATCAACTATGAAAAAACTATTTGTAATTGCCTGTTTTTCATTGACCTACGTCATGAGTTGGGCGCAATCATGTACTCCTGGTGCCAATTTCGTCGATTCGACCTATGGCGTATGGCCAGACACCACACAAAATTTCCCGGCAGCAGTTCAAGATGTGGCGTATTCAACCGACCTCAACTTCAAGGTTCCGGCAACGGTTACAGCAGAACTCGATCCAACAGGTCAATTTGTGGGTTCACCGATCCAACAATTTACAGTAACAGGAGTTACAGGTTTACCTACCGGTTTTAACTATGCATGTAACATTTCTAACTGCACCTATTCAGGAGGTTCAAACGGCTGTGCCAATGTATACGGAACTACCAGTTTGACTGGAACTTTCCCAATCACTATCGAAGTTACCGCTACTGTTTTAGTAACACTCTTTCCAGGCTTACCGCCTACCCCAGTTACCCAACCAGTTTCATTCCCGGGCTATAAAATTGTCGTCGGTGGTGCCGGAACAATCGAACAAATCATTGCGCCGTTCCAGCTTACGCCAAATCCGGCTAGTTCAACACTTACACTTTCTGGCTTGCATACCAATGCCGAAAATCAAATATGTGTGACCGATTTGTCAGGAAAAGTGCTTTACAAGTCTACAAGCAATGCCGCAGCGCATCAAATCGATGTCAATCACCTAATCAACGGGGTTTACCTTGTGCAGGTCATGAATCAAGATGGCATTTCAAGCGTGAAATTCATGAAGCAATAAGCTTAAAATACATTTCATAAAAAAGGGGAGCAAATGCTCCCCTTTTTTAATGGTAATAATTGCGCGCTAGCAGGTATTCATAAACCGAATCACTCAGTAAATACCGACAATCTTGATTGGCTTTTAAACGCGCCCGAATTTGACTTGCCGAAATGCCTATAACCGGTACTTCTTCGCAAAAATGGATGGACGGATGTTGTAAAAGATTATTTTGAATGGCAGTTGTCTTTTCGTTGTCCGTCTTATTTCTAGGGTAAATAAATAGCGAATGTTTTGCAATGATTTGCTCCCAGTTATGCCAGCTTTGAAAAGACCGTAAATTGTCTTCGCCTAATATTAATGCGAATTGGTGTTCGGGGTACTGATCTTGTAAATGGCTTAAGGTTGAAATGGTATAGTTTGGCTTTGCCAATTTAAATTCAATGTCTGAAACACGTAGTTTTGGGTTATCTTGTATGGCTTCGCGAACCATATCAAGGCGGTATTGGTCTTTCAGTAAGGTGTCTTTTTGTTTGTGAGGATTCTGAGGTGTCACGACAAACCATACTTGATCAAGTTCGGGGCGCTGCGCCATGTAATTGGCAATGATCAGATGACCAATATGAATCGGGTTAAAAGTGCCAAAAAAGAGTCCGATGTTCATGCCTTAATAAAATCGCGAATCAATTGTTCTACTTCTTGAATGGCAAGGGGTAACTCATCATTCAATACAACGTGGTCAAATCCGGAAGCAAGTGCCATTTCTTCTTCGGCCTTTGCAATGCGCATCTCGATTTTTTCTTGCGAATCGGTTTGGCGTTTTTCAAGTCGTTCTTTAAGGGCTGTTAAACTTGGCGGCTTGATAAAAATAGCGCAGGCACGCTCTTTTAACAGTTGCTTGATTTTTAATCCTCCGACAACATCCACATCAAATATGACGGTAGCGCCTTTTGACCATATGCGATCCAATTCAGCATGCAAGGTCCCATAATACATGCCCGCATAGACCTCTTCCCATTCAAAAAAATCACCAGCTTGAATGCGCTGCTGAAAGGTAGCTTCGTTTAAAAAAAAGTAGTCAACGCCGTCGATTTCTTGGCCACGTGGCGGCCGTGAACACGCAGAAATTGAAAACTCGAGTTCTGGATGCTCTTCAAGAATGGCCCGGACAATCGTTGATTTTCCGGCACCAGATGGCGCAGAAACAATAATTGCTTTGCCTTGCTGATTCATGTTTACAAGGTATTTAAGACTTGTTCTTTCATCTTTTCAAGGTGGTCTTTCATGATGACCACACGACGTTGAATTTCGGCATGGTTACATTTACTTCCTAATGTATTGATTTCGCGGCCCATTTCTTGGGTAATAAAACCTAATTTTTTGCCAGAACCTGCAAGTTGCATGGTCTCGTGAAAATAAGACATATGGTGCTGAAGACGCATTTTTTCTTCGGCAATATCCAGTTTCTCGATGTAATAAATCAACTCTTGCTCTAGGCGATTTTGGTCCAGTCGTGATTCATCTATTTCGGAAAGGCCTTTAAAAATGCGCTCACGGACTTGTTGCAAACGCTCACTTTCGAAAGGCGCTATTTCTTGAAGTTGCGCCCGAATGATTTCTAAATTTTGGGTGAAATCAGCAATTAGATTCTGTCCTTCTTTGGTTCGGAATTGCTGCAAGTGCATACAAGCTTCGTTGCTTAATTGCAGAATAAACGCAGCCTCTTCTTCCGAAACCTCGTTGAGTTCCTGACTTAAAACATCTGGCATACGCAACACTAACGAAAGGTAATCGGTGGTGTTACTTTCCCACGATTGATTGATTGATTTCAATTCTTGGAAATATTGATCAGCCAAACGGCGGTTAATAAAACCCGAATGTTGCTGTGCTTGACTTTCTACATAAATGCCAAAGTCAACTTTACCACGGAGCAATTCAGCACCAATAATGCGTCTGATTTCAGTTTCAAGGCTGCGGTAAGCAGCCGGTATTTTCAAATTAAGGTCGAGCCCTTTTGAATTGAGCGAACGGATTTCGATCGAAATTTTCTTATCTTGAAAATGGCCATTCGCTTTACCGAAGCCAGTCATGGATTGAAGTTGTGTCATGGGATTCTGATTATTCGTCATCGAGTAAGAGGTCGGCATCGACACCTTCATTTTGTTCTTTTATAAAATAGGCAATCTCACTCATGACCTGCGCTTTTTGATCTTGTTGCGGCGTTTTTTCTTCTAGGTATTCTTTGAGTAAAAGTTGTGCTTCTAACAAACTTGATTCGTCAAAAGGTCCTTGCATGTTTTCGAGAATGGTGAGGCAATCAATCGCCTCTAGGTAGTCGCCACTAGTTGCCAACATGACGAAAAAAGGCAAGTGGGCGTCAAAGGGCAATTTTGAATTCCAAATGGCAGACAACACTTCTTTACGCAACGTTGGATCTTGCTCGGCCTCTAGGTATTCAACAAACGCTTCTACGGCAGCTGTATCTTGAATGTCGGCAAAAAAAGCAATCAATAATTTTCGAGTGGCAGGACTTGCTTTCGCAAAAGCGTCAAAAAGCGTAGGTAACTGGGCGGCTTGCCCATGTTGGCGTAAGGTTTGAAGTGCCGTCGCAACTGTTGATTCTGAACCTTCAACGACTTGTTTCAGGGCCTCTTGTGCCAGTGCTTTTGCAGATTTAGTAGAACTCATAAAGCAAAGGTACAAAGGTTTATGCAACATCAAGTGTTTAAAAGTTCAGGATTAAGCCCCACACGCCTACCCAAAACCTTGCATCTTTGTACAAATAACTTGAACTCCCATGAAACAATTACTCATTTTTGTGCTTCTGAGTCTGGTCGGGCTCACGGCCTGTGTTCCATCTAAGAAATACAAAGAGTTGGCCGAACGCGAAAAAACTTGTGCAGAAGAACTTGCGAAATACAAGAAAACGAGCATGGACTATGAAGCCTTGTCTAAAGATTTACAAACAAAATACGATATCGCCGCAAAAGAAGTCAGTCGACTCCGTGGTGATACTTCCACGTTAGCCAATGAAATTCGTG
>JBDLQL010000010.1:0-61716 GCA_039800565.1 Bacteroidota bacterium | reverse complement strand
CCTTTTGAACTTTCTTCCATTTTATTCATTGCGGCTATGGTAGGTGCCATTTTACTTGCTAAGCGCGAAAAACAAACGCTCGACTAATATGAATGCTCTTAACGCTATCGGCACTTCGCTCGATTTCTATTTATTTGTTGCTTTTGCCCTCTTTACCATTGGTATTATTGGGGTCCTGACGCGCAAAAACATGATTGTCTTGCTCATGTGCATCGAACTCATGCTCAATGCTGTGAACCTCATGTTAGTTACATTTTCGACTTACTTTGGGAACGGTGATGCCCAGATTTTTGTCTTCTTCATCGTGGTCGTTGCTGCCGCTGAAGCAACTGTTGGTTTGTCCATTTTAATCATGGCATACCGCAAACTCAAAACAATCGACATCGATTTATTTAATCAATTAAACTCATAAGCATGGCAAACGACCTTATTCTTCTTTTGCTGCTTTCTTTGCCGCTAATTGGTTTTAGTATCAATGGCTTGCTCGGAAAACAACTTCCTAAAATTGTAGTTGGAACACTTGCCACAGCTAGTGTATTTGGTGCATTCTTATGTGCACTTGTCTTGTTTAATAACAATCACGGCACGCATTTAGTCACCTTGTTTCCGGTTCTTGATGTGGCCGGCATGCAGCTTAATGCCTCTTTCCAACTCGATTCGCTTTCGATTTGGATGACGTTAATCATTACTGGCATCGGATCGTTAATCCACTTGTTCTCGATGGGTTACATGAGCCACGACGAAGGCTACTACAAATTCTTTACCTATTTAAATTTGTTTGTATTCTCGATGCTTCTTTTGGTATTGGGCTCAAATTACTTTGTCCTTTTCTTCGGATGGGAAGGCGTCGGGATGTGTTCTTACCTCCTGATTGGTTTCCACTACAATGATGCACAAAAAGGCATTGCTAACAGTTTGGCTGCACGCAAAGCATTTGTCATGAACCGCATTGGCGATGTGGGCCTTTTGTTTGCATTGTTCATGTTGCTTGGACATTTTGGCACACTTGAATACACTAAAATTGCCGCTCAATTAGGCAACAATGCAACTGGAAGTGTTGCAATTACAGCAATAACCCTGTGTTTGTTCTTGGCCGCCACCGGAAAAAGTGCGCAAATTCCCCTTTTTACGTGGTTACCCGATGCCATGGCAGGCCCAACTCCGGTTTCGGCACTTATCCACGCAGCAACCATGGTTACTGCAGGTATTTATTTAACTGTTCGCTCAAACTTTTTATTTCAATTAGCGCCTACTACCAACGAAATCATTCTTTGGATTGGAATCGCAACCACATTGGTAGCGGCATTTATGGCTATGCGCCAAAATGACATTAAAAAAGTACTAGCGTATTCTACTGTTTCTCAGTTAGGTCTCATGTTTGTGGCACTTGGTTTAGGCGCTTATACGGTTGCGCTTTTCCATGTCACCACGCATGCGTTTTTTAAAGCACTCTTGTTCTTAGGCTCTGGTTCGGTCATTCATGGCATGCACGAAGAGCAAGACATTCGGAAAATGGGTGGTTTGTCAAAACTAATGCCGATTACGCACCTAACCTTCTTAATTGGTACATTGGCCATTGCTGGCTTCCCTTTCTTGTCTGGTTTCTATTCCAAAGACGAAATTTTAGCGCATGCATTCCAACATGGAATGTTGGTTTATAGTTTACTCATGATTGCTGTCACCATGACTGCTATTTACATGTTCCGCTTGTATTTCTTGACCTTTCATGGAAAGTTCCGCAGCACCGACGAAGCAAAAGCGCACGTACACGAAAGCGGCCTCAGCATGACATTGCCATTAATGGTTTTAGCCGTATTATCGATTTTTGGTGGGGCACTCAATTTACCAGGAATTTTCTTACATAAAAGTGCACATTGGTTTGACCATTACCTCACCTATGGCACAAAAGGCTTGTCGCTTGTAAAAGCTGAACACCTTTCAGCCACTAATTCCATTGCATTAATGTGTGCTGCAAGTGCCATTGCACTTGGCGTGTTGGCATGGGCTTATCAAACTTATGTGAAAAAAGGAAATACCGCACATAGCGACGAAACGCTTCAAGGCTGGGAAAAACTTTCGAATGCAAAGCTCTATTGGGACGAAGCCTATGCACGTTTATTTGTGGAACCAACAAGCAAAGTAGCAGGCTTTATTGGTACCGTTCTCGATGTACAAATTTTGCGCAACGGTGTTTATGCGCTAGCCGACAGCCTTTTGTCAAGTGCGTCGCTCACCAAAAAATGGCAAAACGGCTACGTTGGCTCTTATTTATTTTGGATGGTCATTGGTATGATCGCCTTTATTAGTTACTACATCTTAAAATTTGCACTTTGGAACTGATTTTACTCCCTCTGATTTTTAGCGTCTTGGCTTTTGTCATTCCGGCAGCCTATACGCGGCTTTTTGGATTGGTTGCCACTGGCCTTACCTTACTCGTTAGTTTATTTCATTTACTTGGATTTCATGCAACGCATCCCGAGCAACTTGATCTTGGTCTAAAAATCGGTACCTTTCAACTCGATGGCTTATCGATTTTAATGCTTTTACTGACGAATGCTATTGTCTTTTTGATTTTGCTTGCAAATTATGCACGTAGCATTAGCGGAGAAAAGCTTTTCACAGCCATGACGCTTCTCATGCAATTTGGCCTCGTTGGAGTCTTTACAACCAATGACTTAATCGGCTTTTACATCTTCTGGGAATTGACGCTGATCCCTATCTTCTTCATTTTGTATTGGTATGGGAATTTTGACAACAAGCGCTCGTTGATGCAATTCTTTTTGTACACCCTCTTTGGTTCTTTGGCCATGTTGGTGTCTGTGGTTGCCATCTTTTTACTGACCAAAGAAAGCAACTGGGAAGCCTTGGTAAGTGCCGATTTATCGTCGATTGGTTCCGCTTCTATTTGGTTGATGGGTGGCTTTTTACTCGCCTTTGCAGTCAAAATTCCGTTGTTCCCTTTCCATACATGGCAAGCCGAAACCTATACCAAAGCACCGGTTGCTGGTACAATGCTCTTATCTGCCCTTATGTTAAAAATGGCGCTTTTCGGAATGCTCAAATGGATGATTCCATTATTTGATGGAATGGCGCTTGATTTTTGGCGTTGGCCGGTTGTCGTTTTGGGTTGCATCGGCATTGTCTACGGAGCACTCATTGCCCTCAAACAAAATGACCTCAAAACTCTTTTTGCTTATGCGTCGTTAAGTCACTTAGGTTTAATTGCTGCTGCACTCATGATTGGTTCTACCTTCATTTACAGTAGCGTGATGTTGCAAGTCGTCAATCACAGTATTGTGGCCTTAGGTTTATTCTTAGCAGCCGGAATCATCGAACAACGCCTTGGGCATCGCAACCTCGATCAATTAGGTGGCATTGCCAAGGTGGCTCCACGCTTCGGATTCTGGTTTGCTGTCCTGACCTTCGTTGGCTTGTCGGTTCCATTTACAGCCGGCTTTATCGGCGAATTTGTATTGATCAAATCGCTGTTTGATGTACACAATCTTACGGGTGTCATTGCTGCAAGCACCTTAGTTTTGGGTGCGGTATACATGTTGCGCGCCTACCAAAACAGTATGTTCGGCCCAAGTACCGTTACAAGTTTCCAAGACCTTCACTGGAACGAACTTCTTGTTTTTGCCATTTTAGGCATTGCCGCTATTTATTTTGGACTTTCACCGAAGTGTATCCTTGACTTTGTGTCGCCTACCTTCGATCATATGCAACAACTCATGAACAGCTCGGCCAACGCTGCCCTTTAATTGAACACACCATGGATAGTATTGTCATTCTTTTTATTACAGGTTTAATTGGGCTTTTCGTTGGAATGGCCAAAAAACCGCTTTTATCACTAGGCCTTTCGCTTGCCGGTCTTGGTACTGCAGCCTTAGCTGCCTACTATAAAGGTGCTTACACTTCGCCGCTCAGCAACTATGCCAACAGTATCGGAACGTCTGCTTCAGTCATCATTCTTTTGTGCGCATTTGTCGCCTTCAGTCTTATCGCCGGATTTACCTTATACCGCAAAGAAACCGAACACACAAGCGATTACATTGCACTTATTTTATTTTCACTTTGTGGCGCCATCATGATTTGTGATCCAAAAGATTTATTCATTTTCTTTTTGGGGCTCGAAATTTTAAGCATTCCAATCTATGTGCTTGTGGCGATAGAAAAAGGCTCTTCGCTAGCTTCTGAAGCAGCGGTTAAGTATTTTTTTATGGGTTCTTTTGCTACGGCGCTCTTATTGTTTGGCGTTGCTTTAGTTTATGGAGCCACCGGCACCTTTGTGTTAGCAGAAATGAAAGCCAATTTAACGATGGGTATTTGGCAAAATCCTATGGCCATTGTAGGTAGCCTTTTTATGTTGGCCGGTTTTGTATTTAAAATTGGTGCGGTGCCCTTTCATTTTTGGGGGCCGGATGTTTACCAAGGTTCATCCAATGCCGTTTTAATGTACATGGCGAGTATCGTTAAAATTGCAGGTACACTCGCATTTGTTAGTGTGTTTGCAAGTGTTTTTGAAAGTTCTTACTTTTTCTGGTCAGACCTTATAAGTGCCATTTTAGTGATTTCCTTGTTTTACGGTTACATTACTGCTTCCAAACAAGTTTCGTTCAAGCGTTTGGTGGCCTATTCTTCTATTGCCAATGCGGGTATCTTATTACTAACGATTCTAAGTCAAGTACATTACCAACTCGAACTTTTTTTGATGGCCTACGGAGCAGCAACCATTGCTTTGGTAACGATCAATCAATTGGTCAATGACGAAGAGGACAAAATTAGCGCTTGGGAAGGAATTGCCTGGAAACACCCAATTCTTGGTGTGGCCCTTGTAGTAGCATTGCTTTCGTTGGCTGGTATTCCGCCAACAGCAGGTTTCTTCGGTAAGTTTTTCTTGCTAACTTATGCCCTACCTGAAGCCCCTATAACGGTTATTTTGGCCCTTATTGCTTCTGTTATTGGCGCCTTTATTTATTTACGCATACTGTTGTTGGCAATTAAAAAACCAGCACACATCGAAAAAATGAAGCTCCCTATTGGGCAACTGGTCGTTTTGCTTTCTACGATTTTCATCGGACTTGTTTGGTTTTTTGTATCTTAACCCAACGATTCGCACCTCGCGTCGTCTTAAGTTTACATGAGTACTGAAACCGATTTGTATAGTGCGCTTATAAAAGCGTGTATTGCACAAGAGCCAAAGGCTCAGCGTCGTTTGTACGATCAGTTTTCAGGTGCCATGTACCAAATATGTTTGCGCTATGCCAAAGATAGCGACGAAGCGCAAGACATTTTTCAAGATGCCTTTGTCAAGGTGTTCGGAAATCTTCAGAAAATTACAAATCCCCATCAATTGCCCGGCTGGATCAAGCGTGTCTTTATCCACACAGCTATTGATCATTTGCGTGTCCAGGCCAGAAATCAACGAAACAGTTCGATTGATGGCGCTTTTCACCTTGAAGATCCCAATGTTCATATCTTGGAAGAGCTGTCTAAAAACGAAATCATGGGCTTGGTCCAGAAACTGCCTCCACGTGCACGTATGGTTTTCAACTTGTATGTCATGGAAGGTTATCCGCACCAAGAAATTGCCCAACTCATGAATATTACAGAAGGAACCTCTAAATCACAGTTGTTTGAAGCCAAACAACAATTGAAACGAGCCCTTCTTAAACAAGAACAACAGTACCTGCGTTTGATCAGTTAACATGGAGCACGATTTAGATCAATTTGAGCAACACCTAAAACGTCAGTTACAAGGGCAAAAAAGCCCCGATGAACTGATGTGGAAGCGCCTACACGATGTGATTGGTAAGCGCAGCCCGTGGTATGCCAAAGCGCTTGTAAAGTACAGTGCCCTTGCCCTACTGACCTTTAGCGCCGGTTCACTTAGCACCTATTTGTGGTTGCGAAACACCAGCAATGTCGAACAATCAGGCGTACAAGTCCCACAACAACAACAACAACAACAACAACAACTTCCTATACCAAATCAACTGGCACAGGAGCTTCCAACAGGTACTTCTGTTTTAATTGCGAGCGAACCTCTAAAGGAAGCAACTTCTGTACACCAAAAAGTTCCTACTTCCACAACTCGTTTTGAAAACCTTGCAACTGAGCTACCAAGTGCAACAGAAAAGACCACTGCAGCCAGAGAAGACATCAACCTGAGTGCATTGGAAACCCGCATCTGTCTGAACCTGCCATTAAGTAAAGCCACACTGCAACACCCACGTTTTCCGAAAGCCCAACGCGCAGCTCTTGAGTTAAGCCTCGTAAACGGTTGGGACCAGGCCAACCATTTGCCAAGTATGGCAAGTAACTTTGCGCCAAACGCGTATCAAGTTGCCATACCCAATTTCCATAGTGTCCGAATTTTATTGGCTTATGTAAGTCCCTACCATTTGACAGCGGCAATTGGCATTCAGAATCAACGATTTAGCACCGACGAACATTTCCATGAAGTCGAGGTGTTTAGTTATGATCAAAAAGAACATTACCACTTCCGCTCGTTATTCGGAGATCGTGTCCTTTCTGAAGACGAGCTCGAAGATGGTCCTTGGCCAATTGGTGGACCTCCAACATGGTCTGATACCAGCCATGTCCATGTGTCTTACCGTTCACAAAGTGACATACGTTATTTACAATTCCCAATTTCAGTAGGCTACCGTCAAAGTTTTGGACGCTTTGCCGCAGAAATTGGAACCAGTTTATTGGTTCAAAAAGTTCAAAGTGCTCAAAATACCCTTACCATTAATGGGTATGCCCCGCTAACGCAATCGCTGCGCAATCAACTACCGGAATTCGGTATCGCTCAATCGCTACAGTTTAAATTGCTTTTTGCGTTAAGCCCTTCCATTCAATTTATGCTTGAACCGAACTATCGCATTCAGTTTTCTAGTCTAAATTCGGTTTCAAATACAGGCATTAAACCACATTGGATGGGAATAAATGCAGGCCTGAATTTTAAATTTTAGTACCTTTGACTGCTCCTTTTTTTTAGAGCAGCACTCAAATGAAACAAAAGGTCTTTATTACTGGAGCCAACGGCATGCTTGGCGCAAGTATCACCCGCGAAGCCATTTCTCAAGGCTTCGCTGTAAAAGCTCAGATTTTACCGAATACCAGTACCGCTGTTCTTGACGGTCTGTCCATTGATATCGTAGAAGGCAATATTCTCGATACCGTATTTCTAAATGCTGAAATTGCCAACTGCGACTATGTCATAAATGTTGCCGCACTCACCACCATTTGGCCGCGCCGTCTCCCAATTATTCACGAGGTCAATGTACAAGGCGTGAAAAATGTAGTTGAAGCCTGCAAAACTCAGCAAGTCAAACGGCTCATTCAAATTGGTACAGCCAATTCGTTTGATCATGGCCCAAAATCAAATCCAGGAACTGAAAACTCGCCTTACAAAGCCGATCAGTTTGGAATGGATTACATGGACAGCAAATACGAAGCTCAATGCTTTTTACTCAACGAATTTCGTCAGCATCAGTTTCCAGTCATCATTTTGAACCCTACCTACATGATTGGTCCTTTTGATTCAGGGCCAACCTCGGGTCGAATGTTGATGGAATTGTACAACGATGCCTTGCCAGGCTATGCCGGAGGTGGCAAAAACTTTGTCTACTCAAAAGATGTCGCGACAGCAGCTATAAATGCCCTTACAATGGGGCGTGAAGGCCAATGTTACATTGTCGGTAATGAAAACCTTCATTTTGAAGAAATGTTCCGCAAAGCGGCTAAGGTATTTAACAAACCTTTTAAACTCAAACGCTTTCCGGGTTTTGCCATTAATCTGGTTGGTGCCATCCAATCATTGATTGCACGCTTGCGCAAGAAAGCACCGCAATTAAGCTACACCATGGCCAAAATGGCAAGTATCCATCAGTTTTACAGCCCCGAAAAAGCCCGCCAAGAAATTGGCCTACCTTCTACTCCGATTGAAATTGCCATTGAAGATTGTGTCAACTGGTACAAAGAAAATAATTACCTCTCCTAACAAATGAGTCTCCTTCTTATTCACTCACTTCCCATACCATGGGCAAAAGTAGGCAACCTTCAGCATGGTGTCCTTCCAATCTATTTAGCCCTGATTGGATTTATTATCTTTTGGTTTGGTTCCAAATCCGAAAAAATCAAGGCCTATTATTTTAAAAAACACAATCATGACGAGGCTTGGCTTCGCTTTATTTTCATGACCAAATGGCTTGGATTTTTTGCAATGGGACTCATTCCGTTGCTCATTTTATGTATTACTGACCACAGCCATTCGCTCTCTTTTTATGGCTTAATTCCCAATACAGACACCCTACTTTTTAGTCTCCTCTGGACACTTGGCTTGTCTATTATTGTGATTCCGTTAGCCAGTTTCTCCGCAAAAAAGCCAAAAAATTTAATCAATTACCCTCAAATTAGGGCTAAGGTCTGGACCAAACGCACCCTCGTCCTGAATTTATTCGGTTGGTTCATTTACCTCTTCGGTTACGAACTGATGTTTCGTGGATGGCTTTTATTTCCGCTCATCGAATCCTATGGAGTGGCGACAGCCATCGCAATTAACATCGCGCTTTATTCGGCAACCCACATCCCTAAAGGCCTTGACGAAACACTAGGCGCCATCCCATTAGGGCTCGTTTTGTGTTTGCTAACCATTCAATCAGGTGATATTTGGATTGCAGTTTTGGTTCATGTGGCCATGTCTTGGTCTAACAGCCTAACCGCATTAAAACACCATCCTGACATTCATTACACATCGCGCAACGCATGAGTACGTTTCGCGGTAAAGTGGCGATAGTAACGGGTTCTAGTCGCGGAATAGGTAAAGGAATTGCGTTGGCCCTCGCCCAAAAGGGCGCCAATGTGGTCATTAATGGTCGCAATCTAGAACGATTGCAGGCATGTGCCCAAGAAATTGAGGCGCATGGTGTGCGCTGCTTAATAGTACAAGCCGATGTCAGCCAAGAAACGCAAGCTCAACAACTCATTACCGATTGCCTCGCACATTTCGGGCGCCTCGACATTTTAATCAATAATGTAGGGGTGTCGGCACGAGGCCGAATAGAAGACCTCCATGCCGATGTCTACAAACAAGTGTTTGAAAGCAATGTGTTTGGCAGCTTGTTCCCAACAAAAGCGGCGTTGCCCTTTATCCGCCAGCAAAAAGGAAGCATTGTGTTTATTTCAAGTTTAGCGGCCATCCATGGCTTGCCGGCACTTGGCCCCTATTCTGCTTCAAAAATGGCCTTACAAGCCTTCACCGACACCATCCGACTCGAAGAAAAAAGCAATGGCGTTCATTGTGGTATTTTACATGTTGCCATGACCGAAATTGTGCATGACAAGCAGGTATTAGATGCAGCTGGCAAACTGATTCAATTAAAAGCGAGAAAGGCGGCAGACGTCATGACAATTCCAGCTGTTGCGCATGCTTGTTTGCAATTGATTCAGAAACGAAAAGCACGCGTAACCCTCAGTTTTATGGGAAAGCTGAATCTCTTTCTCAACCGTGTTTCGCCAAAATTTGTCGAGTGGATTCTTTTAAAGAACCTGGATAAATTCAAAGAACAAAGCCAATGATTGGAAAGGATTTTGACAAGATCGAATGGAATGTCGCTGGATTTCACTTCCTAGAACCAAATGCCTTGGTTGGAGATGTCTGTTTGTTTCTGCTCTCGATGTATTTATACAAGCGTATGAATCAATTCGATCCGAGTCATTTTAACACCTACTGGAAGCGGTTTTACCTGTTTTTTGGGATCGGCTTTCTGATGGGTGGCTTCGGTCATTTCTTATTTCATTATTGGGGTGTTCCTGGTAAATACGCGTCTTGGTTTATCGGAATGGTTGCGACCTTACAAATCGAACTCGCCTTTATTTCAGACTGGAAAAACGAGCAGCAACTGCAGCGCCTTCGCAAACTGGCCTATCTAAAATTTTTGGTCTTTTGCCTTATTGAATGTTATGTGCTTTATACAACAGATCTAAGTATCGATCAAAGCAAAGGCTTGAAAATTCCTTCCCTCGATTCTGCCATTGGGCTGATTTTTTCACTCGGATTTTTAGCCCGTATCTATCATAAACAAAGGAGTGTGGCGTTTCGCTATTTTAATTGGGCGTTATTCATCATGATCCCGATCGCTTTTATCATTGAATTAAAAATCAACCTGCATCCGTATTTTGACCGCAACGATTTTAGCCATGTCTTACTCGGTATAAGTTTGCTTATTTATTTTCAAGGAATCCGCAAAGTTTCGATGCGTACGGCGTAACTTAAGTTACTTTCTTAACCCGTTTTTACAGCTACCTTTCTAAGAAAAAGAACGCATGGAACTATTTATAGAAAACTTAAAATGTAGCGGCTGTGTCAACACGGTTAAAAAAGGCCTTATAGCGATTGCTGGTGTCGAAGCAGTCGAAGTAGATTTAGCAAAAGGTCGCATTCAAATCGAAGGTGCGGTAGCTGCTGAAATCGTACGCGAAACACTGCTTAAGATGGGGTATCCAGAGGTTGGACATAATACCTTCAAGGCAAAAGCCACATCCTATATTAGCTGTGCTATTGGAAAAATAGAGGCATAAAAAAAGGCGAACAGTTGTTCGCCTTTTTTATAAATAGGAGTTGATGTTAGAACTTATACGCTAAGCCAACAGTTACGTTCATGTATTTGGTAATGTCTCCGTCGATTTTGAACAATTTTAAATAGCTCGCATCGATTAAGAACCAAAGATTTTGATCAATTTCAAAACGTGGTGACAAGCCTCCCATTACAGCTAACATGTCATCGCCACGCATCAGGTAAGAATCGTTGAAACGGTAGTTGCCATTATTAATTAAACTACCACCAGCATGCACTTGCAACCCGAATTTTGAGGTTTTGTTGGCCAATTTTACCACATCAAGGCCAGCCTGCAAACCAAGGCGGTTCAGGTTGTCGTCTCCGATAAAATCAAGACCTCCGTCAAGTTTCAAGTCAAAGGCAGGTGTGAAATTGTACGTAACACCCGCATTCATGGTGATTCCTGTTCCTGCTTCACTGAGTAAGTGGGCGCCGGTATTAAATTGCAAGCCCCATTTGTTTGATTGCGCAAAACTGACAGTTGATGTAAGTAACACGAGCGCAAGATAAATTCTTTTCATGTTGTAGTGATTTGAGTACGAATGTACTGATTTTATAGGCTCAACGGACGAAATTCCGTTATTTTTTTAGGAGAAACTCTAATTTCACGGATTGATTACTCACGAAATTGATACGCCAATTGCAATTCAAAAGCGCCTTGAACTTTGGGAATTTTCGACAAGTCAGAAAGTGTGAGGTCATAACTAACATGGGCTTGTATCTGTTTGAATTGCACGCCAAAACGCACAATGAAGGCATCATTCCAGCGATGAAAAAGCCCAAATTGTAGCGATTGTTGCTGGTCGATGCGACTAAAACAATTTCCTTTGATATAGGACTTGTAGCAGAGGCCATAAACCCATTCATGAGCAAGGTGTTGTTGTTGGTAAAACAGCATTGGTACAAGTGCTGAATGCGTATTACGCAAGCAAATTTCTGCCTGGCTATAAAATGTCCAACGCACATACATGCCAACTGAATTGGTTGCGGAAAGAAAGGCATCGTTTGGCCGGTTGACATGGTAAAAGCCCAGAGCGCTTTGCCATTTACTTAGGGTTTGCTCGCGCACTTGGCCACGAACATACTGATAACTGGCGCCAAACCCCAAATCAGCAAAACTGTAAGCATAACGCTGTGCCGTAAAAACTCCAGGGTTCATTGACGGATCGTAAGTCAGGCCGTTGTATTGCGAACCCCATTGGCCGCCAGCTTCAATTGAACGCTGCCCAAAACCCACATACAATCCGGCGCCGAGCTGCGCATACCTTGATAGTGGAACTTTTGCAGCAACATGTGTTGCTAACGAACTGGCTTTTAATGATAAATCACCACTTTGGTCGAGTGTTGCTTGAAAACCTAATGCAAGTGTGGCGTGATCTTGACGCCCTTGTGCACCAAAACGGTACTGCCCATTTAGCACTTGCGTTTGAAATGGCGCTAATGCTGTTTTCCATTGTTGGCGTGTGCCTAACTGTATGCTTCCTTTTGATGAAAAACCACACAACGCAGGCGAAACAAGAAGCGCTTGCTGGTCGATTTGAGTGACATGTACATCTTGTGCCCGTAACGAACCGACACAACATATGGCAACACATACAAGAAAAACTCTTTTCATGTTAATAAAATAAAGTAATGTTACCTGATTTAACCACGATACTGTTGTCTTGCAATTGGATAACCAATTTGTAAGCAAAAACATCAGGAGGCAATAATTCGCCTTTGAATGTGCCATCCCAACACTGTTGCGGATCGGTACTTGTAAATACTTCTTGCCCCCACCGATTGTAAATGCGCAAGTCCATCGTAACAATGCAATTGCCATACACACAGAGTTTTTGATTTTCACTCGCAGCAGCTTTCGGACTTAAAATCGACGGAATATAAATGTCACCACAAAGCACGCTCACCTGAATAAGAAGCGTATCCGAATCCGTGCAACCCGTGCTACTTGTACCAGTCACTACGTATTGCGTGGTAATCGTTGGGCTTGCAATCGTAGAAGAGCAGGTGCTACACGCTAAATTTATTGTAGGGCTCCAACTATAACTGAGCGCACCTGTAGCATTAAGTTGGGTGCTTTCACCTTCTATAATACTGCTCGAACTTGCCCAAGCGTTCATATTAAAATCACCCAAATTTGGAATGATGTAGGTTTCAGAAGTGCCGCAATCATTCGCATCTGAAACACTTAAGGTAAGGGTGTCATTGGCAGGCAAGCCTACGAGCGGATTGGCATTTCCGCCAATCGGCGACCAACTTAATGTATAAGGCGCCGTTCCGCCTGAAACCTGAACACTAATGCTTCCGGTGGCCGAAACACACGACGAAGCCGTGATGCTTTCGTTGAGTTGCGGCCCATTGGTACTCAGTACCACAGCAGTTGCTGTTTGGGTGCAGCCATTGGCATCTGTAACAAGCGCGCTATAGGTATTCGCACCCAAATTACCCATCGTTTGCAGATTACTTCCACTCGGTGTCCAGAGATAGGAATAAGGAGCCGTTCCGCCACTTGCAGTAACCGTCACACTTCCTTGATTACTTCCACAAGGGGTATCACTTGAACTCGTATTGGCGACAAGTACTGGCGGAGCAGTTAACGCACTACTTAAGGTACTTGAACAGGCATTTGCATCAGTTACCAGCACCGTATAGGTACCAGCTCCTAAAGTTGTAAGCTGCGCTTGGTTACTACTGATCGGCGACCACGAATACGTATACGGCGCTGTTCCGTTCTGAACTCCAATACTAATACTCCCATCAGTACTTGTTGCACAGCTCGGATTTTGCTGGCTTAACACACTAGCCGCAAAACCCAAACAAGGATTGGGCGCACAAGGTACTAATTGTCCGAGCGTAAAGGTGAGGACGGTTCCCGCATTATCTATCACTTGAAATTGTGTTTGGTTCGGAGGCAAACTGACACTTGAACCTGTAGCAAAACTGGTATATGCCGCCGGGCTCGAACAATTGGTAACGGGTGTAAAGCCATTTAAACACTGACCAAAAAACCAGGTATAGCCACAATTTTGACATTCGGTCTGGTTGGTAATTGGGGTGTTACTAGCTGGCACATAATACGACCACGAATAAGGTGCTACCCCTCCACTGACCGTGACTTGCCCATTGCCTTCTTGACAAAGTTGCAAGCCAGTACACGGACTTACCGTAATTTGAATCGAATCGGCACCACACGGCAAAGTATACACCACCGTTTGCACGCCGACTCCTGCTGTTGCTGGCGTAAATACACCATTCGCACTGACTCCTGGGCCGCTCCAACTACCTCCGGGCGAACCTGCTGTTAAATTAAATGGGGCATCGTTCACACACACACTTTGCGGCTGGCAAATATTGGCATCGCAACAACTAAGGCTGATGGGCGCACATGCACCGATGGCCAAAGATCGGATGACCCCAGAACGAGTACCACTTGTAGATGTGCCGGTTCCTCCACAAGCCAGCAGTTCGCCATTGGTATTGATTTCTAAATCGTAAACCACAAAATTTGTTGGGTAAAAGGCCAACTGTACGAGGCCATTGCCAAACTTATACACGCCGGTAGTCGAGCCCACGTAAATGTTTCCACAATCGTCTATGGCAATCCCAGAATTACCGGTGCTTTGCCCCCCTAAAAACACACTACTGTATTGACCACCAGGGATTGTATTGGTCGAAACGATACTTCCGTCGGCCAAACTGCGTTTTTGCAATTCGTTACCGCGATGCATAAATACATGAGACGGATCGGTTGCTAATGCACAAATACCCGCATTGTCGTAGCGGAAATTTTCAAGCTTGTACCCCCAAGCTGCATTGTGTGGCCCTTTGAAAAAATTAGAACTGCCACTTGGGCAAGCCCCAAAATTGTCGGATAAATAACCAATTGTATCCATGGTCATGAAGTAATAACGCCCATTCTGAGCGGCGCAAATGGCGCGTACCTCTTCGACATTCGGCGGTATACTAGTGGTTGGGCCATTCGAGATAAATTGTTGGTTACTGATATTTAAGGTGCTGGTATTGACCTCATACACCACGGCATCGAGCTGCAACAAGGCGCCGCCAGTTCCGCCAATGACTAACGCACTTTCGTCACAATTAAAAGCGATACTCCAGAATTCAGCACTCGACAAAATACCTCCTGGGTTTGGGTTATTGACAAGCAAAGTCCCACTTGGACTGATCTTTTGAATTTGTGCCACCGAGCCAGCTGTAACGTACGAGTTTCCAGCATTGTCAACAGCAAAAGTACCCAACCAGACATTTGAGGTGTCGTAGGGCGTATTGTAAGTCCAGAGCAAGGTTCCGCTTGGCGAATATTTCAAAATTTGCATGGGCATGATGCCTCCAAGTGCGTAGGCGTTGCCAGCGCCATCGCGCTCACATTCCCAAATCACATCCCAATTGGTTGCAAAATTGGGGCTTTGCATCCAAGGATCAATTACTAAGGTTTGCGCCAGGTTATAGGCACCTAGCTGAAAACCAATTTCGTTTCCATAAAGCGCAAAATTGCTAGTTATCTTGTTTGTTTGTTGACCTTGAAACGTATAAGGCACATGGTCAATGAGCGGGCCGAAGGCAGTCGGAATTTCAAGATGGCCTTCAATTAGTTGGACCGGCCGATTATACAACATCCGAATTTGAGAAGGATCGCCACCCGGACGCACAATGAAGGCGTATTTTAGGCCATCGGAAGGATGTACTGTGTATTCGAGGTCAATCTGCGGATAGACATTCTGATAAATCAATTTTTGAAAACCCGCACATTTGGCGGCTTCTGGATAAGAAAAATACGCATCAAGCTTTTGTACGGCAAGAAGTTGAAGTTGCTCATTGCAGTTTTTAAACTGCATACTGAGTACATCCGACTTAAAGCGAAACTTTCCAACCACCCGTTCTTTCTCTTTATACACAGGAACTTGTGTGGCAAATATGGCGCGCAAACTATCGCGCTGTGCCTTGGGTGCTTGTTGGGCCTCTAAAAAGGAATAGGTAATTCCTTTAGCCCCAAAAAACACACGTGTCGAACCAAAATCGATGACGTATGCAATCGGGCCCATTTCAGGATCTACATAGGTGTCAAACTGACCTTTGTTTTCGATAAATACCCGTGCTTTTTGATACGAATGGGTCCAGTCGGAATCAGTTTGAGCAAATAGCATGGCACTCAAAAAGAAAAACGAAAAGAGTAAGTGGCTGTATTTCATAGTTGTTGATGGTAAACAAATATAAAAAAGGTATTAGAATATCTAACGGAAAGGTGGTAACTTGCGTCTGTAAAAAAAATATAGCATGCGCTTTTTATCCTTATTTCTCTTTCTTCCGTTTCTGACGCTTGCACAAACTACAGGAACACTTACTTTCAACGTCACAACCATTGCCCATTCCGGCTTTTCAGGCACGCAAAATGTACTTGCTATCTGGATTCAATCAAGCACAGGTGGGTTTATTAAAACGCATTTTCGCTATGCAGGTGGCGGCACTTCTGACCACCTTCCAACGTGGTCTGTCAATGCAGGCGGTACTGCCGGAAATTGCTTATCGGCTAGTTGCAATGTGGTTGGCGCCACCACGGGTGCTACTTTAAACGGAGCCGTTACAAAAACCGTAACTTGGAATGGCACCAATGCTGCCGGAGCACCGGTCGCCGATGGCACCTATAAAGTGACCATCCAAGAAACTTGGAATCATGGATCATCTGGAACCGTGACCCGTTCGTTCACTTTTGTTAAAGGTCCTAATCAAGACATTCAAACTCCGGCTACTGACGCTAATTTTACCAACCTGTCGTTGCAATGGATACCTGATGTGCCAGTTGTGCCTACCGCATCTTTTACAGCACCTAGCTTGCTTTGCTCCGGGCAAGCCTTTACATTAACCAGCACTTCAACGGGTAGCCCAACCTCATACTCCTGGACACTTCCCGGAGCAAGCAACACCAGCAGCACGCTACAAAACCCAAGTGTTACGTTCCTGAATCCGGGAACCTATTCGGTAAGTTTGGTAGCCAGCAATGCAGTTGGTAGCAGCACACCGACCACTCAAACAATAACCGTTCTCGAAACGCCGAGTATTACCGCTACCTTGGGCGACACCATTTGTAGCGGAACGAGTGCTCAACTAAGTGCCAACGCTAGCGTCGGTGTTATGGCTTGGTATGCCAATGTGACTGGTGGTGTGGTGCTTGGATCGGGCAACAACTTTAACACGCCTACACTTACGACCAATACCACGTATTATGTGGGTGCCAACAATAATGGCTGTGCATGCCCGCGTAGTGCCGTCTTAGCGGTCGTTAACCCGACACCGATCATCTCCGCTATCCAAGCAGCAGAACGCTGTGGCGCCGGAACCCTAAATTTGACTGCAACGGCTAATATTGGCATCTTATCGTGGTTCGACAGCCCTGTATCGACAACCGTACTCGGGACAGGCAACACATTTACCACACCGACAATCAGTAGCACCACCACCTATTATGTCGAAAGCAATGCCAACAATTGCATCACAGATCGCAGCCCTGTTTTGGCCACCATTAATGCCATTCCGACAGTAACCATGGCGAGCCTTGATACCATTTGCTTCGGCACCCCCAGCTTTCTCTTAACTGGCGGAACACCTGCAGGTGGTACTTTTTCCGGTCTTGGTGTCAGTAATGGTCAATTTGATCCGGCTTCTGTTGGTATGGGGAGCTACACCATCACCTATTCGTATAGTCAAAACAATTGCAGTGCTTCGGACAGTACCCAACTCTTAATTGATGCGTGTGTTGGCTTGAGCGATTTGCAATTGATTGGAATTGAAATCTATCCCAACCCAGCCAACGATGTCTTAAATCTGAAAGGAACATCACTTAAAAAATACAGCCATTTTCAGCTATACAACATGGCAGGGCAGCTTCAATCAGAAGACAAACTAAACAATACTAAAACTATATCTGTCAAGCATTTACCAAACGGCACTTATTTACTTGTCCTTAGTGGTTCGGGGCAAAATGCGCGTCTAGAAGTACAGGTTCAGCATTAATTTTTTTTGTAAGTTTACTTTGTGAAAAAAGCGCTACTCTATTTTTCGCTGTTTGTATACTTAATCGGTGCAATTAACCTCACCGGAAAACTTCATTATTGTGGCGGGCACCTCGAGTCGTTTCGATTAGCCGGAATGCAACCAAGTAGTTGCTGTGGCGACACCGAAAATGAAATGTCGGACTGTTGTAAAAACATCCGCATTCATGCCCACATCAACAACCATAACCTACACCAACACCCTACATTTGAATTCCTTTCACTTGAAGTGTTTTTACCTGCTGAAGAAACCTTGTTTTTTATTCAGCAGCAAACCCCTAAAAACGACACTTCTCTACAATTTACCTTACCTGAAAGACCTCCACCGCAAGAAAAATCACCACTTTACATTAAACACCGTGTCTTAAGAATATGAAACGTGCTTGACTATTCATTAACCCTATTCAATCACTCAATTTATTCTTATGAAAACATTATTTATTAGTGTCATGGCATTCTGCATGGCAAGTCAAGCCGCATGGGCACAAATTCCGAATGCAGGTTTCGAAAACTGGACCACAGTAGGCGCTTACGAAACCCCCGATAACTGGTCCACATTAAATCCGTACACCGCTTCTAGTGGCGTTTTTACAGCTACCAAAGGAACCCCAGGAAGTCCTGGCGCATCCTTTTTAAAACTCACCTCTCGGACTATTGGCGCAACAGTTGCCAATGGAATTGCGGTATGCGGGAGCATCAATCCGAGTAATTTACAAGCTTCCGGAGGCTTCGCTTATACGGGGCAACCACAAGCGCTTAGTGGCAAATGGCAACACATGATTTATGGAAACAGCCAAGGATCGGTCTCGGCACAGCTTACCCGCTGGGATGCCACCACAAATAGCCGCATAATTGTGGCCACAGCCAATCAGACGCTGAGCGGAATGGCCATGAGCTGGGCCAATTTCAGCATTCCGTTCACTTACCTCGATTTTCAGGCACCCGATAGTTGCATCATCATCCTAAGAGCCAGTGGATCAATTCCCACCGACCAAGATTACCTCTGGGTTGATAACCTCAATTTGACAGGAAGTGTGGCTGGTCTACAAGCGATCGACCCAACAACACTTGCACTCAAAATGTATCCAAACCCGAGTACAGAATGGATTCAGTTGTCGCAGTTATCGGCAATTAAAGGAGTAAAGAAACTAAGTGTACTTGACCTCAACGGACAAGAAGTGATCGCTACACAGCTTTGCGCAGCCAACCAAGATGAATTTACGCTTGATCTGCGAAAATTGACACCGGGCACCTACTTATTGCACTGCCAAACGGAAAGCGGACTACAGGTCAAAACGTTTATTCTTCAGTAAGATGAAATCCTTTGCTTTGTTGCTTTGCAGCGCACTTTGTGTGGCACTGCAAGGCGCATCGGCACAAACAGCATTAGTTGTGCCCGATACCTTAAGTGGCCCGCAACTCAATTTGGTGGCTCATCCTGATAGCGTAGCGTTTTTTAACGGCCCCTATTCGCACACCATTGGTTATAATGCCTATCCGTATTTAGGCCCTACACTCATTTTGCAAAAAGGACAACAGGTTCAGATGCACGTCAACAACATGCTGAGCGACACCACAACAGTGCATTGGCATGGCCTGCATGTACCAGCAGCAGATGATGGTGGCCCTCATACCCTAATCTTAGCAGGGCAAACCTGGAGCCCGAGTTTTGAGGTCAAAAATCAGGCAGCCACCTATTGGTACCATCCGCATTTGCACGGCAAAACAGCCGCACAAGCCATCAAAGGAGCGGCGGGTTTAATTATTGTGCGCGATTCAGCCGAAGCACAACTTGCGCTTCCACGTCAGTATGGCATCGACGATTTTCCGATTATTGTGCAAAGCCAGCAATACAACAACCTGAATCAGGCCATGCCCTTAGGCATGCAAGACAGCACTATACTCGTTAATGGCGCCTTAGCCAACAATGGCCACGAGGTTTTTTTAAATGCCCCAGCTCAATTTATTCGCTTACGTTTACTCAATGCATCGGGCGAACGCGTGTTTTTATTTGGTTTTTCGGACAACCTCCCTTTTTGGCAAATTGCCAGCGATGGCGGCCTACTCGATGCCCCTTCACTCGAGACACGCATTCGATTATCGCCCGGCGAGCGTGCCGAAATCTTAATTGACTTAAGTGGCCACGAAGGACAAACGCATTACCTGATGTCGAAAGCGAGTGAATTGCCTATGGGTGTTCAAGGAGGTCCAACCATGCCCATGCCTCCGGGCTCACCACCAATGGACAGCCCACTCAACGGCATCGATTTTTCGATACTCAGAATACAAGTAGTGCCCGCAACAGCCAATGCCATTCACAGCATTCCAAGTCAATTAATCAGCAATACCATGCTCGAGGTGCAAAACATTGATATCGAACGTGAAATTCGCTTTTCTGCAGACAGCATGATGGTGATGGATGGTCCGTTTTATTTCAATGACAGCAGCTTCATGATGGACCGCATCGATTTTGTGATTCCGGTTGGGCAAACCGAACGTTGGAAACTTGTCAATGAAACGATGGTTGGGCATCCCTTTCATTTACACGATGTGCCTTTTCAACTTTACGACAGAAATGATGGCCAAACTCCACTCTACAACGAGCGCTTTCAGAAAGATGTGGTCTACCTCCCGATGGGCGACTCTTTGCGATTCTTAGCTCAGTTTACCGACTTTAGCGACACACTTATACCATATATGTTCCATTGCCACATTTTAATGCATGAAGATGCCGGCATGATGGGGCAATTTTTAGTGGTTCCGAGCAATTGGGTTGGCACGCATCAATTGACGATAGTTCAACAACTCAGCGTCTACCCCAACCCGTGTACGTCAAAGATAACAGTACCCGCTTCCATTACCCAAAATGGCGCGTTTGACTACCTCATCGTGAGCAATGACGGACGTGTGGTTCAGCGTGTACACCATCAAGAAACTTCAGAATTGACCCTCGCTTATTTACCTGCAGGCCCGTACCGCATTGTCATCCGCCAAGGAAAAAATGTCAGCAGTGCCACATTTGTGGTTGGAGCGGAATAAATTGAAGGTCAAGAACACTAAAAAATGCTTATTTTTGCCCCTGACTTCAACAAGTCTCGGCTCCGTAGCTCAACTGTCCTTTTAGGATTTCAGTTGATCTACTGCCGCCTTCGGCTCCGTAGCTCAACTGTATAGAGCACTGGATTTCGGCTCCAGCGGTTGGGGGTTAGAATCCCTCCGGGGTCACAAAAAGAACCCAGCACGAAAGTGCCGGGTTTTTTGCTTTTAGGAGCAAGCAAAATTTATTTTGACTTGCGGATAAAACGAAAAAGACGAGAACTGCGCCAGCAGTTTGGGTTCTATGCTTGGATTGAACCAAAAATTGGGAAAACGCGTGAGCGTAATCCCTTAAGGGGCAGAAGTATAAAATATCATAACAATGAACTAAGTTCTTGTCTCCCAATAATTGTCATTATTTCGACGTTATCTTCATTTAGTTTGAAGAAAATACTATCTACACCACAAATACAACGTCTATATCCTGGCTTAATAACATCAACAGATTCAAAAGAAAGCGGATTTTTTTGCAATCAAATCAAAATGCACAAAGAAAGCATCAAAGTATTTGTCAGCTTGATTGACTCCGAATTGTTGCACACCGTATTGATGAATTCGGATTAAATCTTCTTTGGCAACATTGCTTAATTTGTAATTAGCCATTTAGCAAACTTCTGGCTTGCTTTAGGATTTCTGATTTAGAATCAGTCGTAAAGCCTGATTTTTCAGCTCGGTCTAATTTCATTCGAATGAGATCAATTTGCTGTTGCTGATTTCTGGCCTGACGAATCAAATCATTGACTAATTCACTTTTACTTGAATATTCTTTGTTGTCAATTTGACTCTTCAGCCATTCATCATTTGGTTCTGTAAAAGAGATGCTTTGTCTTCTCATATCAAAAATGTTATGGTGCAAATATACACCAATAATGCACCAAACGCATTTTTTTACTTCTTTGATTATTCCCGTCCCCCCCCTCCAAATCCTTATATAAGTTAGATTTTTCGAACTCAGGGGCAACAAGCAAAATCCCTGTAAGTTAACCTATTACACACCAACAATTCCGACACTCGAAACAATGACCATACTTATGAAATAAAAAACGCCGGAAATGAGAAATCCGAGAAAGAGACCAATTAACAGTCGGAATAGCAAACTTGTATTGAGCAATTTAAATGCTAAAAAAAGGGTAATCAAAGGAGCTACAAATACAAGTATCCAAGCCAATTCACCAAATATTTCGATAAGTTTCATTTCTTAAGGTATAAATCAATAATGCCACTTCGTTTAATTCGCTTAAATTAGAACATTTAGCACCTGGATATCAGCAAGATCCGCATCGATTACTTCATGAGTTCGTCGTAGTCCATGAGGTCAGGGCTACTTGAAATGTCGGAGATAAATTGTGAAGCCTTTTTCGTTTTACGAATCTTTTCGGCGAAGCGAACACCCACAAGAATACCGCAGCTTACAATCAAGATCGAGAGCCACCAAAGATGGTTGGATTCAAGGTAAATGTAAACCGCAATCACCACACTCAGTAAGAAAGGCGACAAAAAGCGTTTATCTAATCAATTTCAAGGTCTTTGCGCAATAAAGAAGTTTTTTCATTTGATCTTGATTTCCTTCCTCTGCAATGGAAGAAAGACTAAGCAGGTAATACATTGAGGAATCGCCAGGTACCATAAACGTAATTTGTTCGTTATTTTTTTCGCTTATCGTACACGCAGAATGCACATAATGAGCTGGTTGCGACATGAAATTGGTCAGCCCTTCTGAGTAGACTCGGTAGTCTTCTAGTTTCTTTTGCTGTTGGGAGAGTTTCTTCCAAGCTTTTTCTACCTTGCTTTCTGGCCAATGAACCTTAAGTACGGAAACCATGGTAGATCCTTCCTTAAAATAATTCCGTGAATTCGAATTCAAAAACAATTCAAACCCCGTTGAATCGGTATACTCTGTTTCACTAATTTTCAATTCATTAGGTAGAAAAATGCTGTACTTGAGTTTGTCGCTTTTATAAAGATAAACAGCTGGTTTAGAAGGTAGTGCCCGAGTCAATTCATCGAACGAAAGTTGCTTGCTGTTACAGCTCACCATCAAAAGCAAGATTCCAACAAAACCGAAAGTGTTAAAGTTACGTGTCATTGTTTCATGTATTAATCCCCGTATTTCTCTTGGAAGGCAAAATCAAAGGTATCCAACTCTTTACCCAAGCGTAATTTGGAACTCAACCCTGTTGACGTGCCACAATCTTTTTCTAATGACAGTGATTGGTAATATTCCAGTGCCGAGATTTTCCGGATAGTCGTCTTCAAATAATTGACGATTTTGGCGGTGGTTTGTTTGTCAAGAATGGCTATTGAGTTCGATTGCTTACATCGGATCAGATAGATATTTGCACAATAACCCTCGTTGTAATTTAGTTTCTTGTAGAAATCCGAAACAAACTTATCTAGCGATGCAAACTTAATTTTTGGGAGCTCATCGAAATCGGAAAGTTTCGATTTTACATCTGGATTTTTAATTTTTAAATGATACATCGATATGGCGGGTTTATTCGGCCTAGGCACCCCATCAAAATCGATTTCGCACTTGAAATAATCAACAGGAAGTAGTTCTTTATTCAACTCCTTCTTTGGGATGCAACAAACGCTTGACCATGGCGTCCATTCAGCGCTGCCAAATCTGTAAATAATGACGTAATCATTGGGATTGATATAGCTCGGTAATAAGGAGTCTATTTTTTGCAAATAGGCTTCATTGGCAGACGAATACGACTTTTGAGTCGGCTTTTTTTCTTCAGAACAAGACAACATTAACTGTGTGCAAAAGAGCAGCAACAGCGGCAAGGAGCTAATTTTCATTTGATAAGTTCTTTTTGGTGCTGCGTATGATTTGTGTGCGTTCATTTGTAGGGTCTGAGTTTTAAAGCCCGAAATTAAACAAAAGCGCTTAGCTTTGCAGAAATAAAAAATCCATGACCTTTCGTGAACTGAATTTAAAGAAACCCCTTTGGAATGCACTCGATGAGCTCGGTTACCACACGCCAACCACCATCCAAGCCAACGGGTTCAGTATCATAATGTCTGGGAAAGACACCATCGGGATCGCCCAAACGGGGACTGGTAAAACACTCGCCTACTTGCTTTCGTGTTTGTGCATGTGGAAATTTTCGAAAGAGCCACATCCACAAATTCTAATTTTGGTTCCGACCCGCGAGTTGGTCTTGCAAGTGGTGAACGAAGTCGAAAAACTGACACCTTACATGAATGTAGCAGTTGGAGGCGTTTATGGCGGGGCCAACATGAATACGCAAGCTGCCATGGTGTTGCAAGGTTTAGATATTTTGGTCGGGACGCCGGGCCGGGTGTTTGACTTGGCCGCGAGTGGTTCGTTACAACTGAAGCACGTCAAAAAGGTGGTTATTGATGAAGTCGATGAAACTTTAAGTCTGGGCTTTCGTCCGCAATTGTTATCGATTTTTGAGTTTCTGCCGAGCAAAAAGCAATTCATGGTTTTTTCGGCTACCCTTTCTGATGAAGTGGCGCAGTTTTTAGAGGGCTACCTCATTTCGCCAGTGCGGGTCGAGGCTGCACGAGCAGGCGCTCCCTTGGCGCAAATCAATCAGCGTGGCTTTGCCTTGCCCAATTTCTTATCAAAAATTGCCTTTCTTGCACATTTTTTAGGAGAACAACCCGAAAACGCCAAAGTGTTGGTCTTTGTTTCGTCTCGAACCATTGCCGATTTAGTTTTTGAAAAATTGGAAGCACAAGTTGCAGCACCCTTAGGGATTATTCATTCCAACAAAGCACAAAATAAACGCTTTGAAACTGTTACTGAGTTTCAAGATGGCCACATTCGGGTGTTAATTGCCACTGACCTCATTGCACGTGGTATTGACGTCACTGACGTAACGCACATCATCAATTTTGACCTCCCCGAAGCACCAGAAAACTACATCCACCGTATTGGACGTACAGGCCGGGCCGACAAACAAGGCGAAGCCCTAACCTTCGTGACGCCGACTGACCATGGCAAACTCGACGCCATCGAAGCACTTATGGAAGCGAAACTTGTCTTCAATGAACTTCCGCAAGAACTTGCACTTAGCGACGAATTATTGGAGTTTGAAAAACCAAAACCCGTACTTACCGGCAAGCTGCTTAAGTTGCCCAAACGTGAAGTCGGGCCTGCTTTTCACGAAAAGAAAGAAAAGAATAAAAAGGTCAATGTGCGCTACAATCACAAAAAAGCAATGCGCGAAAAATACGGCAAACCCAAAAAGAAAGGTTCAAAGAAAGCTTAGGCTTGCTTTTTTCGCATCATTTCTAAATAGAGTTGTTCGACTTTGTTGCGTGCCCATGGGGTGCGGCGCAAAAAGACCAAGCTCGATTTGATCGACGGGTCGATTTTGAAGCAGTTGATATTGACCTTATAAGCCATGTGTTCCCAACCGTAATTGTCTACCAACGACTCCAAAATGTCAACTAACTTGACGCCATGGAGCGGATTGTTCGGCTGGTGTTCGGTCATGCTTTTTGCAACTTGTGGAAGGTATAATAGGAAAGCATTAATACCGTCAAGACGATAAACGGAAAGAACGATTCGGCTGTAAAACCATCGATGGCATAATGGCTAATGGCCGCAAACAAAAAGTCATAAACAAAACCTGCATAGGCCCATTCTTTAAGACGTTTGGGGAATTGTGGAACAAGTAAAACAAGCGCTCCTGCTACTTTAAAAAAGACCAATGCAGTTCCAAAATAGGCCGGATATTGCAAATGCCGAATGCCTTCTTTGGCCATTTCGCTTTGCGAGGTAAGTGCTGGCATGAGCCCCTCGAACAAAAAAATGAGTACGGTTGTTGTCCAGTAAGTAATTTTTGTTGTTTTCATAAGAAAAGGTTTGAGTCAAAGGTATTGATTCTCCTTTATAAAATGCGTTATCTTTAATCGTCAAATTTTTAATTATGGATTTTGAAGCCCTTTTAGCCGAGCAGCGACAGTATTTTTTAGCGCAACACACCAAAGACCTTGGTTTTCGCAAGCAACAGTTACAAGGCTTAAAGCGCGCCTTGCTCGAAAACGAAAAAGACTTGTATGCGGCTATTTATGCTGATTTTCAGAAATCCGAATACGAGGCATTTTTGACCGAATTGGCCATTTTGATCAAAGACATCGACGAAGCGTGTCAAAAACTCACATCTTGGGCCAAAACTAGGCGGGTGCGCACCAATTTTTTGAATTGGCCTGGGCACTCCGAAATCAGACCCGAACCATTGGGGCAATGCTTGGTCATTGGCGCCTGGAATTACCCCATACAGTTGTCGTTGGCCCCGGCAATTGCGGCCCTGGCAGCGGGCAATACCGTGATTTTAAAACCCTCTGAATTGGCTGCACACAGTGCAGCTTGTATGGCCAAAATCGTTACCCAACATTTTGATCCACGCCTTTTTAGCGTCGTATTAGGTGGCGTGCCCGAAACGAGCGAATTGCTCAAATTGCGCTTTGATAAAATCTTTTTTACGGGCAGCCCCGCAGTTGGCCGAATTGTGTACGAAGCAGCTGCCAAACACCTTACGCCGGTTACGCTAGAATTGGGCGGCAAAAGCCCCGCACTCATTAGCCCAGCTGCGCACTTACCAACTGCCATTAAGCGCTTGGTGTGGGCCAAGTTTTTAAATGCTGGCCAAACCTGTATTGCCCCTGATTACGTGTTTGTGCACCAATCGATCTATGCAACGTGCATGCAGCTGCTGCAGCAAGAAATCGAAAAAAACCAGTATGCGTTGGCGAACACTAACTATGTGCAAATTATCAATGAACGGAATTTAGCTCGCTTGGAGCAGCTTCTAGACACGAACAAAATTGCCTTTGGTGGGCTCATCGATAAGGAGCATCGCACGATTTCACCAACGCTGCTCCAAGATGTTACTTTTGAAGACCCCATTATGCAAGAAGAAATCTTTGGGCCCCTCCTACCCCTTATTCCGTATACCGATTTTAGTGCGGCATTGCACTACATCCAAGTCCACGAAAAACCCTTGGCCGCGTATTTGTTTTCGGAAGACCGCCACGAGCAAGAACAGTGGCTGGCACAACTTTCGTTTGGTGGTGGCTGCATCAATGATGCCATTATGCACATTTCAAATCCTAATCTTCCGTTTGGAGGTGTTGGGCAATCGGGCATGGGCAATTACCATGGCGAAGCTGGTTTCCGAACATTTAGCCACTACAAATCGGTCTTTAAAAAACCGCGTTTTGAAATGCCACTCAAGTATCCACCTTATAGTAAAAAAGCATTTGCTTGGATCAAACGACTTTTACCTTATTTTTAAGGCATGTTTTTAAAGCTCTCACTTCCAGTCAAATGGCTTGTTTTGGCACTCGGGATTGGCCTGAGCTTGGCATTGGCTTATTTTTTTTACGAACGCACCTTGAGTAGTACTTCTGCATTGAGCCAAGCTGGCTTTAGCTTTTGCCTCACCTGGAGTTTTATATTAGGTGCCTTTTTGCTGTTTCAGACGTTTAAGTATGTTCGGTTTCCGGCGGCGTATTACCGCAAGTTGCGTTTTGAAACCCCCACCTATTTTCGGCTGCTGGGCCTCGACGTTTTCAGGTATGTATTGGTCCATTCTTTTTTCAAACGACTCAATCAACGCGTGTATTTGCGCAACAAAGAGCCCGAAGAAATCCAACGATTTATCGAAGAAACGAAACAATCCGAAACCTCGCACCAGCTTTCGTTTTGGCCTACTTTAGGCCTTCAGTGGGCGCTTTTTGAGCAGCACTTATTTGCGGCAAGCGCCTTCCTATGTGCCTGGAATCTGCTCTTTAACCTCTACCCGATTTTATTGCAGCGCAAAAACCGTTTTTCATTTGAAGATCGCTTTGGATTGAATTAAAAAAGGAAGCACGCAGGTGCAACTTCTAAAATGCTGGTGGCGTCAAGTCTCAAAACTTTAAATTCATGACCCAAATATTCCTCTCCTTTTGCATTTTATTTTGTTCATTTTTAGGACGCACACAATACAGCATCGATCCTACTTTTCATGGCAATGGAAGCAATGAGTACCTTGGCGCACCAGGCAATGTGGTCAATGGCCAACAAATTGCTTATGACGCCGCTAATTCGGTGTATGTTGCAGGCCGTTGGAACGATCAGTTGTGTGTCTGGAAATACCTTCAAAGCGGAGAGCTCGACCCCTCTTTTGGCATCAACGGCATGGCCAGTATTCCGATGCCATCGGGTGTTTGGACTTTAGTTAAAGACCTGGAGGTGATGCCCGATGGGCGCATTGTCGTGCTGGCCGATGCCCTTTTGTTTTACAGCCCCAACATCGATTACTCACAATGTTCAATAACCGTTGCGCGCTTTTTGCCCGATGGCAACCCCGATAGCAGCTTCAATGGTGTTGGAATTTTACTCACCAATCCGCAAAATGGCTACGAATACATGAGCCGTTGTTTGACGCTTTCACCGACAGACGGCTCCATATATGTGGGCGGCTATGCTGCAGCTTATGGCCATTACGGCTGTGCGTCGGCACAAACTGATATTTATGGTTGGTTTGCATTAAAGTTACTCCAGAACGGAACTTACGACCTCAGCTTTGCCAATACAGGTTACCTTCAACGCTCATCAGCCGAAATCGCACAAACGAGTTTTGTGCCCAACACCTACAACTCGAGTATCCTCGATATAAAAGTCTTGCCCGACGAGAAAATCTTGATGGCCGGAGCCTTTAACCACCAAGATTACGGTTATTTTTCGCTGCGTGTTCTTGCCAATGGAAGTTATGATAACAGCTATGCCAACAATGGCCGCAGTGCCATCCATGACCCTTCGATTTATTTTACTACCAATGAATCGAGCTCGGCCTTGATTTTTAGTGATGAGCAAATTGTATATGTGGCTCAATACACCATTTTTGGTCTCAATGGCATACCCGATACCACCCATGCCTACATCTACAAACTCGATGCAGCAGGCCAACCCGCGAGTAATTTTGGCAACAATGGCCAGCTTCTTTTGACAGAGTACACAGGGCAATTTGCCTACATAGAAGATGCGCACCAGCGCTTGATTTTTAATTGGTATGGCAGACTGACACCTACCACACAAGAAGTTGGCTTTAGACGCTTGTTGAGTAACGGTCAAGCCGATTTAAATTTTGGAACGGCTGGGCGCTTTACCGACCAACCGATTGCCAATGATGTATTTCTAAATAGTGGGACACTCAATGACTTGGCTTTTAATGCCGACCAAACCGATCTAAGCAATGTAAGTTTGCGTTCGGCAAGCTATGTTCCTACGACCTTTCGGGTCTTAAATTACCATGTTGATACCAGTTTACAGGATGCCGGAGTGGCTTATGATCAACAACAAAACAAGGCTCGTATCTTTCCGAATCCGGCCAATGAGCGCCTTCAAGTCGTAGCTGAAGCCGGCACGCAGGTGTGCATCCGGACAGCTCTTGGTGAAGTATGTTGGAGTGGCACCATGCAGACTCAGCACGAGGAGTTCAGTTTTCCGACCGAACTACCGGCAGGTATTTATTGGCTCGACCTCCGCTATGAAAACGGAGGCCATGAGCTTCATAAATTGATCCTTAATTCTTGTCTGTATTAAGCAAGACCGAACCCGCATTTGGGCTTGTAATGATCACCTTTGTGTTGGGTGAATTCGTTAAACTCTTAAGTGCCTCAATTTGATTGTACTGCAACTGCTTGTCGGTTAACGAAGAGTTAATGATGTCTTGGGCTTGCTTGACCGCAGTGGCCTCGATGAGCATGCGTTCGGCTTCTTTCTTTTGCTTTTCAATGACAAAATCCATTTGCAAAGCCGCTTGTTCGGCGGTTACTTTGTTTTCAATGGCTTGCATCATTTGTGGAGGTAAATCGATGTCTTTTAGCAAGATGGCATCGATAATAAACCCGTGTCCTTGAATGTGATTGACCAATTCGTCAAAAATGGCTTTTTCGATTTTCAGGCGTTCGGTGGCATACAATTCTTTGGCCGAATAGCGGGCCGAGATTTCGCGAGCTGTTGCTCTAAAATTGCTCAGGACCACCACTTCTTGGTAGTTGCGACCAAAATGGGTGTAAATGTATTGCGCCTTGGTCGGGTCGACATGGTACAACAAACTGATTTCAGCATTGACACTTAAGCCTTCTTTCGTAGGAAGTGGCAATACATTGAAAATTTCGACGGTACGGGTATTGATTTTAATGACTTTAGTCGTGAAGGGATTATAGCCTACTGGGCCACCCGTATAGGTTTTGTCATTGAGTTTACCAAGGCGTTGTTTCATGGCGGCTTCACCTGGTCGAACGACCGTGCAGGAAGTGGCAAGTGCAACGAGGGCAGCTGCAGAGAGGAATGCTTTTTTCATAAGAGTTAGTTTTAAATGTGCCTGATTTCTAGCAACTTTAGTGCCATTATTTATCAATTAGCATTATTCACCATTTCAAACAGCAATTCGGTTTTAGGATCGAGCCGAATGCTTAATTTGGGGTCATTAAACTGCGCTGGAATGAGCACTTGATTTTTGCGCGCATCGATCTTGACATTCAGTTCACCAACCGTTTTTCCGTCAATTAAAAGCTCGATGCGCAACGGAAATTGAAACAAGGCCGCTTGTTTTTGTTCGAGGTAAATTTTCGTGTTCGTTTCGCTTGAAACGAGGCTCGTTTGCAACTGCGGAAGGCCATCTTGATACAGCCATTGCTTAAAAAACGCATCCAAATTTCGGCCGCTCGTGCTCGCCATTACTTTCCAAAAATCTTCAGAGCTGGCATTTCCCAGTTTATAGGTTTCGTAGTACTGACGGATGCCTTCAAAAAATAAACTATCGCCCAATTCGATGCGCAACATGTGCAAGACCCAAGCACCTTTTTGGTAACTATTGGCATTCAGAAGTGCATTGACTTCCGATTTGCCGTCTACCATTGGCTTGGCTGCTTGATGACAAAAATTAATCACCACCGCACGCTCAAATTTTAGTTTATTGACAAACGCTTCCTGACCTTTATCGTATTGAAGGTAACAGTTTTCAAAATAAGTAGCAAAACCCTCGGTCAGCCAAAGGTGTTTCCATTCGGTTTCGGTCACGGTATTGCCAAACCACTGGTGCGCAATTTCATGGGCAATCAATTCGTCGGCACTGCCCTTTCCTTTGAGCGCTTTTTCGTCATAGAAAATACAGCCAGCGTTTTCCATGCCGCCATAACGCGTGGTCGATTGCACATTAAAGAGTTGTTCGAGCGGATACGGTGCAAGCAAGGAATCAAAATAAGCCATGATTTTGGGTGCTGATGCCATGGCATCAAGTGCCTCTTTTTGATGCGGTAAATAGACCGCCGAATAAATGGTGGGCTGATTGACATGCCCTGCCAACGGCTCGAGTTTTTCGATGCGCATTTCGGCGACACCAATAACAGCCACTTTTGCCGGAATCGGAACTTTGCATTCGTAAGTCCAAATTTTAGAGCTACCCGCTATTACTTCTTGACGACACACCCCATTGGCAACCACCGAATAATGCGCGGGGGCACTCACCACATAGGTGTAGGTGGCACGGTCTATCGGGTGGTCGTGACACGCATACCATTGGTGTGCACGGTTGGGCCAGTTATCGGCAAAAAAAGTTCGTTGCTTGTATTTGTTTTTCCCGATAATCAGTCCGTCTTTCGGAATGCCCGAAAAATCAATTTCGAAAGAAAGCGTGTCAGAGCTTGCAAACGCAAGGTCAATGATCAAGTGCTCATTGAGTTGCTTAAAGGCACACGATTTGCCGTGTTGCTTGACCTGTGTAACGCGCATGCCTTTTCCGTCCAACGAAGGGTCACCGAGGTCTAAAACTACCTGTGTACTTGCAGGCGCCTTCAATTGGATTTCTTCATGGACCACAATGCGGTCACTGGTGTCTGAAACAGCGATGGAAAGGTGGTAGTGCAAAACATCGAGCGCTTGTTGGGCACGCAAATTAGAGGCCCCGAAAAAGGCACAAACAAGAATGAAGAGTTGTTGTTTTTTCATAAGGAATTGGTACTTAAAAGAGCCCCTTCTTTGAGTGAATAAGGCGAAACAAAAATGCGTTGAGGCTTGAGTTGACGAATCATCCAACGTGTTTTAACAGCGGCAAAAGGCGCCATCCGTTTGCGGATCGGAATGATCCAGTCGTTGGCATCGCGCTCGGCTTGTGTTGAACGAATTATGTATTCGAGCATTTCCAGAAAATGTGAAGTGCTTACTTCTTGTGCTTGCCCATTGGCTACATACACTTGTTCGTGTACGAGTTCAAAAAAGGTTTCAAAACTGCCCGACGCCCCAATAAAATCGGAACACGACACGCTTTGCAGAAAATTCAAGCAGTGCATTTCGAGGTAATTTTCTAGTTGGGTAATGTCTGTAGCCGAAAGAGGATCCGAAACTTGAAAAGATTGTGCCATTCGCGAAACGCCAATATCAAACGACTTCCAATGAAGGGGCTGCCCATCTTCAACGGCGATCAATTCAGTCGAGCCGCCGCCGATATCCATAATAAGCGAAGCGCGTTCGAAGGAATGCGTGTGGCGCACACCTTCATAAATCAATTGAGCTTCTTGGTCGCCCGAAATGACTTCAATCTCAATTCCTGTTTGTTGAAGTGCCAGCGCACAGAACGCATCTCGATTGCGGGCATCACGTAGTGCAGAGGTGCCAATAGCACGAATTGATTCAACATGCAAGGCATCGCATCGCTGCTTAAATTGATGCAGGGCCTGAAGCGCACGTTCCATGGCATCGGGTGCGATGCGTTGCTGATTGATTCCGCCCATACCAAGCGCCACGCCATTTTTTTCTTGGTGCACAATCTGATAGTGCGCAGCCACATCGGCAATAAGTAAATTAAAGGTATTGGTACCCAAATCGATGAGGGCCCGACGCATCTTAGAAAGTTAAAATGTGCTTACGGTAACTACGCGCCGCCAAACGCAATAAAACGAAAGAACTTGCCATCAAGACCACAAAGCTCAAGAGCAGGTTCGCATACTGGCTTAATGTGAGCCCTTTGCAGAGGTCAATCATGGCAATCATGGCTGAACTAAATGGCAAGTAACGGAGCAGTTCTGAAAAAGTGGATGCCGGATACAAAATGTAAACGATGCCCGAAGCCACACTAAACGTGAGTAACAGCAACAAAGGGATGACAAATTGCTGCCCATCAGACTCGGCCGTTGAACGCGCGCCAATGACACTAAACAAAGCTCCATAAAAGAAGTAGGTCGCTAAGAAAAACGGTACAAAATGGAGCAAGATCCAGCCGTAAGGCAAGTCTTCAAATACTAAATCGGAAAGCGGATTGATATGCAAGGCCTGCATGCCTTGCCAATGGGAAGGATCGAGTAAGTCAGGGAACACAAAACTTCGGAAGATCCAAAAACCGCAAACTAACAGAAAAATCCAGGCACTAAATTGCAACAAGGCTGCCAAGCCAATACCCACTAATTTTCCGCGCATCAGTTGCTGTGGTTCGACGGCCGAAATCAAGACTTCGACGATGCGGTTGCTTTTTTCGCGGACTGTTGCCCTCAGGATCCCCATTCCGAAAATACCAATGAATAAAAACACAAAACTGCCAATGGCAAAGCCTGCCCAAAGTTGGGCGTCTTTTGCTTCATTTTTGGGGTCGTACACATCTCTGAAATCAAAGATAAAGCCTTGCTTTATACTCCGAAAAGCCTCGACACTGAGTTTGGTGAACTGGGCCGCCAAGAGTTCTTCCATGCGGCGTTCGACCTGAAACTTGAGTTGCATCCGGGTATCGAGACTTGCTTGATCGCGAAAAAACACAAATACTTTTTTGTTATTCAGGACTTTTTCATTGAGTTCAAGCATCACATCAAATTGCTGATAGGCTTTTGCATCTCTGAACTCATTGATTTCGAGGTAGTCGTCAATGAAGTAATAATGCACCGACTTTTCTTGTTGCGAAAGCACCCGGTGTTCGAGCAATTGCCCTGGGTCAACGATCAGGACATTGATGTCGGTTTTACCTTGGTCGGCAGCTTTTAAAAAGAGCCCTAACAGGAGTAAAACGAGCAAGGGGCCCAACAAAAGCATGGCCCAAAAACCGCGCTGACGCAAGCGCTCTTGCAATTCGCGTTTGGCGATAATCCAGGTATTACGCATGATTGCCCTCCTTTCCGGAAATTGAATCGATGAAGACTTCTTGCATCGATGGCAAGCGTTTTTCGATGCGTTCTACCTCGACTTTATCTTGTAAGGCGCGCATGAGGTCATTGACACGCTGTTGGCCACGAATTCCTAAGACACATTCAAAACGACCTTCACTGATTTCGTGTTGTTCAAGCAATTCAAAATCGGTCCAGAGCGCGTTGGCAAAACCCAACATATGCCCTTTAAAACGAACGATGATTTGCCCTTTATCGTGCGCATCGCGCAAATTCCAGACGCTGTCTTCGGCTATTTTTTTACCTTGATGTAACAAGGCAGCACGGTCACAGATTTCGTCAACACTTTTCATGTTGTGCGTCGACAAAATGATTGTTTTACCTTGAGCCTTAAGTGCCTTCATTTCGTTCATGATGAGGTCAACATTGACGGGGTCAAAACCAGAAAGTGGTTCGTCGAGGATCAGGATGCTGGGGTCGTGGACCAAGGCCGCAATGAATTGGATTTTTTGTGCCATTCCTTTTGAAAGGGCCGCCAGGCGTTTGTGTTCCCAGTCACGAATATCAAAACGATCGAGCCAATACCGCACCTTTAGAAGGGCATCGGGGCGAGAAAAGCCACGTAATTGCGCAAAAAAGAGTAGTTGTTCGCCGACGCGCATGTTTTTATAAAGCCCGCGTTCTTCGGGCAAGTAGCCAATTTCTGAAAGGTGCTTTTTTTGTAGCGCCTGACCGTTTAGGTAAATTTGGCCATCGTTGGCAGGTAGCATCTGATTGATAATGCGAATTAACGTCGTTTTGCCGGCACCATTAGGGCCGAGCAATCCGAAGATTTGCCCTGCAGGAATGTGCATACTAACAGCGTCAAGGACCAACTGCTGTTGAAACGATTTGCTGAGTGACTCAATGCGTATCATGGCTTAAAGCTAACAAAAAATGCAGCGCACTAAGCGCTTGGCCACCATTTCCAGCCAAACTTTTTCTTTAAGACAACATACATCAATGTAAAAATGAGCAGACCACCAACAATGGTCGGCCAGGGGCTGCTGGGCGTGCTTAAATCTGTCCAAAGGGCATCGGTCTTGAAGGCCTGCCACTCACTAGTAATGAGCAATGCTGCCAAAAGGTTATTGATGCTATGAAAGCCCATCGACAACTCGATTCCATCGGACTGGACTGTTATTAAAGCCAAGAAAAATCCGGCCATCCAATAATAACCGAGAATCGAATAGCCCAATTGATTCACTTCTGGATTGGAAACGTGCATTGCTGCAAATAAGAGTGCACTTAGCGCCATGCTGAATCCAAGTTTGGCTGTTCGGGCAAACAAGCCTTGCAACGCATAACTTCGAAAAATGAGCTCTTCACAAGTGGCTTGAACCGGAATGCCCAACAGAGCCACAACGCTTAAGCGTAAAAAGGCTGTTGCATTAAAATTCCAAACGAGTTGTCCTGAAAAATAACTGACACCGAATTCGATGGCAAAGACACCACTGCTTAACGCCACCATGAACCAAAAGCGCGACCAACGAAACGAAGGCGCTGCGGTAAATAAGCTGCGAATTTTTCTTCCATGGACTTTCCAAACATAGAGACAAAGACCAACAGCCATCAATAAAAAGGGCAGCAGCATCCAAGCTAAAAAGCGATTGCGACCAAAAATGTTGTAAAAACTAGGGTCTTCGAGGGTGAAGGGCAAGTCAGAAAATTGAAGCTTGAGTGCCAGCACAAAAGCACCTGTGCCCAAAAAGTAAAGGAAAACAAGTAGTGAAATACCACCAAAATAAGCACCCACAGAACGCAGGCCGAGTTTTCCAAATTCAATAAAGCGCATTACGAGAACATGTCACGCATGCGCTTGAAAAATCCTTTGTCTTTTTGGGCCGTTTCCGGGTCAAAATTAGGGCTGCTTTTGAGTTTTTCAAGCAATTCGCGTTCTTCTTTGCTGACAGATGTTGGGGTGTACACATGAATGTGAACAAACTGATCACCAGTACCATAACCCTGAACACTCGGCAAGCCTTTTCCACGCAGGCGCAAGACTTTTCCACTTTGGGTACCGGCATCCATTTTTATTTTGACTTTTCCGCCAATTGTTGGCACTTCGATTGATTCGCCTAATACAGCGTCGACAAAATTGACATAAGCATCAAAATGCAAGTGCTCTGATTCGCGACGCAAGTGTTCGTGCTCGGCTTCTTCAATGACCACAATGAGGTCACCAGGAGCGCCATTAAAAGGCCCGGCATTTCCTTTACCGCGCACACTCAGTTGCATGCCTTCTTCAACACCTGCCGGAATGTCAATTTCAATGACTTCTTCTTGGCGTTTGAGGCCTTGTGCATCGGCATCGGCTGGCTTTTGGTCAATCGACTTTCCGGCACCATGACACACATGACACGCTTGTTGGGTTTGCATGGCTCCTAAAAAGGTTTGCGCCACGCGGGTAATGCGTCCAGTTCCGTTACAAGTCGGGCATGATTTGTAGGTCACGCCGTCGGCTTGCACCAATTTGTTTACCTTGATTTTTTTCTTGACACCGTGCGCCACTTCTTCAAGACTAAGCTTCATTTTGACACGCAAGTTGGTGCCACGAGCCGCCTGCGAGCCGCCACGGCTTCCGCCAAAACTCCCTCCAAAAGCGCCACCAAAAATATCGCCAAACTGAGAGAAGATGTCGTCCATGTTCATGCCGCCTCCGAAACCACCTGCTCCGCCCATTCCGGCATGTCCAAAACGGTCGTATTGGGCACGCTTCTCGGCATTGCTTAAGACTTCATAGGCCTCGGCTGCCTCTTTGAATTTTTCTTCAGCTGAAGCGTCGTCGGGGTTTTTATCGGGGTGGTACTTCAGGGCAAGCTTGCGATAAGCCTTTTTGATTTCGGCTTCATCGGCACTTTTAGAAATGCCCAGTACTTCGTAATAATCTCTTTTTTCGCTCATAAACTTCTTACTGTCCGACAACGACCTTCGCAAAGCGAAGCACTTTGTCATGCAAATAATATCCTTTTTCTACGTCGTCAATGACTTTTCCTTTGAGGGCCTCTTCTGGCGCCGGAATATTGGCAATAGCTTCATGCATGTCACTGTCAAAAGTAGTTCCTTTGGCTTCCATTTCCTTGAGCCCTTTCTGAAGCAGGGTGTGCTTGAATTTTGTATAAATGAGCTGAAAGCCTTCTTTTAACACGGCGGCATCTTCGACTGCCTCATTGTTGGCAATAGCGCGGTCAAAATCGTCGAGGGTAGCCAGCAAATCACGCAATAAAGACGCATTCGCTGAAGCGATTAGCTCTACTTTTTCTTGATTCGTACGCTTGCGGTAATTGTCAAATTCAGCATACAAGCGGACAAATTTGTCTTTGTATTCGTCATCTTGACTTGCGGTTGACTCAACGGTTTCGCTTGCTTCTGCTTGCTGCTCCTCTTGAAGTTGGTCGTTAAGTTCTTCTTGTGGCAATTCGTTTTCGGTTGACATATCTTTCTAAATTGTTGCTTGCGCACTTCAAAGATAAGACCAAAGCACAAAATACGTCATGCTGTCAGCATATCGCTTTAAAATTGTGTCAAAAATGCAGTTAGCTCTCCTTTTCCGCTAAGATTCGGTATTTTTACGTCATGAAAAAGTTGCTGATTTTTTGCATATTGTTCGGCGCACTAACAGGCCAAGCACAAGTTTTTTACCGCATCAGCGGCAATGGTCTTACGCAAGACTCTTACCTCTTTGGCACCATTCACATGCTTCCTAAAGCTGAATTTAAACTCGGAACAGCCGTGCAGCGTGCCTTTCGCAGCTGCAGCGCCCTCACAATGGAAGTTGACATCGATATGAGCGTTTCGCAGCAAATGGCCTTGGCCCAACAAGCCATTTTTGAAAATGGGCAAACCCTAGAAAGTGTCATGACGCCCAGCGATTTTACCAAGCTCAAACGCTATTGCCTCGACACTTTGGAGTGGAACACCTCGAAATTTGAACGATCGATCCACTTAAAACCACTCTTCTTTTCTAGTTTACTCGTCAAAGAGAGCCTGCACAAAATGGCCTCGTTTGAGCAAGAATTTAACAAACTTGCCCACAAGCAAAACAAAAAAACGGGTGGCCTAGAAAGCATTCAAGAGCAGCTCAATATCTTCAATTCGATGTCTATGGAAACGCAAGTGAGCATGCTTCAAAACGACTACGCCGCAGGACAAAAAGCCTATGACGAATTGCTCCAATTGTACTTACACGAAGACCTCGCTGGCCTCTACGCAGCGATTACTGCCGAAAGTGCGTCCTACCCCGATTTTAACCGCATATTTCTGAACGAACGCAATCAAAACTGGATCCCGTTAATCGCTGAACAAGCCAAAAAAGAAGCCACATTTTTTGCCGTCGGTGCGGGCCATTTGGCAGGTCCTGAAGGCGTTGTTGCCTTGTTGCGGGCCCAAGGATTTACCGTTACTGCTTTAAAACAAAATTAAGCCATGAGTTTACACGAACAATTCGAAGAAATCGTCCAATACCGTCGGAGCAATCGGAAGTTTGACCCCGAAATTGAAGTGCCGCAAGAAGTGATCGAACGCAGTTTAAAGCGCGCTATTTTATCGCCGAACTCGAGCAACATGCAACTCTGGGAATTTCATTGGATTGCCGATCCAAAAGCACTCGAAACAATGGCCCCATTGTGCTTAAACCAAGTCGCCGCCCGAACGGCCAAACAAATGGTCGTTTTTGTAACGCGCCCCGACAAATGGCGCAGTCGTGTGCGTTGGCACCTCGATAACGTAGCGCGCGAACAAAACGGCGAACCCACAAAGGCTCAAAAAATGATGCAACAATACTACGGAAAAGTCATGCCCCTACTCTACGCCGCAGATCCCTTGCGTATTTTAGCTGCACTGCGTTTGTGTGTCAGCTTTTTTGGCGGCTTATTTAAGCCCTTTTACCGAACCGGGGGTGCTTCTGCCGTGCGTGTGGTCACGCACAAGTCGTGTGCCCTTGCCGCCCAAACCTTTATGTTATCGGTGGCAGCCGAAGGTTTTCATACCTGCCCGCTCGAGGGCTTTGACGAGAAACGCCTTAAGCGCTTTCTAAACCTGCCACGACGCGCCGAGATCAATATGGTCGTTGTGGTCGGAAAAGGAACTGAAGCTGGTATTTGGGGCGCACGCGAACGCGTGCCTTACGACGAAGTCGTGGTGAAGCATTAATTCAGGTAGTTACGGATCGCCACTTTCATGGCAGGCTGCAGGCCATTGGCTTGAATCAGTTCAATTTGTGCCCTGATTTCGGGATCAAGTTCGGGGTATTTTTGCACAAAACGCTTCAATAAATAAAGTGCCAACACCCGATTGACCACCTTGAATTCGTAAGTCTTAAAAATCTCAAACAAAACATCCAGAAGAGGTCCTTCATGCGCTTCATCACAAAACGGAAGTTCTAACAATAAGGCCAACAAACTGCGTTGAATACTGTGGTTGGTTGTAGTCAAGAGTGCTTGTTCGAACTGTTTTTGAAAAGGCAACAGCAGTGCAGGCTTCGCCTTTGAAATATGCACCAATAACCAAGCCGAATACGCCGGGACCGGATGCTTTTTGAACGACAAGGCCAAGCTTACAAGCGCTGCTATTTCGGTCGGATGCTCAAGAAAAAAGCGATGAAATTCGGTGAAATGCGCTTGTTTGGCTTTCGCCAATACAAGCGCTTCAATTTCATTTTCGGAATGCATTTCGACTTATTCGTCTTCGTTACTTTCAGTCGTCTTTTTCTTGCTTGCTTTGGGTTTGCGGATATGCAGCGTCAGTTCGTCTTTGCCCGTTTCGAAATCGAGTTCGATGGTATCGCCTTCTTGTAAATTTGAATTGATGATTTCTTCGGCGAGCGGATCTTCAATGTACTTTTGAATGGCTCGCTTCAACGGACGTGCACCGAATTTTTCATCGTAGCCTTTGTCGACAATAAAATCTTTGGCAGCTTCGGTACTGAGCACATTGTACCCTAAATTGCCAATACGCGCAATCAGTTTTTCGAGTTCGATGTCGATGATTTTGTGGATGTCTTCGCGCTTCAAATTTTTGAACATAATCATGTCATCGACACGGTTCAAGAACTCTGGTGAAAAGGCCTTACGCAAGGCATTTTGAACCACGCCAAGTGCATTTTGTTCTTGTGCATCTTGTTGAGCACGCGTTCCAAAACCTACACCTGCGCCAAAATCAGCTAACTGACGCGCGCCAATATTTGAGGTCATGATGAGGATCGTGTTTTTGAAGTCGATTTTACGGCCCAAACCATCGGTCATGTGGCCGTCGTCAAGGACTTGCAATAACAAATTAAACACATCGGGGTGCGCTTTTTCGATTTCGTCGAGTAAGACAATCGAATAGGGTTTGCGACGCACCTTTTCGGTAAGTTGCCCACCTTCTTCGTAGCCAACGTATCCTGGAGGTGCCCCTACTAAGCGCGAAATCGAGAATTTCTCCATGTATTCGGACATGTCAATGCGAATGAGTGCATCTTCAGAATCGAATAGATTTTTGGCTAATATTTTGGCCAACTGTGTTTTACCCACACCTGTTGGACCTAAAAAGAAGAACGAACCGATGGGTTTGTTGGGGTCTTTTAAGCCGGCGCGGTTGCGTTGGATTGCTTTGACCACTTTTTCGACCGCTTCGTCTTGTCCAATGACTTTACCACGAATGGTTTCGGCCATCTTAACCAATTTGCCCAATTCGGATTCTGAAATTTTGGTAACCGGCACGCCACTCATCATGGAAACCACTTCGGCTACGTTTTCTTCGGTGACGGTGACACGGTTGTTTTTGGATTCTTCTTCCCATTTGGTTTTAGCCGTTTCTAATTGCTCTTGCAACTTGCGTTCGGTGTCGCGCAATTCGGCTGCTTTTTCGTATTGTTGACTCCGAATCACTTCGGCTTTTTCGCCTTTTAGTGTTTCGATTTGCGCTTCGATGTCAGTGATTTCTTTTGGCACATGAATATTGGTAATGTGCACGCGTGAACCCACTTCGTCGAGGGCATCGATGGCTTTGTCTGGTAAATGACGGTCTGTGATGTAGCGTTCGGTCAATTTCACGCATGCTGCGATGGCGTCGTCTGTATAGCGAACGCCATGATGTTCTTCGTAACGCTCTTTAATGTTGTTCAGGATCTGAATCGTTTCGTCGATGCTTGTCGGCTCAATGATAACCTTCTGAAAACGACGCTCTAATGCGCCATCTTTTTCGATGTATTGGCGGTATTCGTCAAGAGTAGTGGCACCAATAGCTTGCATTTCGCCACGTGCCAAGGCTGGTTTGAACATATTCGATGCATCGAGCGAACCACTTGCCCCACCCGCACCAATAATAGTATGGATTTCATCGATAAATAAGATGATGTCTGGATTCTTTTCAATTTCTTGCATGACCGCCTTCATGCGCTCTTCAAATTGGCCACGGTATTTGGTACCGGCAACGAGTGAAGCTAAATCGAGCGAAACAATGCGTTTGTTAAATAGAATGCGCGATACTTTGCGCTGCACGATGCGCAAGGCCAAACCTTCTGCAATGGCGCTTTTTCCCACACCTGGTTCACCAATTAATATGGGATTGTTTTTTTTGCGACGCGATAAAATCTGAGACACGCGCTCGATTTCTTTTTCGCGACCAACAATGGGGTCTAGACGGCCCAATTCGGCCATTTTGGTGAGGTCACGTCCAAAGTTGTCGAGCACCGGGGTTTTGGATTTCGGGTCGGAAGGTTTGCGCTGTGCGCCTCCTAAATTTTCGTCTTCTTCGTGTCCGCTGCTCGGAAATTCTGCACGCGGTTGTTTCTTTTCTTCTAACATAAGCTCGTATTCATCGCGGGCGTTTTCGTACATCACGCCGTATTTATTTAACACTTGACAGGCTACGCTGTCTTCATACCGTAAAATGGTAAGGAGTAAATGCTCGGTACCTATAATGGAACATTTAAATTCTTTTGCTTCAAGATAAGATTGCTTGATCATGTTTTCGGCTTGCTTGAGTAATGGTATATTTAAATTACTCAGTTGGCGAACAGCCGTTTTACTTAAAATTTGCTCTAACTCGGTTTTGAGTTGAGGAAGATCGAGCTGGAACTCTTGGAGTATAGCGATTGCTGTCCCTTCGTTGAGACGAATAAGCCCTAATAACAAATGCTCGGCCCCAACAAACTCGTTCGAAAGCCGAACGGCTTCGTCACGGCTGTAACTGATCATGTCTTTGACACGTGGAGAGAATTTTGCTTCCATTGAGAGATTCTAGATGTACAAATATAAGTTTTATCTTGTCCGACGCTTCGCTTTTATTCACAATTTATACCTGCATTTTGTTAGTAAAATTTAAGGCCTTGACGGGCTTCGGGTTGGCATTTTATTAATTTTGAACACTTAAATTAACGACACTTAATAGATAATTCTTAAAAGATGGCTGAAGGCGAAAAGATTATTCAGATCAATATTGAAGACGAAATGAAATCTGCATACATCGATTATTCGATGTCTGTCATTGTTTCGCGTGCATTACCCGACGTTCGTGATGGGTTCAAACCTGTTCACCGCCGTGTATTATATGGGATGCAAGACCTCGGAGTCTTCTCCAACAGACCTTACAAGAAGTCTGCGCGTATTGTCGGTGAAGTACTTGGTAAGTACCACCCACACGGCGACAGCTCTGTCTATGACACGATGGTGCGGATGGCTCAAAGTTGGTCTTTGCGCTACCCCTTGGTAGACGGTCAAGGTAACTTTGGCTCGGTCGATGGCGACAGCCCTGCAGCCATGCGTTATACCGAAGCACGTTTGCGCAAAATTGCCGAAGAAATGCTCGACGACCTTGAAAAAGAAACCGTCGACTTCAATCCAAACTTCGACGACTCGTTGCAAGAACCGAGTGTGCTTCCAACGAAAATCCCTAACCTGCTTGTCAATGGCGCCGCTGGTATTGCCGTGGGTATGGCCACCAACATGGCCCCACACAATTTATCAGAAGTCATCGACGGCATCATTGCTTACATCGATAACCGCGACATCGAAATCGAATCGCTTTTAACTTATGTAAAAGCCCCTGACTTCCCGACTGGTGGTATTATCTATGGTTATGAAGGTGTTCGTGATGCCTTTTTAACCGGACGTGGCCGTATTGTCATTCGTGGTAAAGCTGAAATCGAAGAAGAAAACGGACGCGAGCAAATCATCGTGACCGAAATTCCTTACCAGGTCAATAAGGCCGAAATGATTAAAAAAATCGCTGAGCTCATCAACGATAAAAAGATTGAAGGAATTTCTGACCTCCGCGACGAATCGGACCGCAACGGAATGCGTGTGGTTTTCGAAATCAAACGCGATGCCATTGCCAATGTCGTCTTAAACAAACTTTATAAGTTTACACAGCTACAAACTTCCTTCTCTGTCAATAACATTTGTTTGGTCGAAGGACGCCCGCGTTTGCTCAACCTCAAAGACATGATTGAGCAATTTGTCGAGTTCCGTCATGAAGTCGTGATCCGACGCACCCGCTACGATTTGCGCAAAGCGGAAGAACGCGCGCACATCCTAGAGGGGCTCATCATTGCCTCTGACAACATCGACGAAGTCATTGAAATCATTAAATCATCGGCCAGCCCAGACGACGCGCGCGACCGCTTATCGAAACGTTTTGGCTTATCTGAAATTCAAACGCGTGCCATTGTCGACATGCGCTTGCGTCAATTGACAGGCCTTGAACAAGACAAACTACGCGCCGAGTACGACGAGCTCATGAAACTCATCGCTGACCTCAAAGACATTCTTGACAAAGAAGAGCGACGCATGCAAATCATCAAAGACGAACTCATCGAGGTGCGCGCTAAGTACGGCGACGACCGTCGTTCGAGCATCGAATATTCAGCGAGTGAAATGCGCATGGAAGACCTCATCGCCGACGAAGAAGTGGTCGTTACGATTTCACATGCGGGCTACATCAAGCGCACAAACCTAGCCGAATACAAAGTTCAAAATCGCGGAGGCATGGGCTCGAAAGGTTCAGCCACCCGTGACCAAGATTTCCTTGAGCATTTATTTGTCGCAACCAACCACAACTACTTGCTCATCTTTACTGAAAAAGGACGTTGTTTTTGGATGCGTGTGTACGAAATTCCGGAAGGCAACAAAACCTCTAAAGGAAGAGCCATCCAGAACCTCATTAACATTCCCCAAGACGACAAAGTCAAGGCGTATGTCAAAGTTCTTGACCTCACCGACAAAGAATACGTAGACAACAACTTCATTGTGATGTGTACCAAACAAGGGGTCATTAAGAAAACTTCATTAGAAGCGTATTCGCGCCCAAGAAGTAACGGTATCAATGCCATTACCATCCGCGACAACGACGAACTACTCGAAGCCAAACTGACCAACGGCACGAACGAAATCGTTTTAGCGACATCAGAAGGCCGCGCCATTCGCTTTAATGAAGCAACGGTTCGCCCAATGGGCCGAAACGCCTCAGGGGTGCGTGGTGTCACGCTTACAACACCACAAGATGTCGTCATTGGCATGATTTGCGTCGAGGATGTTTTCTCCACAATTTTAGTCGTTTCAGAAAAAGGATTTGGCAAACGCACTTTCCTCAACGATCCTGAAGATAAAGAACCGGTTTACCGCATCACTAACCGTGGTGGAAAAGGCGTCAAGACACTCAACATCACCGACAAGACGGGTAAATTACTTTCCATTCAAAATGTCTTTGACGAAGACGACCTCATGATTATCACCAAATCAGGCGTCACGATTCGCATGCACATCGACACCATTCGCACAATGGGCCGCGCAGCACAAGGCGTCAAACTCATTAACCTGAAAGGAAATTCAGAGATTGCTGCCATTGCCCGTGTTCCACGCTCAGAAGATGAAGACGAAGAATCTATGGAAGCTGGCGAAGACATGAATCTTAACGACAACGAAGCTGGCACGAATATTGAAAATAACGCTTCCGAAACCGAATAAAATTACACACCTTATGAAAAAGCAATTCCTCATTTTAAGTCTCGGATTGGTCATTGCTGGCAGCAGTTTTGCCCAAAAGAAAAACGTAACAGACGCCATCTTACTGATGCGCAAATACAATCCAACCAGTGATTTAAGCGCTGCTAAAAAAACCGTATCTGAAGCGAAAAGCTTTATCGATTTAGCCGCTGTCAATGCAGAAACTGCCGAAGACCTCAAAATGCACTTGTACCGTGCCGAGATTTATTACGCTTTAAATGAAGTTGCACTTCTTGATGCTAAAGCAAGTAATTCTGTAACGAATATAAAATATGATGTTAATAGCAACGGAACAACAACTTCTGGTTCAACAACTGTAAAGGTTGAACAAGGCCCTAACCCAGAAGAAATAAAGGCGAACAAAGCCATTTCGGTTGCAAGCTTTAAGAAGGTCATGGACGATCCTAAAAAATTGTACCGTTCAGATGCAGAAAGTTTTATTAATATGCGTGCCGAACTTAGCTTTAGCCAAGGAATCAACGCTTATAATGATAAAAAATACAGTGAAGCTGCAATTTGGTTTATGATGGCCTATGAAATCAAATCTTATATTGGTGAAGAATTCAAAGACGCCGAAGTAAACACTTCATTAGCGTGCAATTATGCTGTCGAAGATTACTTGGCTGCCAAGAAATACGACGAAGCCAACACCCTGATACAAACAGCCATTCAAGCGATGCCAAAAAACATAGACTTGCTGATTAGTGCAGTCAATATCAATTTGCAAAAAGGAGATGCTGCCGCCACTGAAAGCTACATCAACAAAGCTTTGGCAATTGACCCTAACAACAAGCAGCTTTACTACGTACTCGGCACCAGCTACATGGACAAAAAAGAGAACGAAAAAGCAACAAAAGCCTTGCAAAAAGCCCTTGAAATTGACCCCAATTACAACGAAGCACTTTACCAATTAGGTGCCCACTTGTACAATCTTGGAGTCGAGAAAAAAACAGCTGCTAATGCCCTTGACTACAAAGACCCAAAAGCGGCGCAACTTGAAAAAGAAGGCGACGAATTTTTCAAGCAAGCCTTGGTTCCACTCGAAAAATATGCTGAACTCAATCAAAATGACAAAGCTATTTTGGATATTTTGTATAAAACCAACATGAAATTAGGCAATGTTGACAAGGCGCAAACCTACAAAAAACGCCTTGAAGCATTAAAACAATAATTCTTGTTTTTAGACTGTAATTAACTGCCCGCATGTCGGGCAGTTTTTGTTTCTACCCATGATCGGAATTATCGGCAACGGCGCTGCTAGTTTGTTTGTACTGCAAGCACTTCTAGACCACGCATACAAAGGTCAGGTGCTGCATTTTGGCACCGATACTACGTGCGTGGGGCCGGCCTATTCCCAAACAAATCCAGCGTTGTTGTTAAATGTGGCTCAACACCAACTTGGGCTTCAGCATCCAAGCGATTTTAGTAATTGGTTGATTGAGCAGCATCCCCAACAAACTTCACAGGTATTTGTGCCACGCGCACTTTACGGAAACTATTTACGCGCTCAAAAAGAGCGGCTGTTAGAGGAACTCCAAGGTTCCGGTATTTCTTACACTTATGTGCAAGAGCGCCCCACCTTTGAGCTTCAAGAACAACAACTTTTGGCAATCGGCAAATCTGGAAAATGGCCTATTGATCAGCTCATACTGGCGACCGGAAATGCAGCACCTGCCTTTCCAAATGGCACTGTAACGAGCGCTGACCCACGCATACTGAGTAACCCTTGGAGCCCGACAACGCTTCTCTTAAAAAACGATGACTGCCTCTTTTTGTTAGGCAATGGCCTGAGCATGGTAGACCAAGTCATTTTGTGGCGTTCGAAAGGATTTCAAGGGAAAATCGTTTCGTTATCGCGTCATGGCTACGGTATTATGGCACATGAAAACCAGTTCCAACCGACCGAAGTTCCCAACAACAAAAGCCTGCACGCTTTGCTTTCTTTTTTTAATCAGCTTCGAAAAACAAAGCCACTTCACCTTCAAGCTGCTGTGCAAGCCTTGCGCCCTGAACTTGAATCCGTTTATTCGGCTTGGTCCGATGCCGAGAAAGCACGTTTTTTTAATCGACTGCGTCATGCTTGGGGCAGTATCAGACATCGCTTACCACCCGCACAAGCGCAATTCATTGCCGATGAAATAAAGGCAGGGACTCTTCAGGTTTGTGCCGGCGAATTGCTTTCGATCCATCCACAGACCAATGCCTTACAGCTTCGCTTTCGTTCATCCGGAAACGTTCAGCTGTTAAACGCTGCGTTGCTTGTCAATTGTACTGGGCCACAGCTTAATCCGAGTTTACAGAACAACCCAAGCCTCGATTCACTTCTGCAGTTACAGGCCATTTCGGTCGATGCCCTTCAGCAAGGATTGCGCTTGTATCCGGCGACTTACGAATGCCAATGCCCTTACCAAACGCGCATTTTTGCCCTCGGAAATTTATGCCGAGGCGAGCGTTGGGAAAGCACCGCCATCCCTGAAATTCGCAAACAAGCTCGTCTGATTGCAACTCAGCTTTGCAAAGAAGCGAAGGTCTCGGAATAATTTCGTAGTTTTGAAGTATGGAATTTGTACACCCAGAACGCTTATGGTTGCTTGGCTTGCTTCTGATTCCTATCCTCATTCACCTCTTTCATTTCCGACGTCAAAAAATCTTGTTCTTTCCATCCTTGAAGTTCATTCAGTTCATGGAACAAGAAAATAAAAGTGTCCGAAAAATCAAACACCTGCTTGTTTTAGCTGCCCGCTTATTGGCGCTATTGTTTCTGATTCTGTGTTTTTGCATGCCCTATCTTCCGCTACAAAAACAAGACAAAGGCGGCAAACCGGTACTGGCCATCTACATCGACAATTCGTTTTCAATGAACGCAATTGGCGCTGAAGGCGAACTCTTGTCTGAAGCCCGCGAATTGGCCAAACGCATGTTGCAACAAACGCCACTTGAAACGCGTATTTTAATCCACACCAACAAACTTGACGGCGTCGAAGCCCGGCTCATGACGCGTGCCGAAGCTCAGCAATACATTGACCGCATTGAATCTTGCCCGATCCAGCGTCAGACCGGCGAAATTATTGCATGGCAACAAGATTTTTTGGCGCGTGAAAGCAAGACCCATCAACGCATTAGCTCGGTACAATCTGTCCTGATTTCTGATTTTCAAAAATCAAGTGCTTCGCTTCAAAATGCACAGCCCGACTCCCAACATTATTATTCGATTTTTCAGTTGCAGGCACAGCACCAAAGTAATTGTTACATTGATTCGGTATGGTTCGACAGCCCGGTTCACAAATTCAATGAGCTCAGCCAACTGCATGTGCGTGTGTGCAACAGTGGCCAAGAAGCTGTCCGAAACCTCGAACTCAATGTCACAATTGGCAAGCAACAACGCAGCAGTTTCTTAGACCTCGCTGTTGGCCAACACCAAGAAACCAGCTTTCCATATACCGAAAAAAAACACGGATACATTAAGGGTAGCGCTCGCATTTCTGACCGTCAACTCTACTGGGACGACGAATTTTTCTTTGCCTACCAAACGCCTTCAAGTGCAAAAGTTTGCGTCATCAATGGCCCCGATGCCAGTACTCGGGTAGCACGCGTATTTGCCGTCGAACCTTTTTACCAAGTTCAAGAAGTCTCTGAAAATAGCATTACTTACAAAATGCTCGAAGAAGCCGCCCTAATTGTTTGTAATGGGCTTAATGAAATTCCATCGGGTTTACGTGCCGATTTACAACGCGTTCATTCGAATGGCGCCACCGTTTTACTGATTCCTGGACCAACCATTGAAACAACCGATTACCAATCGTTGTGTAAGGAACTGCACTTACCAGCACTTGCTGCAAGTTATACGGACGGCCTTCGCATTTCAAAAATCCACTACACCGACCCTTTTTTCAACGGCGTATTCGAAAAAGAAAATGCGAATCTACAAGTTGCCAGCGTTAAAAAAGCATACCGCGTTCAGGCAGCCCAATCGAGCAATAGCATTCCGCTGATTGAATTTAGAAACGGAGCTCCATTATTTTTGCGTGCGGATCAACATACCTTCCTGTTAAGCACTGCCCTGCAAGAAAGCTTCGGGCAATTGGTCGGAACCTCCTTATTCCCGACTATTTTACTGCGCTGTGGCGAATTTGCGACCCAAGCTTTTCCGCTGTATGCGCAGATCGGAAAAGATGCAGCCATCCCGATGCGGATGCAACACCAAAACGAAGGCCCGATTCGACTTTCCAATGGTTCGGCTTCGTTTATTCCTCAACACAAAACAATCGATGGGCAAACACGCCTTTCGATTGCCGGAATGGAAGCCGTAGAAGCCTTAAAAGCAGGGACGTATGTCCTTGAAAACGAAGACTCTTTAGGTTTATTAGCCGTCAATTACACACGGCAAGAATCGGATTTACAAGCCTTGACAAGCCAAGAATTGGAGGCCGCTTTTGCAGCACAAGGCTTAAAAAATTGTACCTTTAACTCCGTCAAAGAAGGCCAAAGCCTGACACATGTTCAAATCGACAAACCCACCGAATACTGGCGTTTGTTTTTGGTTTTAGCATTACTCATGATCGGCTTTGAACTTGCTTTGCTAAACTGGTGGAAATGAAAATTCAGCTTAAAAACGCACGTATTTACGACCCAAACTCCAAGCACGATGGGCAAACACTCCATGTGCTGATCGAAAATGGGCAGCTCGTTCGGATTTCTAAAAAATTAGATCCGGAAGCACTTACCATCACGTCAAAAAACTTATGTGTCTCGACCGGCTGGGTCGATCTTAAAGCCGATTTTTGCGATCCCGGACACGAACACAAAGAAACCATACAGTCTGGGCTCGATGCCGCAAGCGCTGGTGGCTACACACAGGTTTTTGCACAAGCAATGAACCAACCCGTTACCGATAACAAAGCACAAGTTGCTTACCTCCTAAGTAAGGCCGCACAGCACAGCACTAGTTTACACGTCATTGGGGCACTTACCCAACATGGTGCCGGCGAAGAACTTGCCGAACTTTACGACCTTTATCAACATGGTGTGCGTCTGTTCTCAGACGACACACACGCTGTTTCGGCAGGCATTTTACAACGTGCACTGTTATATACCCAAAATTTCGGGGGCTGTGTCAGTGTGTTTTCACGCGAGCATTCGTTGGCTTCCAAAGCCATGGTTAACGAAGGCGAAGCCTCTACCAAAACTGGCCTCAAAGCAGACCCACACATTTCAGAACTGATCGCGCTCGAACGCAATATTCGCTTGGCCGAATATACCAATGGGCGCTTGCACCTTAGCGGAATTAGCACCGCAGAAGGTGTCGAGTTGATCCGCAAGGCCAAAAAGAAAGGGCTTTCCATTTCAGCCGATGTGCACCTCATGAATTTGGTCTTTACAGAAAAAGACATGCTTGATTTCAATACCCTGCACAAAGTGCTTCCGGTATTGCGCACCAACCAAGACCAAAAAGCGCTCTGGAAAGGCGTACTTGATGGCACCATTGACGCCATTGTCAGTGACCACCGTCCTACCGATCCCGAAGAAAAAGAACTGGAATTTGACTTAGCAAGTTTCGGCGCACCGCAACTAGAAACCGTTTTTGCAGCGCTCAATACCCAACAACCTGAAGCACTGTCTTTCTTTTTAAACGCACTTACAACAGGTCCGCGACGCGTGGCAGGACTACCCATTCCACGCATCGAAGAAGGTGAAGCTGCCGATCTTAGTATCTTTGACCCAAGCCTGGACTTTCAAGTAGTCTCCGAGACAGCTCAAACCCGCTTCAGTCCTTTTGCCAACAGCAAACTTACAGGTAAAGTACTTGGTATTATTAACGGACATCAAGCCTGTCTTCAATTGCCAGCCTAATGTCAAAACGCTCTTTTCTTCGCGAGTTTTTTAAAGCCAATAAAATGGTCGGTTCAATATTGCCGAGCTCCCGATTTCTGAGCAAAAAAATGTTAAGACCCATTCAATTTGATAGTGCCGCTGTTATTGTAGAGTTTGGCCCAGGAACCGGTGTCTTTACAAAGGCCTTGCTTTCTCAAATGGGTCCTAAGTGCCAATTGGTTGTGATCGAACTCAACGACGCGTTTTACCAACGATTAAAACGCCAATTTCACGACCCTCGCCTCCACCTGATACATGGCTCAGCCTCCGATCTCGGAAACATTTTAAAACAACTTCAACTTGGCAAGGCCGATTACATTTTGTCTTCGTTGCCGCTTACAAATTTTCCGCAAGAACTGCGCAACGCCATTCTAACAGAAGCCAAGACACAATTAAGCATGAAAGGGCTTTACATTCAGTTTCAGTACTCACGTGGCTTAAAAAGTTTATATGCGCAGCATTTTAAACACGTCAGCCTTGATTACACCGCACTGAATGTTCCGCCAGCTTACATTTACACCTGTTCGAATAGCTGATTTCTTTTGCCTATCTTTGCGCAAAATTTATCAGCATGTTATCGGTATCCAATCTCTCACTCCAATTTGGTAAACGCGTCTTATTTGACGAAGTCAATGTAAAATTTGTCAATGGCAACTGCTATGGTGTAATTGGCGCCAACGGAGCAGGAAAGTCGACTTTTTTAAAGATCTTGACCGGTGATCAAGACCCGACAACTGGCCGTGTCGAACTTGAGCCTGGCAAACGCATGGCGGTTTTGAAACAGAACCACTTTGAATTTGACCAAATTCAAGTCCTTCAAACAGTCATTATGGGGCACAAACGCCTTTATGAAATCATGGTCGAGAAAGATGCTTTGTATGCCAAAGAAGATTTTAGCGAAGAAGATGGCATGAAAACGGCCGAACTCGAGGGCGAATTTGCCGACCTCGAAGGCTGGAATGCCGAAACCGATGCCGCTACCCTTTTGAGCAATCTTGGCATCGACGAGTCGAAACATTACTTACTCATGGAAGACCTTTCCAATGACCTCAAGGTCCGTGTTTTGCTCGCTCAAGCCTTATTCGGAAATCCCGATGTCTTGATTCTCGATGAGCCTACCAATGACCTCGATTTAAAAACAATTTCATGGCTCGAAGATTTCTTGCTCGATTTTCGAAATACAGTCATCGTCGTTTCGCATGACCGTCACTTCCTCGATACCGTTTGTACCCACATTTGCGATATCGACTTCAGTAAAATCAATCTGTTTACCGGAAACTATAGCTTCTGGTACCACTCCTCGCAATTAGCGGCACGCCAACGCGCCGATAAAAACAAAAAAGCCGAAGAAAAGAAGAAAGAACTCATGGAGTTTATCTCGCGCTTTTCGGCCAATGCGGCGAAATCCAAACAAGCAACCAGCCGCCGTAAAATGCTCGATAACCTCGACCTCGAAGAAATCAAACCTTCTTCTCGACGCTATCCGGGAATTACCTTCCATCAGGACCGTGATGCCGGAAACCAAATTTTAAGCATCGACAAGCTTAGCAAAAGCGTCGATGGACGAACCCTGTTCAAAGACATTCATTTGACAATTAACAAAGGAGATAAAATCGCTTTTATTTCCCGCGATTCGGTTGCACTCACCGCATTTTTTGAAATTTTAGCGGCTAACGTAAAAGCCGATACCGGCGAATTCACCTTCGGAACAACTATAACCACGGCCTACCTTCCGAACGACAACCACCACTATTTTGAAGCCAAACTGAGCCTCATTGATTGGTTGCGTCAGTACGCTCAAACGGACGAAGAACGCGAAGAAGTGTACTTACGAACCTTCCTTGGCCGCATGTTATTTACAGGCGAAGAAGCCATGAAAATGGCAAGTGTATTATCGGGCGGAGAAAAAGTGCGTTGCATGCTCTCGAAAATGATGTTGGCAAAAGCCAATTTACTCCTCATGGACGAACCCACTAACCACCTTGACCTCGAATCAATTACGGCGCTTAACAATGCCATGCAAGAATTTCAAGGCACCCTCTTGTTTACATCCCATGACCACGAGTTGGTGAGCACGGTTGCCAATCGCATCATTGAACTGACGCCAAACGGACTCATCGATAAAATGATGCCGTACGACGATTACCTTGCCGACGATAAAATTGCACAATTACAAGCCGAATTATACGCTTAAAATGCGCACATTACGCTATACGCTCAGTTGCGCAAATCCGCAGCAACGCTACATTCAATTTCAACTCGAAATCGAAGTCAGCGAAGAAGTTTTGGTATTGCAATTACCCGCTTGGCGACCAGGTCGCTATGAGCTGGGGAATTTTGCCAAAAACATCAAAGGATTTCGCGTTTTTAATGAAAAAAATGAACGCCTCGCTTTCGAAAAGAAAGGAAAAGATACCTGGCATATCCGTTGCGGCTCAAGCCAACACATTCGTGTAGAATATGCCTATTACGCTGCCGAACTCAATGCAGGCTCAAGCTACCTCGACGAGCGTCAATTGTATGTCAATCCGGTCAATTGCTTTATGTGGCTTGATCAGGAAGCCGAAAATCCAATTTCATTACAGCTCGAGATACCTAATAAATGGAAAATTGCAAGTGGGCATATGTTTGAAAACAATGCCGCCCATTTTCCAAATTTTGATCGCTTAGCCGATTCGCCGTTTATCTGCAGTGCCCAGCTCGAGCAACGCAGCTATACGGTTGGTGCCACTGAATTTCACATTTGCTTCAATGAGCAAGCATTTATCCCGTGGGAGCGTGTTTTGCGTGATTTTGAAGCCTTTACAAAGCGTCAAATTGAAGATTTTGGCGAATTCCCGGTGGCTTCTTATACCTTTCTGATTCAATCTTTACCTTATCAAGCCTACCACGGCGTCGAACACCTCGACTCAACCGTCATTACATTAGGTCCAAGTTCAGAAGTGTTTGGCTCGTTGTATAACGAATTACTTGGCGTCAGTTCGCACGAATTATACCATGCGTGGAATATCAAATCGATTCGTCCGGCAGAGATGCTACCTTATGCTTTTAAACACGAAAATTACGCAAAAAGTGGGCTTGTTTACGAAGGCATCACGACCTACATGGGCGACCTCTATTTGCTTAAAAGTGGCGTATTTAGCCTCGAACAATACCTCACTGAATTCAGCAAGCAACTCCAAAAACACATCGATAATCCGGCACGTTTTCAATATTCTGTAGCCGAATCTTCTTACGATACCTGGCTCGATGGGTACGTACCTGGTGCGCCTGGTCGAAAAGTTTCTATTTATACGGAAGGTTGTTTACTGGCGTTTGCCACCGACATTAAAATTCGAAAAGCGACCCAAAACAAAGCCTCGCTGGCGCAAGTCATGCGTATATTGTATTACGAAGTGGCCTGTCAGCAAAAAGGTTATACGCTTGCCGACTACCAAGCCTTACTTGAAAACATTGCTGGAATTTCATTTGCCGATTTCTTTACCGATTACGTATTTGGAACCGCTAGTTACGAAGCCCTTTTAGTCGAAGCTTTTGAAGACCTCGGTTTGCGATGGAAACAAGAAGCTTCTAGTTCGTATGCCGAGGCACGCCTCGGGATGAAAGTAGTGGCAACTGGACAAGACTGGCTGATCAGTGCCATTTATCCTGGTTCGCCGGCCGATGTCGGAGGCTTGGCCCTGAATGACCTCATTCTTGGTGTCAATGGCATGCGCAGTGTACCAAGTCTTGACACCTGGTTGCGCTATTTCGAAGACCAACTCAAGACGCTACTGGTCCAACGAAATGGACGCTTGCTCGAAAAAACAATTCCGGAGGTCGATCGCAATTTCTTTGTAAAAAATCAGGTTGTTGCTGCTACAGAACTCAACCATTCACAACAAAAAACCTTACTTTCCTGGAAGCGCTAAGTTTCTGCAAAAAAAGCCGCTGGAAAATTAACTAAAGTAAGCTGTGTTGTGGCACGTGTAACAGCTGTATAGATCCAACGTAAATACCCCTCATTTTTGAGCTCATCGGGTACGAACCCGTAATCGATATAGACATGTGCCCATTGCCCACCCTGCGCTTTGTGCACGGTAACAGCATGTGCATATTTGAGTTGAAGCGCATTAAAATACGGGCTTTTCAAGACCTGTTGGTAACGTTTTTGTTTGTTGCGAATATCGGCATGTTCGGCCTCGATGGCATAAAATAAGTGCTTCAAGGTCTCGCGCTTTAAATTTGCTGCCTCTTCTTGCAAACTTGCCGTATGGACAATACAAGTCAATGGCTCGAGTTCAGGGTAATCGACAAAACGCAAGTCGACATGCGCAAAGAGCAAGCCATAAAGCTGCTCAAGCTTGCGCACTTTGTCAATACGCGCTAATTCGCCATTGGCAATAAAACCCATTTTAGAGCTGGGGTCAAGCCAGGTATAATTGTTCTTGACAACCATGACGATGTCGCCTTTTTCCAGGACTTCTTCGCGGTAAAACAAGCGATTCCGGATTTCGAGATTCCATTGATTGGCGCGTTTGTTCGAAAGTGTCAACAAAATTGTTTCGTCAAGCCCAACCTGGGCATAAGAACTTTCGAGGCACTCTTGAAAATCGTTGCCTTGAATGCGACGCACTTGCTGTTGATCGACGGCCGTAAAAAGCGGGAGCTGGTAGTGCTGAAGTTGGCGTATTGCAGTGGCGTTTTGTAGCAACACCGAACTGGAATCGACACGCACCACTTGTTGCAATTGGCTTAAAAAAAGGTGCAAACTCGGATACTGAATGCGCAAGGCTTCTGGGTGCAACGCAATTGATTGTTCTTGCCCGACCGGAGGTAACTGCCCAGGGTCACCGATAAAAATGAGGTGGCAATTGTCGCCACTATAGACGTAATTCAATAAGTCTTCAAGCAAATTGGGGCCCTCGTAATCCGATTCATTGGAAATCATCGAGGCCTCATCGACAAAAAACAAGGTGTTTTTACACAAATTTTTGGCAGTCGAAAGGCGTTGGTTGAGCAGTTCGTTGCCCGAAAAATAGATTTGTTTATGGATCGTGCTTGCCGTATAAGCCGCATAGTTTGAAACGACCTTCGCCGCACGTCCGGTTGGGGCGAGCAAGCGGAATGCCACGCGCTCTGAACGCAACGTTTTGACAAGTGCCGCCATCAATGAAGACTTTCCTGTACCGGCATAGCCTTTTAAAATCCAAAGCTTTCGAGGCGCTTGGTCATGAAAAAAATCAACGAAAGTGGTAAGTGCCTCGAGTTGATCGGGAGTAAATGCATGCCCCAAATGGGACGCTACCTGATCAATAAATGCCATTTTTGGGCTTGGTTGAGACATGTTTCGCGACAGAATGAATGCAACAAAATTAAATATTGTAGCTTTGTATGAAAGCGCAATTTTGGAATAGTTTTCAACCTGAATATACATGGAACAACGCTGCCTCGATTTTAGTCCAGAAGATGTACTTGTAATTGGTTACAACCAATCGCAGCTACAAGCGCTTAGCCGCCATGTACACGAGCCCTCGAAGCCTTTTGCTTTTGACCAACTCAAAGAAGAATTACGTCGGGCACTCCATGAGAAAAGTCTGCAACAATTGCGTTGGTTTGCCCCTGATTTTACGTTATTTCCACAAGCGCTATTCGATGCCAATTCCATTCAATCGTATTACCACCTAAATTTCGGTGAATTGGCTGCAGGCAACCAGGTTCATTACCAAACCATTCCAGCATGGAACTGCGTCATCATTTACAGTGTGCCGAATTGGCTCTACCAACTGCATAAAACCGAATTAGCGCAAGCGCACTTTAAGCACCAAGTGAAAGAGATCCTTGAAGTGGCCTACGAACGCAAAGCCAGTGCAGAGATCTGCATCAGTTTGTTTGAAACACATTTTGTGTTAAGCAGCATTCATGAGCGCAAATTGCAAAATTGCATGGCCCACGAATACCAACAAAGCGCCGATATTTTGTACTTTTTATTGGCTAATTTTCAGCAACTCAAGCCAGACCCTACTACCGAATTGCGCATCCACGTATGCCATCCAGAGGTCAAGGTTCCTGACCTGACGCAACTCATTACTCAATTTAAAGATTTGCAGCAAATGCCTTTGCATTTTGAAGCTTTCGAAACCTATCAACACCAACGCCTGTGCGCATCATTAGAGGGTCATTAAAAGGAAAGCGTTTTGCCACGCCTCCAAACTTCCCGTCACGCCCAACCACCGATTACGCCAAAGAAGGCTTGTTCAATGTGCTTGAAAATCGTGTTGATTTTGAAGACTTACAAGTCCTTGATTTGTGTGCCGGAACAGGCAATATTTCATTCGAATTTATCAGTCGTGGGGTTACCTCACTATTGGCAATTGATAGCCATCCGCGTTGCATCCAATACCTCAAAAAAAATGCACTCGAATTGCAAATTACTGAGCGCATGCAGGTCTACAAATCCGACTGCGTGGTCTATTGTCGGAATGCCAAAGAGGTTCAATACGACCTCATTTTTGCAGACCCCCCATTTCATTTGGGTTTTCACAACGAACTCATTGAAACCATTTTTGCACGAAATTTGCTGAAACCAGGTGGCCAACTCATCATTGAACACGGCAAACAAGATCAATTTCAAGACTTGCCTCAATTTGAGTTGTGTCGAAATTTTGGTGCCGTACATTTTTCATTTTTTAGCCTACCCTCATGACCCGAATTGGACTCTTTCCTGGCTCGTTTGACCCGTTTACAAAAGGGCACGAAGCCGTTGTTCGCAAAGCTTTATCGTTATTTGACACCATTATTATTGGTGTTGGAATCAACTCCAAAAAACAGGCCTATTTTAGCACCGATAAGCGCTTGGCACACATTGCTTCTTTGTTTGCCGACACCCCACAAGTTCAGGTGCAAACCTTTCAAAAATTGACCGTTGAATTTTGCGTTGAAGTCGGTGCCTCGCATATTATCCGAGGCCTGCGCGATGCCAAAGATTTCGAATACGAACGTACCATTGGTCACATGAATCAGGCTCTTTCTGGCATCGAAACTGTCTTCTTCTTAACCAATCAAGCTTACAGTGCCATCAATTCAAGTATCATTCGTGAAATGGTACAAAATGGAGCCGATGTTTCGCCATTTGTAACGACCCCAAGCCTACTCGTTTAATGCACATGTTCCGCTTTGCATATATCTTAGGTGTTTATTGCTGTTTGGCTTTCACGACAAGTGCCCAAGTACACATTAATGGTCTTTCGCGTTGGCCCGATCAACAGCTCCAAATCAAACGCCTCGATGACTACTTCAGTGGACACGAAACCTTATTAACAAGTGTCACGACCGATAGTCTTGGCCTGTTTCAGTGCACAATCCAGGTGCAGCAAATTGAGCGCATTAGCATCCGTGGGCAGTATTTTTACACCTGGTTTTATGCACAACCACTGCAAAATTACACCATCGAATTGCCAGACGCCGAAGCCTACGTTTCAGGGATTGGCAACGAACAAGAAGTCGAGCTCTTGTTTTACAAACTCGACACCAACGACATCAATTACAAAATTCTGACTTTCGAAGCCTGGATGGACGAATACATTGCTGACATCTACCAATTACGTGATATCCGAAGCAATGAGTTTATTTTAAAGGTGCGTGAATTTAAAGGAGAAACCGAACGCCTTTATGGGAACGAAACCAACGAATTTCTGCGCGATTACATTAAGTATTCTGTCGGGATCACTGTCGATAATTTCTCGGTCATAGGAGGGCCAACACGCTCCGATAAATTTGAGTTTTATTTAAAAAACGACTCCCTCAATTACAAGCAACCCAAACAAGTCGAGTACGCCCGCTTGTTTTACGATCAATATGCCTACCAACTTGAATTGAACCTTCGCAAAAAAGCAGAAGATGCCTTATTGCATGTTTCGGCACCAGAACTTGTTTCCGCATTGGTCCAAGACCCCTTTATTGCCAATCAGGAATGGGCCGAGTTTGTCGCTTTTCAACTTATTAGCGAACAAGAAAGCATGCAACGCATTAGCCGCGATGTTGCCAAAGACTTGTACTTCCAACTTCAGCAACTGAGTCGCCTTCCAGCACACCAACAACTGGCCAGCTACCTTATTGCACGAATGAGCACCTTACAAGTCGGCGCAAAATGCCCGAATATTGAGTTCGATGCCCAACATAGCTTGTTCAATTACAAAGGAAACTACGTGTATTTACATTTCTACCAACCCGGGAATCAGAAATGTATTGCCGAACTAAATGCGCTCAAACATTTACAGGCCAACTTCGGATCCAAACTGCACATCATTACCATTTACCCAAAAGAAAAAGCTTTTACAAAAGCCGACGAACGTGCCTTTGAGGGCGCTAAATGGGATCGCTATGCGATCGCTTCAGACGAACGCATTTGGCAACTATTTAAAATAGCCGCCATGCCAAGTTATGTTGTCCTTGATGACTTACTTTATGTGAGTAGCATGCCCGCTTTGGGGCCGACTCCTAACGGACGTGGTGATACGATCGAACGCTTTTTAATGAGCGTAATCGAGGTGCATTAATCGACTATTTTAGCACTCAATCCTTGATGGAGTAAACGTAGACACATAGGCTGCAACACATCCAAACTTCCAGAATGAACGGCGCATTTACCGGCAGTATGTACAATCCAGGCACATTGCTCGGCTTGAAGCGCATCATGACCACATATTGTAACCAAACATGAAATGACGTGATCAAACGTATTCACCTCATCATTAAACAACAATAAAGCACGCTCTGGAGCAACTAGCTGACTACGTTTGGCTTTTACTTTGGGTTCGATAAGTGTACTCATGTTCGGATTAATTTTCATTCTTCAAATTGTGGTTTTTCGAAAATAAGTTCGTAACCGTCTCCTTTCTTTTCGAGCTGTAAAAGTTGATTCTGACGCAATAAGTAATCGAAAGTCGCCCCATTGATACCGTCTGTATTGACGTGGATGCGTTCAACTTGCTTCAGTTTAGGAACCTGAATCGGTTTTAAATCAATTAAATAGAGTTGTTGGGCAGGGCTCCAGTCACGCGTAGGCATGGCGATTGACACAATGCGGTTTTTTTCAGCTTCGTAGCAGAACAAGCCTACCCGATTCAAGCGCATCAGCTGTGCCAGGCAATCATCTGTACATTTCAATTGATAGGCAATCACCGGATTTGGAGGAAGCACCGACACAACAACCGGTGCTTGAATGCGTTGTTGCGCAGGCTTTTGCATGCTTGGTGCTGCGGCAATTGGTTGTTGCTGCAAGGTGGTCCGTGCTCGGATACCGTTTGCCTCTAGCTGGCGAGCCTCTGCAATACTAATGCGTTTTCCTTGGTAATATGCTACGATGTAAGCATCCGGAATTCCTTTTTGTACAGCCTCTTTTTGTCGTGTTTTGGCGCTTGCTAACGTTGTAAATTCACCAGAAGCGTAACGGTATTGGCCTTTTTCTGAACGGGTTTCGATCAGCTCGCCAACACCTTTGATTGTGTTTTGTTGGACCGGACGGTTATAAACACCAATTTGAACCGTATAGAAAAGCTCCTGATTGATCTCTGGCTTCGTTTGTTGTTGTGGTTGTTGTTGTTGACGTCCTTGAATCGTATTAAAAGCGACTAAATTGCTTGCCTTCCCGCAGCCACCTGTCAATTCGAGTTGTCGACCTTCGGCATAAGAAATCCGTTTGCCATCGCAATAGGCTACAATAAAGGCATCTTGATAACCCATAGCCCGAATTTCAGTGCGCGTTTGAAGCGCCTCGGCCGAACTTGCAAAATAGCCTGCCATATAAACAGTAAGCCCATTCTTTAACGTCTGGCCATCTACCGGACTAAATTCTCTAAATAGTTGAGGCGGCACCGCATACCGGAAGGCGCCGACCTGAACCCGAAACACCAAACCAGAAGGGCAACTGACATTAATTGGTAATGGAGTCGCTGTAGTTGCAGCTTCACTAACTGAATACGATTCTGTCGTTGCAGCAACACTCGCCTTACCTTGTACGAGCATGTGTTCGAACTGTGCTTCGTCTTTTTGGAGTAAAAACTGAGACTGAAGCGCTTGTAATTCAGAAAGAAGCTGCTGGCTTTGCTTCGTTTTTTGGGCTTGTTGCGTCTCAAGCTGCAAGAGTTCTTGCACTTTTTGTGCCTCAATAAGTGGGTCTGTTGCTTGTTGTTTCTCAAGACTTACTTGCAATAACAACACTTCCAATGTGCGTTGTTCGCTGCGTGTTTCGCTATAGCTTTGTTTTAATGACTCGTACTGCTGGCGCTGTTGCAAGTAATTGGCATAGCTTTCTGTTTGCTGAGCGGCTTCTTGCTGCGCTTCTGTCCATACCTCAACCTCACTTGCAACCGGCAATTGAAGCTGTGCTTCGAGTGACTGCCATTCCGCTTGCTGTTGGGCTAGTGATTGGGGACTTTGCGCCAAATTGACCAACGTTTGGGTGCCGCTTTCCAAGTCTACAAGGGCATCCACTTGCGCAATCCGCTGGGCCTGCGCTTCCGTTTGCGTTTGCGTTTGCGCTTCCGCTTGGGTTTGCGTTTCCGTTTGCGTTTGCGTTTGCGTTTCACTTCCCGTCATCGCTTGTGTTCCGGTGGTTGCCGCTTGTGATGCTGCGTTCGGATCTGTCGTTGTTTCCGAATTAGTTGAGGTATTCTGATTTGTAGTTGTTGTATTCTGAGTTGTTGTCGTATTCGGAGTTGTAGTTGTTGAATTCGGAGTTACATTCGTTTGCGCTTCCGTTTGAATTTGCGTTTGCGCTTCCGTTTGAATTTGCGTTTGCGCTTCCGCTTGGGTTTGCGTTTCCCTTCCCGTTATCGATTGTGTTCCGGTGGTGGCCGCTTGTGACGCTGCGTTCGGATCTGTCGTTGTTTCCGAATTTGTTGAGGTATTCGGAGTTGTAGTTGATGTATTCGGAGT
>JBDLQL010000009.1:0-69944 GCA_039800565.1 Bacteroidota bacterium | reverse complement strand
ACATTGTCACAATTACCTCTTTAATCATGCTTTTATTTGGGGCCTACTTATTCTGGCGATACAGACACTGGAGTGCGATTTTGTATTTGGTTTGCAACATGTTCATTGCGGTATTAGTAACCTTAAGTCTGTTTCCGGTCTTTGGATATCCCTTGACAGTCGTGAGCATTTTGGCATTGCCAATTGTCTTGGTGTTGTCGTTAAGTGACGCCATTCATTTATTGGGCTCGTTGGCCAAGGGCTTGTCGAGTGCGGCGGCTTTGCGCAAACTTTGGATTCCTTCGTTACTGAGTAGTTTTACCACGGCGATTGCTTTTTTCAGCTTTGAATTCAATGAGGCGCCCAATATGGTCCAATTAGGACGCATTACCGGAACGGCTGTAATATTCGAATTTTTGGTGTCAATGGCCCTCGCCATTCTTTTTCTGAAACGTATTCGATTGACCCAAAAAGAGCCCTCACTAACGGTGTCATTAAGTCGATTTTTTGAGCGCTTCAAACGCGAATGGGGCTTGGCCTTATTAGCGATGGTTTTAGTGGCCATTGGCTTGTTGCCTATGTTGCGTTTTGAAGCTAGTACCGATGATTTTTTTCCAACCGGTGCTGCTGTAACGAAAGAACACGCCTATTTCAGGAGTCAATTTGATGCCCAAAAAGTCTTGTATGTTTGGTTTGAACCAAAGTCCGGTCACGCAGCAGATCCGAAAGCCTATCAAAAATGGCTCAATAATCAGCACCCTGCGCTGTATTTGCATAACGAATTACAAGCCCCCGAAGCCAATGACATCCAACGGGCAACTATGTATTTTAAAGACGTAAGTGCAATTCCGATTTATTACCAGAAACTCAAGCAATCAGGAGCCTTGTCACAAGCCCGTTTTAAGGTCCATGTTTATAGTCCGTTTATTGTATTCGATGTCGTGAACAAACAAGTCGCTTCTTCGCTGTTTTGGAGTTTACTAACGGCCAGTTCAACGATTGTGCTGATCATGCTATGGCTGACTAAAAATCCGCTTCAAGCCCTACTTGGCTTTTTGCCAAATTTGGTTCCGTTAGCCGCAGTGGTCCTTTATTTCGTTGGGGCCAATCAAGGCTTAAATATGCTGACAGCGCTCACATTAGTCGTGTGTATTGGTTTACTTGACGACGACACCATTCATGTGTTGTATCAAAAGTACATTCTAAAAGCACCAGTTGCAGAAATGAATCCCATCATAATACATGCGGCCATTTTGTTAGCCATTGGTTTTGGCTGTTTTGTCGTGAGTAATTTTGAACCAACCCGAATTTTTGGGGCGGTAAGTGCTTTGGTATTTGTCATTGGATTACTTGGTGAACTCACGTTATTTCAATGGATTTTATCGCTTTTTAAACAAGAAAAACATGCCAACTAAGACCACAACAACCGCCAGCGAAAAGGTATGGGCGCTTAATGGCAACGAGGCGATGGCTTACGCAGCCTTGCATGCAGGCATTGATTATTTTGCACATTATCCGGGTTCACCAGTAAATGGCATCGAGCCCAAACTGAAGCAACTCAAAGACGAACAGCAGGTCGATCTCATTTTTAATGATGCCCTTAACGAACATGTGGCTGCGTTAAGTGCGATGGGTGCAAGTATGGGCGGGGCACGCTCGATGTTGGTCATGAAGCACGTAGGGCTCAATATTGCTGCGGACCCCCTAAATTATGTTGGTTATGCTGGCATTAAAGGTGGCCTGTTAATCATTGTCGGAACAGACCCCGGAGCCAATTCAAGTACCGGCGAAGAAGATGTACATTGGTATGCCAAACAATTCAATCTGCCCTTAATTGAACCCACGAGCACGCAAGCGTTATATGATTGCTGCATCGATGGGTTTGAGCTTTCTGAAAAATGGGGGCTGCCCATTTTAATTTTTGCAACAGGACTTATTTGCCACCAAACAACGCGCATTCAAACCCGTCCGCAAACTCCCAGAAAGACTAACTTCTATTTCGAGAAAGACCGTAATCGTTACATCAATGTGGGGCAAAGAGCGGTACGTAATCATCGCTTACTACTCGAAAAAATGCAAACGATTGCCAACGAACTTGCACTTTTTCACGTTAGTGATGCGCCTAATTCGACACGAGCAATTGTAACTAGGGGCAACACAAGTTTGCACTTTCATCAATTACGAAGCCTCTTTCCGGAGTTGCAACAAAGCACCTGGATTCAATTAGAGGGAGTTTATCCGTTGCCGGCACAACAATTACTTCCTTACTTACAAGGTAAAGCCGAAATTTGGGTCATTGAAGACCAAGATGGCTTTGTAGAGCACCTGTTAAAAATGGAATTGTTCAATGAACTCTCAGCTAAATTTGTCGGGAAAAATAAGTTTCCAGCGCACGGCGAACTCCGATTAGAAGAATTGGTAGCGATAGTTGCAGATTTACTTGGGCAAAAATACCCCTTTCAAGGCTTACCTTCCTTTGAAATACCAGAACGTCTCGGCACCTTTTGCGAAGGGTGTCCGCATACGGCATCTTATTATGCAATTGAGCAAGCCATGCCTGAAAAAACGCGCATCATTGGTGGCGACATCGGTTGTTCTTCCTTACCGCCATTTCGTGCAGATTGGCTTTTGTGCATGAATGCAGGCATTGGCATGGCGCAAGGCATGGCCCCATTTTTAAGTAGCCAACAACTACTTTCTACTGGTGGAGACGGAAGTTTTTTCCATGGCGGCTTACTAGCCGTGCTCAATGCGGTTCAAAATAAGGTCGATCTGGTCCATTTGGTTTTTGATAATAAAAGCATCGCAATGACCGGACATCAAGACTCTGCGTCTTGTTCGGTCGATTACTCCCAATTGATACAGGCTTTAGGCGTCACTTCTTTTACAGAAGCACATGCATTTGAACCAAAAGCTCTGCAAGCAATCATTGAAACCAAATTGCGTCAAAAAGGCGTTCATGTCATTTGGATTAGTGGGACCTGTGCACGCATCCCCGATGCACGCTCGCGTTTTAGACAAGCAACGTTTTCGCCTAAAATAGATTCAAAGAAATGTGGCAGTTGTACCCTTTGTTATGATCAATTGGCTTGTCCGGCGATTCTTAAAAACGCCCAAAATGAGTTTCATATCGAGCTGTCGCGCTGCATGCGCTGCGGGGTATGTGTAGAAATTTGCCCCGCTGATGCCATTGATTTACAAGCCAAAACGATAGCACCATGAAACAGGTTTACACACTAATCATTGCGGGTATTGGCGGCCAGGGAATTAACGGATTTATGCGTCGCTTGCACCACGAAATTGGACAACAAGGCCATCACTTGATCGCTTCGCGTTATAAGGGTGGTGCGCAACGTTTAGGTTCGGTTCATGCCGAATGTAAATTGATTCTGTCCGAAGCACCTGAGTTGCAGCAGCAAAGTAGTCAGATCATTCCAGGAACCCTTGACCTGCTTATTGGACTCGAATCATGGGAAACGCTGCGTTTTATTCCCTTTTGCAATTCCGAAACCCTCATAATTTCAGACACCTTTACAGAATATCCGCCAGGTACAAAGCAACAAGCGCCGTTTGCTTCGCCTGAACCTTTTTTTGAAGCACTACAGAATCCACTCTTGCGGCAGGATTTTAAAGCGATTGCCACTCAACAAGGACTTGCAGCGAATGCACTGCCAATTTTGTTAATGAATCGCGCGATAGAACGCTTACACATCCCTATAAACCCATTAAATCTTTTACTATGAATTGGAGAGAATCGAGTCGAGTAGCCATGCATTGGCATACAAATGAACTAGGTACAAAAATCGTTTGTGATTTGTGTCCGAGACATTGTAAAACGCAGCCCGGACAGATGGGGTTTTGCAAAGTAAGAGGAAATGTAGACGGCACATTTCATACCTTTAATTTTGGAAAATCGGTAACAGCAACTCAAGAGTGCATTGAAACAGAGGCGGTGAATCACTACATGCCGGGCGCCCGAATTTTGAGTCTTGGAAACATTGGTTGCATGATGGCCTGTTCGTATTGCCAGAATTGGCAAACCTCCCAGATCAAGCATTTAAATGATGCCAATGTGTTTGAATACCAACCGCAAGAGGTCATTGATTTAGCACTTGCCAATCACATCGATGTGATTTCTTGGACCTACAATGACCCCGTTGTTTGGCATGAATTTGTACTTGAAACTTCGCGTTTGGCAAAAGCAGCCGGACTCACCACTTTATACAAATCAGCATTATACATCGAAATAGAGCCGTTAAAAGAACTCATCGAAGTCATTGACATTTTCTCGATTTCTTTAAAATGCATGAATGATGAGGTCTATCGAAAAGAAAACAAAGGAAAATTACAACCCGTTCTAGATGCTATTGAATTGATTGCGGCCTCGGATCGGCATTTAGAACTTTCTCAACTTGTTGTGACCGGATTAAATGACGATGGCACGGATGCGCTAAAAACGGCACAATGGATGCGCGAGAAATTAAGTCCAGACGTCCCGTTGCATTTAGTGGCCTACCACCCAAGTTTTAAATACAAACAACCGCGTACAGAACTTTCAACTTTATTAAAACTTAGAGAATTGGTTTTACAGGAAGGATTGGAATATGTATATCTGGGCAATGTGTATGCCGATGACATGAGCAATACTTATTGCAAGTCATGCTCTAATTTGTTAGTCGAGCGTTTTGGTTTGTCGGTCCATGTGCCGGGACTTGACCAACACGGCCATTGCAAGAAGTGTCAAACCAAATCGGTCATCAAAAGAGCTTTAGATGGCCAACAAACTTGGGTTGCACCACAGCACGACTTCCATGCCTTACAAACGCATTCCTTTGCATGGAACGAAGAGATCCGATCTGTCCATATCTTTTTAAACAGTCCGCAAAAAGAACCCGTTTCGATCCGCCTGACCCGACTTCCGGCCAATACCGTGCAATACCTAGAGCTTAATGAAGGCTTGGAGCGCATTATTTTATCCAAAAGTGATGCGACGGAAGGTGAACTTCGGATCGAGGCGGCTTGCCTGACTCCGTTACACGTGCTGCCTGTATTGGACCGCGCACATTTTCCTGTTATTGACGAAACAAAAACTTCGAGCTATGCATAAACTGACCCAAGTCTTAAAAACGCGTATTGATATCACACAGGCTGATCCTGTGGTCACGCCCATTTTTCAAAATAGTGCGTTTTCGTCAAGTTCGCCCTTTTTCTATACGCGAAAAAACAATCCCAATGTAGAAGAATTGGAAGCTGTTTTTTGTGCTTTAGAAGCGTCTGAATATGCCATTTGTTGTTCGACAGGAATGGCCGCAATATCAGCGACCTTATTGCTACTAAAGCCAGGAGATGTGTTGGTTATCAATCAATTGATTTATGGCTGCTCTTACGTTTTATTTGAGCGTTATTGCGCTCAATTTCAGATCAAACTAGTGGTGTTGGATTTGACAAGCGAGGCGGGAATAAACGCCATTCCTGAAACGGTCAATATGGTTTTATTTGAAACGCCAACCAATCCGTTTGTGCGCAGTATTGACATCTCAAAAGTGGCGGAAAAAGCAAAAAAACACACGCCATCTTGTGTTGTGGTTGTCGATAACACATGGGCAACCCCATTGTACCAGCAACCATTAATTCACGGCGCCGACATTGCGTTATATTCCGCAACAAAATACTTCTCTGGGCATTCGGATGTCATGGGTGGGCTTGTAACCACCAATTCTGAACGCATTGCGCAACACTTGCGCGATGCACGCTTTTACCATGGTGCCATTTTAGATCCAAATAGTGCTTGGTTACTGCGCCGAAGCATGCAAACGTTTGCATTACGGATGGAAGCACAAGGCAAGTCAACACGCATTGTATGTGAATGGCTACGACAGCAAAGTGGGGTTGAAGAAGTATTTTATCCAACGATCGATGGCTCCCAGCTTACCGGATATGGTACGCTGCTCTTTTTTACACTTGAAGCGTCTTTAAGTCAGCATTACGAGGCCTTTGTTGAGGCCCTAACTTTATTTGATACAGGAACCGGCATGGCTTGCGTGACCTCAATGGTTGCACGCCCTTATACCGGAAGCCATGCCTCGATGAATGAGGCACAAAAACAACAAATGGGACTCACCAAACAACTTGTTCGTTTAAGCATAGGGTTAGAGCAAGTCGAAGATTTAGTCGAAGATTTAAGTCGGGCCTTTGCGCTCATTTTAGCGCGCTAATGGACACCCGAGAAGAAACGGCATTGGTTCGGCAAAAACTCCTTTCAATAGGTTCGCTTTTGCTATTGCATGCGGCCTTGAGTTTTACATGGATTCCGCAACTTTTTGGAATTTGGCCCCTTTCAGCCGAAACACCTAGCATTCAATTAACCGGATTGGCTGCTTTTTTAAATTTGCTGGGCTTGTTATTGTTTTTTAGTCTTTCGGGTTATTTAATGCAAGTCCAACTCCGCAATAGGCCGCGCTATTTATGGCAAAAAGCCATTCAAAATACCAAACGATTCCTCCACTATTACCTGTTGCTTTCAGTACTTTTTAGCCTCTTATTAATCGCCGATAAAGGCCGTCTGCTGCATGGGCAAGAATGGAGCTTTTTAAAATCGTTTTACCACCTTTGGTTTTTAATTGCATTGGCAGCATTTCAACTTTTGTTGGCGCTGCTTAATTGGTTGTCTGAACACCTCCAATTACACTGGAAGGTAGGTTTGGGCTTCGCAATTAGTGTGCATGTAGTTGGGCTTTTTTGTCAAGGAGGTCTCTTTTTAAAAACGCCCACGCAACTAAACCCTGATAGTCTTTGTTCGCTTGCTGTTTATTTTAGTTGGTTTTTATATGGTTTTTCTCAAAAGAAACACTTTCAAAATCTTGGATACTCTTTGTGGCCGTCACTCGTTGTCATTGGCTTGTATTTTTTAACAAAAACAGCGATCCTTTTTTCGTGGCGACCAGTATTGACATGGAAAATCGGCGCTTCTTTATTAGATCCGTTTGCATTTTTAATAGCAATGAATTGTTTCGATTATTTGCAAAGACGCTACTTAAGCCCTGAAATTGAAGCGCAAAAATTGAAAACACTTTCTGCTCGGATTGCCAACTACCAACTTGGGGTTTATGTATTTCAAATTCCAATTATTTTTTGTGTCCTTACGGTTTTTAGCAAGGTGGGCATGCTACTTCATACCGATCCGACGGCGCTTTCAAGCAGTCCGAATTGGACTGAATCGTGGCAAACATGGGCTTGGTTCGAGGCCTTGCTGTTTGTGTTACTTGGCTTGCTTTGGCTTTTGGTGCGACAGAAAAAACAAAACCCCTGATTCCATAAGGGATTCAGGGGTTTTTAAGAGGTCTCAAGCAGATTCGAACTGCTGTAGACGGTTTTGCAGACCGGTGCCTAACCGCTCGGCCATGAGACCATCAAGGTTCGCAAAGATATGAATTTTTGAAGCTTCCTTCCAAGGATTTTTAGAACTTGATGAGTTTTTTTGAAAGTAGATGATTGTCGAGTCGTGCTGAAATAAAGTAAACGCCTTTAGGAAGGCTTTGCCAATCAGGGTTTTGACCAAGTTTAATCTGAGTTCCCCACTCTTCTGCCTCGAGCACCATTCGCAATTGACCAGTAGCATCATAAAGGTAGATTTGATCCTTTGCCTTAATTACCGAAGGAAATTCTAGGATGAGTTCTGAAGAAAAAGGGTTTGGGTAGGCCACAATGCCACTTTCGTCGGGAAGTTGATACGATTGCAAAGCAGCGCTGCTTAATGCTTCCAAATCGTAGGTTTCATCACCGGCTTGGTAGGGTAGGTAATGAAAGTAAGTCAGGAACATTTCATCGGTGGTATTGAAGCCAGCAAACACATTGATTGGTGGCGAATTTGGGTTGTTTGGGTTATTGGCCGTGTTGTCGTAAATCCCTTCACTTTTAAGGTGATAGCCAAATGGTACCTTTTGAATGTGTGTAAAAAAGTAAAAATCTTGCCACATAAAATTCCATTTTGGAATCGAGGCAAAATGAATGGTGTCTTGCCCCGCTTTGTATGCATAGGCTTTTATGCTTTTTCCGATCAAGTGCATGTGAGGAAATACCGATAACACCGAATAATTACCGGGAAGCCCTGCTGTCTGACTCGGGAAATAGGCCGATAAACTCGTCACTTGATTGGCAGGCAAAACAAAGGATTGATCGGCAAGTAAAGGACCAGCATTGATTTGCCGCACATTGGTGGTGCCAACCGGATAAAAGTGCAAGATGACTTTTGTGGAGTCATACTGACCATAAGACCCAATGGGGTAATGCATGGCGAAATAAATCGAAGAACCTTGCCCGATGTCAAAACCGAGTTTGAGCGGATCGCTTGAGGGTAAAATCATGGGGGTAGCCCCAGGAGTATAACCGGTTACTAATTTGGTATTACTCGAGCTAGGACTGGCGCAATTTCCGCCAGTGGTATCGGTACTTTCCGAACTTGTTGGATCGATGTAAATTAGGCAGTGGTGTACGATTTCACGATTGCCCGGAACCACTTCTACGGCTTTAATGATGCGATTTTGAGTAAGGTTTGTTGGTACTCGAAAACAAACGTAATCGTCATGAGAGGTGGCCTTAGACATATAGGTCGGGATCTGGATTTGAAGGTCGCCGTTGCCTAAAAAGGTGTTGGATGTGTACACAGGTGGCGGTGGCGTTTGACTTGCGTCTCCTTCTGGGGCGCCGTTGTTCAGCCAATTGATGATGGTACTTTTTTCGGTAGCACTTAACGCTCGGTTGTGCTGGTATTGTTGGTAGTTGTTGTCTGGGGGCCAGGGTGGCATTTCGCCCGTATTGACACATTGGTAGACCGCTGCAGCTAAAGGGCTTACTTCGGCATGTGTCATTAATGACATTGGTGCGGCGCCATTCGGATGATGACAAGCCGTACACTTGTTGTAAAAAAGTTGGGCTACTTCACCACTCCAGGTTTGCGCATGTGCTTGAGCAGCAAGTAAAAACAAAATTGCTAAAAGACTCTTTTTCATAAATCGGATTAATGAACAATACTTACTTTACAATTCCAACTACGTGCATCGGCGTCTAAAAGTTGCAAGAAATAAATTCCAGGTTCTTGTGTCGTCAAATCAAGATCATACTGCGTGTCAGATACTGATCGGGCTTTAAAAATCAATTGCCCAGCTGCATTGTAAATCGCGAGTTGTTCAAAACCGGCTACTGTACGTAAACTGAAGTGGCCACTGCTTGGATTTGGAAAGGCTGTAATTGGTTCTTGAAGCGTTGCTTCGTTTATTTCTGCACTGCTACAAATTTCGGCCACAGGGCTGCCGTCACAGTAAAGAGTTGGGTATAAATAAACACTTTGTTGGCGCGCATTTTCGGGTTGTAAAGCGGCTTGTGTGCAGCCCATTACCTCGAGCAAGAAATCGCGCACAAAGCGCTCGGAGGTGTCCATGTAGGCAGAATTACCGAGGTAAGGCACATGCCCGGCACCAATAAACGTATAAAATTTGTTAGGAACTCCAAGCGCGCAAGCGCGTTCGTGCAACATCCGACTGCCGTCTAGGTACATGAGGGGCGTCCCTGGATTGACAATTCCGCGGTTGTATTTGACCGTGTTGTCGGCGGTGCCATGAAACGAACACAAAGGCACATCACCGGCTTCGAGCCAGCTATACATTGCCAAAGCGCCACAACCATTTAAAACGGCAGCCACTTTTGTTGAATAACCTGGATTTCCGCTCGTCCCTTCTAAGCCTCCAAGGCCATCTAGCACACTTTGGTTGAGGTAGGCACTGATTTCACAGGGATCGTTAAGGTAGGCGACATGTAAAGCAGCGATCGCACCAGCCGAACTTCCGCCGATAAAAATACGGTTCGTATCGATTTTGTAGGTGTTGCTCGCTTGCGCATCGGCATAAAAATAACGGATGGCAGCTTTCAAATCTTGCACGGCACGCACCACTGCTTTGACCGCATTGGCAGAGTCGATCGGAAAAAAACCGAGTCGGTAATCGATGCTTGCACACGCATAGCCTTTTTGGGCAAATTTTTGCGAAAGTGTTTTGACGTCGTTGTCGGTTTTACTTCCACCAATAAAACTTCCACCATGTACCCAAATGATTAATGGGCGGGCTTGCATGGTATCGCCAGCGGGCTCGTAGAAGTCAAGTTTTAACGTAGTGACGTTGTTGTTCCAGGCAAGATTTTGACCATATACAAGATTACTAGTGGTTGTATAGGTACTAAACACCGCATCGGCAAAGCGGCCACTTTCACATGGTGTTTGGGCCAAGGTCAGTGAAAAGCAAAAGCAAGTGCTTAAAAATGAGTAGAGTAGTTTCATTAGATCAATTTTGTGACAAGTTACACATTTCTGTGTATTTTGCCTCATGAAAATCACGTACATTCGTTGAAAATTAATCTTTTATGTGGCGAATTTTACTCTTAGTATTCCTTTCAGCAGGAGTACATGCTCAAACACATCCTGCCTATCTATTGTACACCGGTGCGGGAAAAAAAGTGAGTTACGAAAAATTAGTGAAAGACGCGAATGCCAGCGAGTTGGTATTATTTGGCGAATACCATGATAACCCAATCTCACATTGGCTTCAATTGGAACTTACTAAAGCCATGTATGCGGCACATCAAGAAGACTTGCAGTTGGGCTTTGAAATGTTTGAACAAGACCAACAAGCGTTGCTAAGTGCTTATATGAAAGGGGAGTTCACAGAGAAGCAATTTTCAGATACTATGCGACTTTGGCCAAACTATAACACCGATTATGCACCACTTGTTGCCTTTGCAAAAGAACACCATGTTCCTGTAGTGGCTACCAATATTCAACGCAAATACGCCAGTTTGCTATTCAAAAAAGGTAGAGCCGCGCTAGACACCTTACCAGAACAAATCAAGTTACAAATGGCGCCACTGCAATTTGCCTTTGATACAACCTTGTCAAAGTACCAAGAAATGCGTCAAATGGGTGCACACATGTCGGCTGAAGCGGGTTGGAGAATGGTCGAGGCGCAAGCCATCAAAGATGCCACCATGGCGCATTTTATTTTGCACAATCCGTGGCGCAGGCCCACTACCGTGCACTTGCATTTTAATGGCGCCTACCATTCAGACGCTTACCAAGGGATTATGTGGTATGTGTTGCACGAAGCGCCTTCCACAAAAATCCTGACGATTTCAACCGTGAGTCAAGATGACATTCAAAAATTAGCCCCTGAGAATATGGGGATTGCCGATTACATCATTTGTGTACCAAGCAACATGACGAGCACACACTAAGTACCGGCATTCACAATTTCGGATTCAAAAAGGCCATTTTCGGTTTGCGTTTGAATACGCATTCCATTTGAAATCGACTTCTTTTTAGAAAGCAATTCGCCATTCATGGTCGTGATCGAATACCCGCGTTTGAGCACTAAAAGCGGATCAAGCAAATCGATTTTAGTTTGAATGGCGTCAAGTGCAGTGAACTCATTATTGATGCGTTGCACCGAAATGAATTGACCTTTTATATGAAGCGTTTCTAGTTGTTGCCCATGCAGGTTTAGGTTTCGCCGACTACTATGCGCTAATTGTTGTGTGCGTTGATTCAGCACATGTTTCGACTGCACCAATTGATGCAAGACGGCTGTCGCAAATTTTTGCTGTAATTGACTGATGCGCTCATCAAATGCTTTAAATTGTTGCACAAAAATGTCTGCAAGCTTTGTCGGGGTAATGGCGTGCTGATGCGCCACCAATTCGGCCACCGTTTGATTGGTCGAGTGCCCAATGCCAGTTAAAATTGGCAACGGAAAGGTGCAAATGGCACGGCACAATTCATACTGATTGTAGCACGTCATGCCGACCTCGGCACCGCCGCCTCGTACAATGACCACTACATCAAATTGCGCTTTTTGTGCTTTGATTTGCTGCAGCGCTTCATATATCGACTGCACCGCTAAATCACCTTGGACATAGGCTTCAACTAAGGTGCTGTGAAACGTAAATCCGTAAGGATTTTGATCCAAGACTTCGTAAAAATCAGAAAGTCCTTTACTTGTTTTGGCCGAAATCACGGCAATGCGTTTACATAACAAGGGGAGGGCTAATTGTTGATTTTGATGCAGAATGCCTTCCTTCAGTAGTTTCTTCAGCGTCTCTTCGCGTTCGCGCTGTAGTTCGCCCAGAGTATAGGAGGGATCTATGTCGAGGATCTGCAACGATAAGCCAAATTGGGGGTGATACGTGATCTTTGTAAGCATTAAGACCGTAATTCCTTCTTTAAGCGGTTCTTGAACGACGTGGTGAAATTGTTTTTCAATGCGCTCTAGTTGGGTTTTCCAAATGCTGCCATTTAATTGAGCGACAATTTTTGCATCTTCGCGCTGAACCAATTCGGGAAACGCATGGCCGCTTGGGTAACGATTCAGCTTGTGCAATTCGGCTTTTACCCAATAACTTGAGTTGTAGCGTTCTTCTAAAGTGCGTTGAATGGATTGCACCACTTGTTTTAGACTGAAAATCTGCTTCTCAGCCATGTTTATTTTAATGGAATTCCGCGCGAGCTAACGGGGCCTGCAGCTTTACTGCGTTCAAGCGTAAATACAAAAGTTGTCCCGCTACCAACACGGCTGCTTACTTGGATTTGCTGCCCGTGCGATTCGATGATGTGTTTGGCAATTGAGAGCCCTAAGCCAGAACCGCCTTCATTGCGGTTTCTACTTTTTTCTACACGGTAAAAGCGTTCAAATAAACGCGGAAGGTGCTTAGGGTCAATGCCTGGCCCATTGTCTTTGAGTTCGACATGCACCCGATTTTCAATTTCTAAAAATTGAATGGTTAACGCTCCATTTACATTGCCATAAGCGATGGCATTGCCGATCAAATTTGTCAACACTTGTTCGATTTTACTGCGATCAGCCATGACATAAATGGGGTGGTCAGCTGTTTGTACATGCAATGCAAAGTTCTTTTCTTTGGCAATTAACTCAAATGAATCGCACATTTCTTGGACCAATTCTTGCAGTTCAAAGCTTCGAATTTCAAGTGGAAGTCGCTCTAATTCAAGTTTGGTGAGTTGGTCAAGGTCTTCTAAAATGGCCGCCATTCGGTCGGTCGACTTTGAAGTACGTTCCAAAAAAGCAGTCGCCAAATTCGGATCTTCTAACCCACCATCGAGCAAGCTATCAATGTACCCTTGAATGGTAAAGACGGGTGTTTTGAGCTCATGGGCCAAGTTGCCTAAAAATTCTTTACGAAAAGCGGCTTGTTCGCGCAATTTTTCTATTTCTTGGGTACGCGTTTCTTTCCATTGGCTCACATTTTTTTCACCTTGTTCGACCAAAAGGTCGATGTTTTGCGCTATCGGGACAAGCGCATCGCTCTGCATGCTTCGGTAAATCAAGCTAAGTCGAGTTTGCAAAAAACGCTTGATGATAAAATAGAAGATGGTGTATGCAAAAATTCCTGAAACCAATGGAATCAGGAAGATAAGTGTCCAACTTAAACGTACAAATTGCAGATGGACAAAAAGCGTAAAAAGGAAGCTCAGTGTTACAAAAAGTAAACTGCCTACAAGAATAATTAGACTGGGCCTTGCGTTTTTCACTTGTCGTTAAAGGTATATCCGACTCCTTTTATGGTACGAATATACTCATCTCCGAGCTTTTCTCGCAATTTGCGAATATGAACATCAATTGTGCGTTCACCTACGATGGTGTCATTACCCCAAACTACGGCTAAAATTTGATCGCGGTTAAAGACTTTTCCGGGCCTGCTTGCAAGCAATTCCAACAATTCAAATTCTTTTTTGGGCAGATTCAATTCTTGCCCTTCGAGTGTGACCATAAAGCGATCGCGATCGATGGTCATGCCATTCGCAAGGGTCCCTTTTCCAGTTAAACTGTTCACACGTCTGAGTAAAGAATCAATTTTACTGAGTAACAAACGGGGGCGAATAGGTTTGTTAATGTAATCATCGGCACCAGCCTCAAAACCGGCAATTTGCGCATAGTCTTCGGTACGGGCCGTTAAAAATGCAATAACGGGTTGAATCATGTTTAAGTCTTTTCGAATGACTTGACATGTTTCAATCCCATCCATTTTTGGCATCATGATATCCAATAAAATCAAAGAGGGATTGATTTGTTGAACAATCCGTAATGCTTCAATTCCATTTTCCGCTGTGAACACCTTGTAGCCTTCTTTTCGTATATTGTACGATAAGAATTCAAGGATATCTGGCTCGTCATCTACAATCAGAATCGTATGTCCTTTGGTAGTTTCCATCATGAGGCATTTAAAAAAAGGGGGCACTAAGTGCCCCCTTTCAGATTACTTGCGAATAATTAATTTTTGAACGCCAGTGCTACTTTCATTACGTACACGAATGGTGTAAGTTCCAGATGCAAGCATTGTCGTTTCAATTGATGTGAGGGTCAATCCTGTTTCGTTGATTTCCTTTACAGAAAGTACACGACCAAGGGCATCGATCACTTCAATTGTCGTTTGTTCTTGCGCCTCAAATTGCACTTGGACCAATTCAGAAGCTGGATTCGGGAATACCGCAAAAGATAATGTATTCAAAGAAGTTAAGCCCACTTCAATGGCGACATTGAAACTAAGTGTATCAGTACAATTTCCGTTGATTGCTGTAAGCACAACTGTGTAATTGCCGTTTGCAGCAAAGGCATGGGTTGGCGAAGCAGCTGATGAGTTCGAAAAGTCACCAAAATCCCAAGCGTAAGTTGTTGCATTGGATGAGCTGTTTGTAAAGCTGACAACATTACCAGAAGTACTATAAGTTGCAACAGCAATTGGACTTGTTGTGAAGTTCACGGTAATGCTATTTGAAAGTCCAACACCATTACAAGCATTGGCGTTTGTTGTGGTCACTGAAACCGTACTCGTAGCACTCACTTGAATGCTTTGTGTGGTTTCACCGCTAGACCATAAATATGAATCAGCTGCTGATGACGTAACCGTCACGACATCTCCAGAACACGCTTGTGTACTGGTTGCGCTGATAGAAGGAGCTGGTGCATTCGAAACATTGACCGCAATTGGAGCAGAACTAGCTGCACATCCATTGACATCTGTCACGGTCACTGAGTAGTTTCCGGTGGCATTGACTGAAATTGTTTGAGTTGTTAAACCAGTTGACCACAGGTTTCCTGTAGACGCACTTGAACTCAAATCGACACTTGAACCAGTACAAAAAGAGGTAGGGCCATTTGCTGTTATGGTCGGAACTGCAGGCAATGCATTGATAGTTACAATAACCATTGCGCGTGGACCTTCATAGCCAGCTGCATTCATTTGTGCAACATAGTAATTGGTTTGACCAGGGGTTGTCGTCGATGGAATTGGCGCTGCGATTGGCGTACCGCCAACAGCGCTTGTGTACCATTTAATCGTGCAATCAAGGTTTCCTGTTGCGGTTAATGCAGTCGCCGTAGCACCTTGACAATACGTAATTGCTGCCGTTGTTGTTGGCGCAGTGATTACATAAGGATTGATACTTGCATCCACAAATGAAATGTTTGAAAGTGCAACAGATGTTGAAAGCGGACGGTAGTCAGGGTTGAGGAACAAGTTATTGACACCATAAGGTAGGGTTAAAATGTTTGCAGAACTGACAATCGAGTCGTTTGAGTTGGTTCCAAACCAAGCAGACACATTGAATGTTGAACCCGTGTTGCGCTCAACAGAGTAATTGGTTTGGTAACCTGCAACAATATTGTTTTGATACTTCAAAATACCAGCGCTTGCATTTGCTTCACAAGCCGTACCGTCAATATGAATTCCTCGCAAGCCATCCATGAAGATGCTATTGTAAATTTTTAGTCCAGAATTGCGACGAATACGCGCCCCTCTTCGAAAACCAGCTGCAACAGCTGCTGCGGTATTGCCGCGCAATGGGCCAATCCAAGTTACATTTGAGAACACTGCTGAAGTTTGCGGTGTTGCTGCAGAACCTGTAGGGTCATTGTCTGATTCAAAACCTTCTGATGTAGAAACGGTAGGGTTGTCTGCAATTTGAGGGTCGCGAACAGCTAAACAATATTGAACTTTCCCTGAAAATCCGTTGTCTGTATCAAAATCATCGTCTAGGTTGCGGTATGAAACCAAGTGACGGCAATTCACTGTTCCTCCAAACCACTCATAGGCATCGTCATTTGAGAATGAAACCTGAACGTAATCGATGGTCGTTCCGCGTCCGACAGCACCTAATGTTAACCCATTGATTTCTTTGTTGGGTTGGTACACATAACCAGGGAATTCGATACGCACATAACGTAAAATTCCTGAGTTGTCGTCTGGATTAGGGTTTGATCCACCGCCAAATTGCGTGTCGTTAGTTGGCACTAACCCTTCAATATTGGCGATGCCACCTGCGCTATTATTAGGACCTTGACCCATTATGATAAGGCCACCCCAGTCACCAAGTCCGCGTTGGCCTGGCGCTTGGTTCGACGTAAACACAATCGGATTGGCAGCAGTACCATCTGCAATAATCATGGAACCTTGACAAATAAATAATCCCGAACCAGCGGTGTTTTTGTCACCCATAATTACGGTACCTGGCTGAATCGTTAAGGTTGCCCCATTTTTCACATAGATCTGACCTTGAAGCAAATATATATTGTTTGAGGTCCAAGTGGTGTTGGTGGTAATCGAAGTTGAGATGGTCACATTCGATGTACCATAAACGGTATTCTGAGGATCCCAATTTGCCCATGTGTCTGTCCATTGGGCAACTGGTGCAGGCGCAAAGGCCCCACGGTAACTCGTTGGCTGAAAAAAGCTCTGTCCAAAGAGGCTTGCTTTAGCAAGAAGTGCGAAAGCGATAAGGGTAATTTTTTTCATCTTTTTTAAATTTTAACTTGGACAAAGTTCCGTTCAATTGCTTTCGTTACTGTTAGTGAAATCCTATGTTTACAATAAGTAATTGTTACCAAAATGTAAAGCAGTATTAAGCTTAAAATTTATAGGTAATAACAAAGCTGAACACACGTCCGAAATTAGTGTCCCATACCAAATCGTCTTTTTGTGCCTCATAGCGATTTTCTCCACTAGACTCACCAGTGAATAAGAAATTTGTTGCTTTTGTAAAGGCACCATTGCTTGCTGATGAGCTAAAGTTGTTTTGGTAAAAAATCAGGTGTTGCGCCAATAAGTTCTGACAATTGAGTTTGACTTCAAGTTTCTTATCCAAGAAGGAATGTGCCACTTGCAGATCTAAGAATGTGCGTCCTTTTTCCCAGATATCAGGTTGAAGCACACTTCCAAGAATGTAAATACGAGACCCAACGCGGTTCACATTTAAACTAACCGATAACGCTTCTTTTTGATAGGTAGCACCAAGATTAAATACATAAGGAGATTGTCCTTGAAGTGGTCTAAAATCATAAGGTGTCCCGACGTTTTTAGAAACATCAACTACTGAATGGATAAAACCGAGGTTACTAAAAAACTGTAAGTTGTTCAGTTGACTTAAGCTATCGGCATGAAAGAGCTTCCCTAAATTTGATTTTAATTCGAGCTCAATACCTAAATTATTGGCAACGCCTACATTTTTATAGGTGATTTCATTGAGTACATCTGGTCGGGCAATTTGTTCGATTGGGTTCTGGAAATGCTTGTAAAACAAACTAGCAGAAAGCAATGAGCCTTTTGTCGGATACCATTCGTAACGAAGGTCTAGGTTGGTGATTTTTGCGCGTTTGAGGCTGTCATTGCCTGAAAGTACAAACTGTGTATTGAAATCGTAAAATGCAAACGGCGCAAGTTCGCGGTATTCTGGTCTGTTGATGGTTTGGGAGGCTGAAACCCGTAAAAACTGATCCTTTTTCATGTCAAAAATGTAGTTGACAGAAGGCAATACATCGAGGTTGTGCATGTTTACCTCAAGAGGGGTTTTGTCGGCCCGCAAGGCAACGAGTTGCTGGTGAAAATCTTCCACGCGTACGCCATAGATAATTTTATGTTTATCAATTTTATGATACATTGAAAGGTAGCTTGCCTTTAATTGGGAGTTGGCCGAGTAAGAATCCGAAGCTTTTGTCCCTTCTGTTAGCTTGAAACCACCAACGCCTGGAGAAATTAAGCCCATGTTTTCGCTATTAAAAATTTGATCTTCTGGCAAATACAAAAGGTTGTAATTAAAGGCAATAGCGCCACCAACAGCTCCGTATTTTGTGTAGCCGAATTGGCGTGCATTAAAATCGCGGTGTCGCTCTTGCAAGAAGAAACCGGCCTTTAGTTCTGAACTTGAATGTTTCTTTTTGGCAAATTCGTAGGTTAAATTCGCTTTTGCTGAAGCAATCCATTCTTTATTTGTAGAGAAGAACATGTTTCCGCCATAGTCAGGCCCGACATTCGATTGCGAAATATTTGCAGTCCAAGTGGTGTCATAAGGGTTTGGATCGTTCGGATCATTGACCTGCTTCAAGCGCGAATAAATCGAGCGACGCATATTTGGAATAGTTCGGGTAATCGAACTATAGCCCAGGGTCCAGTCTGCTTTTAAGACATTTTTTTTGATGATGTGTTGTCCGCCTAATTGGCTTGAAAGAATTTGATTCGTTGTTAACCAATTGGCATTGGAGCGGATAAGTGTAGGGTTCGGGTCTAACGGATTTACTTCGCCTGTACGCTGAATCAGTCGCTGATCGCTATTGATCGAGTATAAATTCTTGAAGGTAAATAAGTGATTTTCGTTCCATTTGAAGCCAAGATTTAACATGGCTCCGGATAGGGTTGAAGTGGCGGTTGTGGCGTCTGTGAAGGCACTTTCAATTTGAGAGGCCGTGCTGCCACCACCTGCATTGTCGGTATATGAATTGCGGTTGGTTTGGTTCAGATTTGTGGTTCGGTTGTAAGAAACGGAAGCGGTATACCCGAATTCTCGGTTTTCAGCTTTCAGTTTTTTCTTCAAACCGGTGGCATATTGCAAACTAAAATTGGGAAGCACTAATTGCTGATGAATTCCCCAACTTGTTGTAAATGTTTTTGCTAATTCGGCTTGGGCATTCATTGAACTTGGAAAGTTAAGATTGCTCGGGATGCTTGACGGAAGCGATCTTGTGCCATCGTCGATGCCTAACCAATCTAGTTTTCCGCCGGTAGCACTAAGGCCTTTTTTAAAACTCGTAATTGTGTTGTACCCACCGCCAACACTGAGGCTATTGAAATTTTCTAACGGAACATCTTTAGTTTTCACTAAAATAATTCCTCCGGCAAATTCCCCGGGTAAATCGGCAGAGGCTGTTTTGACAATGGCCAAGTTTTCAAGCATATTCACAGGGAAAATATCAAAAGAAAATGCTTTTCGATCCGACTCGGAACTTGGCAATGGGGCTTCATTTAAATAAGCGGCATTGTAGCGGTCATTGAGTCCTCTGATTACTGCAAATTTATTGTCTTGGATACTCGCGCCACTTACTTTAGAAAGCGCATCAGATGCTGTTCGGGCCGGAGATCTTGTGATCACTTCAGCCGGCACGATGTCCATTAATACCTGGCTTTTTTGTTGCATCTTTACGGCACCTTCTTGGGTGTCTTTTTTCACATATTTGGAGACTGTAAAGCTACCTGTCGTTTGGGTGCCAATTTCCAATTCAGCATCTAACGTCAATTGATCGCCGGTTTTTACAGTAATTTCAGAGACCCGTTTCACCTTATAGTCCACCGATTTAAACTCAATGGTATAGGTTCCCGCAGGGATGTCTTTTATTAAATAGGCGCCATTGAAGTCAGATGTGGTAAAAATGGATTTTCCAACGATGCTTACTTTCACACCTATACATGGGCTGCCTGTAGATGCATCTGTAACTTTTCCAGTAATACTGCCTGTTTGGGCAAAAGCTGTCGAGAAAACAACGGCAGCGATTAGGTTTATTATACCAAATAACTTACTCATTCCTGTTTAATTTATAACAGTGCAAAGTTCCGTTAGCAGCATCAGCATAGCATTAAGCAAAGGTTAAGAAAGTATTAATATAATGCGCAGAAAACTTAATATTGACTTAACAAAAAAGGGAGCCGAAGCTCCCTTTTCATAGTGGTTGTGTTGGATCAATCAAACACAATTTTCATCTCGACGCGTCGGTTTTTCTGACGGCCTTCTGGTGTGTCATTTGGTGCAATTGGTTTGGTTTCACCAAAATAGAAGGTTGTTAAATGCGCGGCGTCTACGCCTTGGCTTACCAAATAAGCTTTAAGTGATTCTGCGCGTTTTTTCGATAACACTAAGTTTGCATTGTCATCACCCACGTTATCGGTATGCCCCGAAATTTCGAGTTTCCAAGTTGGTTTCTTGATCATGACTGCGGCTAATTCATTTAAAGAAACTTTAGAAGCTTCCAAGATGACATCTTTACCCGTTTCAAATTCGAGGTTGTCGAAGGCTGTTTTTAGTACTTCTACAACTTCTTGTTCAATGACCGGGCAGCCTTTATTTGATTTTGGCCCTGGTGTATTAGGGCAATCGTCATCTTTATCAAGTAACCCATCATTATCAGAATCTTTATATGGGCAACCTTTGTTGGCTTTTGGACCGGCAAGCGTAGGGCACTCGTCGTCTTTGTCGAGTAAGCCATCATTGTCAGTGTCTGGCCAAGGGCAACCTTGGTTTTCTTTCGGTCCGGCAACATCCGGACATTTGTCGACGAAGTCAAATAAGCCATCGCCATCTTTATCTGGGCAACCTTGGTTTTCTTTCGGACCTGCATTTTCAGGACATGCGTCTTCCGCATCGGTAACGCCATCGCCGTCTTTGTCTGGGCAACCCTTAAGTGCCGCAATCCCAAAGACCTTCGGACAGGCATCTTCGCTATCGATGATTTTGTCACCGTCTGTATCCGGACAACCTTTAAATTCTTTCAATCCGGCAACATCTGGGCAGGCATCTTCGCTGTCGATGATCTTATCGCCATCTTTATCTGGGCAGCCTTTGAATTCTGCCAATCCAGGCACATCGACGCATTTGTCTTCCGAATCTGCAATGCCGTCGCCGTCTGTATCTGGGCAACCTCGGAAGGCCCAAACGCCTGGGACCTCTTTACACGCATCCATTTTATTCGAAACTTTATCTTGGTCTTTGTCTTTAACTTTATGGTAAAGAATCGGCAAGCGCAATCCGGCATAAAATTCAACGCCGCTGATTTGGTTTTTTGCACGAATGACATTCATGTCTGTAATTCCGGCAATGACCGGTCCAATGCGCGTAGCAAGACCATATTTCATACCGCTGTATTGGTTGTACGAAATGGGGAAGTATAAGCCAAAATAAGGACTGTCGAAACTTGGCGTGATCGACAACTGATTGGCAATCGTGACTTTGGTATCTTTTCCGCGCGGAATGATATTCATCATGGCCGTTGCATTGATATAGACATACTTCCAAACTTGATAATCGGCTTGGAAACTCAAGGCAGTAGGAGTCCGCATGCGGTAAGTCTGAGAGGGGCTTTGAAGGGCCGTCCATTCTGTATTTCCAGCTGCCGTTGACTCATTGATTAAGGTGTCGATTACTTTGTCAAATCCTTCAAGGTCAGTGGCAGTCTCGAAGCGATGTAAATTGAAGAGGTTACTGGTATTGACGACAAAATTACGACTTAGGCCTCCTTTGGTAAATTTAATCGACCCCATGTCAAGAACAGAAACGCCAACACGCGCTTTGTATTTGTTTTCATTGCGCATCCATAAGTCTGTTTTGCCATCCATGTCGTATTTGTATTTTGCATAGTTCGGACGCCATTCGTAGACGGCTCCGATGTCAATACCAATCCCTTTGTGGCCTTTGATGTAACCCATAATGTTTGATTGATCGAGTGTTCCGTTGACTCCTGCAGTTACCATGTCGCCAACCTCTTTCGAATACCCGTAATCGAAGGTTCCTGAAAGGTAAGACGAGGTGTCTTCGTTTTTCAATTTATAGGCAAAATCGTCGGTGTAAACATACGCACTGGCATAGCCCAATAAGAGTTTTGGCGTAATACCGATTTTTAAAAAGTGCGCTTTGTTGTCAATGAGAACTTGCGAATAATTAAAGCCAATTTCAGCCCAAGTCATGTGACTGACATTAAAAAGCTGCTCGTTAAATTGTTGGTTCCAAAGACTTGGAACAATCAAGCCCGCTTCTGATAAAACCGCCAGTTTGGGGTCCATGTTGTCGACGTTGGTTATAGAGCGCATGCGTGCACTGACACCAATTGCATGGGTTTCATTGACATGAAACATCATGTTAAGAAGCTCCATGTTTAAATTGATATTGGCCCCAAGCGATTTGTTGGTAGTGGCGTCGTAATTATGCACGACAAAACGGTCAATAAAGGCTGAATCTGGATACACCCATGAATTCAATACTGCGGTGTCTAAAAATGATTTTTTCCACCAAAATCCAGATCCGCCTTGCGCTGTACGCATCGCATTGGCATCAAAATAACCAAAATTTTGGTAGGCATTTAAATTTAGGGCCAGCCCAGCGAGGTCAAATTTGTAACGTCCATCGACAAAACTAGCAGGATTGAGATTGTTGCCAAGGGCTCCGGCATAGTTGCTCGAGATATTACCTAAATAAGATTGCCCATGTACGGCTAGCGAAACAAAAAATCCGATACTTAAAATTGCGTTTTTCATTGTTTGGTATATTGTATTAAATAGCTTCCTAAAAAGCTGGTAATCGAAAAAGCATTTCCTCCGAACGCACTAACCTGAACTTTGGCTTCACCCTCACGATCGGTGTCATCGAGCTTTCTGCCTAAGTCGTCTAGGAGATAGATTTGGTTGTCTAGGGCATCAAGAAAGCACAGCAAGGTACTGCCATTTTTTGCAGATTCAATGCTTACCATACTAATTTCTTGTGCCGGAAGGCTTAATTCCCAATTCTTTACCCCTTCTTCCGTATAAGCATACAGTTCTTTTCCACGTTTGAATAAATGCATGGTTGTTTGTGCTGTTGAATAACTCGAAACAAACTGCACTGCTGAAGGAACGCTAAAATTGCTGCTTTTGCCATTTTTCAAAACAGTGGCTTTTCCATTTTTTACGCTAATTGCATAAAGTCCAGACTTGCTTTTACTCAAGTGGTAGGTCGAATCGGCATTTTGCTTTGCACTTATTTTGTAGGTACTCAACTCAACAAAAATCACTTGCGCATCCGTCAAAATACTTAATTGTGGTTTTTTACCTTGGAGTCCGGCAAGTTGGGCCTGAATGTGCTGATTACACGAAATGGTCTTTACGTTTTTGCCTGCATTATTAATGATCTGAATGTGTTGGTCGTCCGTTTGGCAAGCAAAAAAGACATTTCCTTTGGATTGAAATACTTGAATATCAGTGCTCGATTCCTGGCTTAACTTATAGATTAAGCGGCCGCTTCGGTCATAGAGTTGGGCTTCATGTGCAAATTGGGCACAGACCAATTGTTGTTGGCCATCTACTAAATAAAGCCGTTTTACTTCAGTTTGCAGTTGTTTGTCCCATTTGCGTAGGCCATTTTGGTAGCCAACTAATTTGTTTTCGCTGGTGAGTGCAATGACATTGCCACGCTCGTCGAAGGCTGCAAAATCGATGACCCGCTGCCCCGGATTCATTACAAAATATTCACGCACCTTTTCCAAATTGGCATCATCGAGTTGATTTTGTTTCTGATAAGTGGTAATGACTACTTGTTTGCCCAAAAGTGTGAGCGTTGATTTAATGGTCGGATTGACCCAACGCGCCGAAACTTTTTGAGGCATATTGGCATAAAGGCGTTTGCAAAATGCTTCATCTTGAGAAATGGTATTTCCGAGCGATGCTTCGGCAATTACATTGTCAACAAGGCTTGAAGAGCTCGAAACCACGGCGAAACCGTCAACTGTACCAATGTAAAGTGTGCTTGGTTTGGTTTCCAAAAATGAACTAAAATACAGCCCATCAAAGCTTGCAAAATCTTCGTTGTCTTCGCTTTTTCGCAACGATTCATTAAGCGATTGAATCGGGTTGGCATTTTCCGAGAAATCAAAAATAGCGGCTTTCGCACTGTCTTTTTCGATGATGACGACACCCGTTTTGACACAGCGCATCCATGTACTTTTTTGAAACGAAGGATCACATTGGGCAAAATAGCTTTTTTCATAAAAGGCATAACCATTGATGAACGACGGAATGAAATCCGAAAATACGGCCCGGTCGTCTGCTTTTTTGAGTTGCTGCTTCTTGTTCTTGAATTTTTCGTAACGGTAAATCATGTCCGCTTTCACATACGTATCGACTTGATGCAGCCCGGTGTCTTTTTTCCAAGTAAGTGTGGTAAAACTAGCTTTCTCGTCGATTTCAAAAGGCGTACCTGCAGTGCCGAGCTCGCCTTCATAAATGAGCAATTGGTTGGCATTGTATTGCCCATGAAGTTTGCCGTATTCAAATTGCTTGAGCTGGCCTAACTGAAATGCAAACAAGCCATTTTCGAGCAACTGACGCACTTCATATTTTGTCCAATTTGATTTTTTTTCAATCAAAAACAAGGTGCGTTTGGCACTAAAAAATAGATGTACTGGTTCGTTCATACGTCTTAGAACCGTATTGTATAGGTTCTGATTGAACGCAGTCGTCTGTACGCCTTCTTGGTCCCAATTAAATTCTGCTGCCTGGTGTATGATCCATACTTTTTGATCTTTTTCTTGGAAATAGGACCTGAAATTTTGACGATTTTCGTTCGAAAGCAGCCCAAAAGATACATAACTGATCCAACTGATCGCTAGCAAGCCAAATAGAAACAAGAAGACACGTTGACGCATGTGTGGTTTTTTGTCAAAAATAAGACATCCTATCCCTGACCAAACCGGACTTTTAGAATCTAATTAACAGCCCAATGTTTAATCGAATAGGCCAAGTTGTTGGCTATTGGGTAAGAGCTGAAATGTCATGCGATGAAATGGGGTAGGGCCATATTGGGCAATGGCTTGGCGATGTATGGGAGTTGGATAGCCTTTGTTTTTTAACCATCCGTAAGCCGGGAATGCTTCATGGAGTTGTTCCATTTGGATATCGCGCTCGGTTTTCGCAATGATACTTGCCGCTGCAATCGACTGAAAACGCGCATCTCCTTTCACCATACAGACATGCGGGATGCCTTCAACTGGTTTAAATCGGTTGCCATCAATGAGTAAAAAAGCCGGCGTAATTTTTAATTGAGCGATAGCGCGGTGCATCGCTAAAAAACTTGCGTTTAGGATGTTAATTTGGTCAATTTCTTCGTGCGATGCAGCACCGATGCCTACCGCAAGGGCTTTTTCGAAAATTTCTTCACGCAGGGCCATTCGGGCTTTTTCGGATAGTTGTTTCGAATCATTGAGTGCGGAAATCGGACGTTCCGGATTTAATATGACGGCTGCAGCAATAACGGGACCGGCTAAGCATCCGCGTCCGGCTTCGTCTACGCCGGCTTCGGGATGTAAATTTTGATGAGTTAAGATTAACGCTGCCACAGTGCCAAATTATTGAAATATTTTGTAGTTTTATACGAATCTAAATTGTGCACTATGAAAAAAGTAACACTTCTTGTTTTGGCTTTAGGGCTAAACCTACTTGTTTTTGGTCAAAAAACACTGACTGCCTCCGCCAAAAATACAGCTGAATTGAAAGGTGGTGTCGCAAGCGGTCATATTCAACTCATCTTACCTACAGAAGTGACAGAAGAAAACGTCACGATGTATGCAAAGTACTACACAAATATGTTTACGGTTGCTTTTGATGCCAAATCGCATGAAGCAACCTTTCACATGATCAGTAATGACGAATTTTCACGTCGTGTCATCCTTCGTTTTTTAGCCGCGAATCAAATTTCACAAGTTCAAATCGATGGACGTGCTTACGATTTAGGCACTTTTTATGACTCTTTTTTAAAATAATTCTTTATGAAAATTACTGCGCTTTCAGTCGTTACATTCGCCTTATCGTTAAGCCTATATAGCTGCAAGTCAAGTGCCGAAGCGCTGAAGCATTACGGCCCCGAAAAAGTTAGTGTAGAAAACGCAATTACTCTTGATCAGATGGTCGCTCAATACAAAGCCAATCCTGCCCAAGATCAATTTACCTTTCAAGCACCTTTAGTTGCTGTGTGCCAAAGTGCCGGTTGCTGGGTCAATGTGAAGCCAACTAGCGGCGACATGATTCGTGTGCGATTTAAAAACCACTTTGTAATTCCGCCGGCAACTGAGTTGGGTTCGGTTGCCATTTTCCATGGCCGTGCGTACTATGATACACTCTCAGTAGCGTTGCAAAAGCACTTTCTTGAAGACGCAAAAGCACCGCAAAGTGAAATCGATAAAATCACAACGCCTAAAATCGAGCTTAATTTCGAGGCCGATGGGGTCTTGGTTAAGAAGACTTCTTCCGGAAAATCACATAAATAATTCCGGCCGATAACACCGGAATCAAGATTCGAAACCACCAAAAGGTTCCGGTACTTAGAAAAATGGTGACCATATTTACAGGGATCAGCAAGATTGCCAGTAAATGAAATTTCCCTTGATTCTCTTTATCTGAAATCATAAATCCCGTTTGGTGTAAAACACTGATGCAAAGCGATGTCGTTTGGATGCAGGTCATCGATTTCAACAAACTCATCAAACAAGTGCAAGCCGATGAATTGACATTCGGCTTTACAGTGACGCAATAGCCGATCATAAAAACCTTTTCCATAACCGACGCGATGTCCTTTATTGTCAATGGCTAATAAAGGAACAAATACAAAATCGAGCTTGTTGGCAGCACAGGTTTTGCCGTATTTGGGCTCTGGGATACCATAGGCAGACAATTCAAGTTGTGCGGGCTCTTGGTAGAAGAAGAGTTCGAGGCTGTGGTCTTGGAAATTTGCTTTAGAGAGTACCGTATGCGCACCTTGAAGCATTAATTCTTCGAGAAGGCCGTAGGTATTGATTTCATGTTGCTTTTCTATCGGAAGAAACAAGGAAATGTTCTTGGCATGAAATGAAAACGAATCCATCACAAGTCCGCAGACTTGTGATGAAATTCGAGAAAGTTCATAAGGGCTAAGTTGGCCGCGTTTCGCCTTGTAATGCTGACGAATGGCTGCTTTTTGCATAAGGCTTACAAGCGTACGCCGAGCTCGCTAAGTTTGCGATTATCGACTACTTCTGCTTTTTTGCGAAGACCACCCATTGCTTTACCTTCTACTTGACCAAGTTGGCTTTGCATGAGTTGATCGCGCTCTGCTTTAAATACATTGGTTGCAGGCGCTTTGGTGCTGTTTTTCAATTGAATCACATAGACACCTGATTCTCCTTTGAGTGGAAGGGTGCGTTGGCCTTTTTTAAGTACGCCAGCAAACAAATTACCGATAATCGTAGGCTCGTATCCGCCGTTGGAAATTTGAGGGTTTCCGAATGTTACCTCAGCCTCTAAAATTGGTGAATTAAACGTTTTAGAAAGTGTTTTCAGTGATTTACCGGCCATTTGGTTCATGAAGCGTTTTGCTTTTTTCTCTTGGATCAGGTCGCGTTCCATTTGAGCACGTACGTTTTCATAAAGCGGCTCTCCTTTCGGACGAATGGCGCTAACCATGGCAATCACGTATTTGTCTTTGTCACGGATCGGAGCGGTTGTCATGCTACCAACGGCAACATCTTCCGCAAAAGCCATTTCAAGAATGCGGTCACGAGCCATTGAAGTCGTGAAACCATATAATTTAGGTGCGTCGTCTTCGATTTGAAGGGTGCGCGGCGCATACTTCGCTTGCTTAACAATTGTATCAAACAAGTTTGATTTTTTGAATGGGTCTTCTTCTTTCGCAATTTTGCGATCCAATTTCAATAAGATTCCGTTGACTTCACTTTCCATGTTGCCAATGGTTTCTTCAGAAGCTTTGAACGTTAAATTAACAGAGGCTAATAACGGTAATTTAGAAGCTGAGCGATCGAGTACTTCAATAATATGGAATCCAAATTCAGTTTTCACAACCCCAACTTTTCCGATTGGTGCGGTGGCACAATAGGCTCCAAATTCTTTGACCATGTCGGCTTCTAGGAAGTTTTCGTAAACACCACCTTTATCTTTAGAACCACCATCATCTGAGTGTTTCTTCACGAGTTCGTCCCAGTTGGTTTTATTGAGGACTTTGACAATGCTATCTGCAGTTTTCTTTTTGGCAGCAATGACTTTTTCGTCTTTTGAACCATTAGTAGAAATCAGGATATGGCGTGCTTTCAAGCTTGCAGGTGTAAACCCGACAACTTTTGAGAGCACCATTTTTTCTTTAGACGCATACGGACCAACCAATTGGCCAACTGTGGCCATTTTCATAATGGTATCGTAGCTCATTGGGTAGGTTTGGTAGCGATCTGCCTTTTCGTGGTTTTCAGGAACTGCTGTAGCGCGTTTGTCACTGAAATAAACAGGAGTTTCACTGTTTTTGTAAATAAAGACTGAATCGTTCGTGCTGGCAGTAAAGCCTGCTTTTAACACATTCATTTTTGTAAAGAATGCCGTAGAATCTACTTTTGATGGACGGATGCTTACATCAAATACTTTCACATCACGAGACGCTTTACGCACAGCGTATTTTTTGTCTGATTTGTGTTCTTCGTAGTATTTTTTAAGTTCAGATTCTGACACTTTGATATCGGCATCGTTGATGTCTGAATAACGACGTACGACAAACGAAATGCTTTTCTTTTCATTGTTTGCGTAATATTGGTCTTGGGCTTCGAGTTTCGTTACATAAACACCTTGCTTTAATAAACCAAAGTACTTTTCTGTTTTACGTTTGTCGGTGTGGTATGCTTTGAAACCAGACCATTGTTGGACACTTTGTGCGTCTTTACTGGTTTTAAGTTTTGAAAGCGTTTGTGCTAATTTGGCGCGTCCGGCTTCCATTGATTGTGGTGTAATTACACCTGTTAATGAATCGGTAAAAAATTGATTAAGGTCAGGAACGACGTTAAACCCATCTTTTGCCATCCAATAGGCGTCAAGTTCGCGATCTGAAACGCTAATGCCTAATTTTTCATATTCTTTGCTTAGGATGGTTGAATCGACCATGAAATTCCATGCTTTGTCACTTGAAGCCTCCATGTCGGTTTCGCTAAATTCTTTTCCTTGTTGCATCGCTTGGTTGCGATCTTGCTCTTGAAATTTAGAACTTGCAATACTGTAGCTCGGGACATCTACTTTGTCTCCGTATACAGTTCCAATCCCGTAATCACCTTCTCCAAAACCAAGGATTCGTTGGTAGTCATTGAGGATGAACGCTAATAGCGCAATACCTACGATTGCGACTAATAAACCAGATTTCGCACGGATTTTTCCAATAATAGCCATTTGTGTACAAATTTAAGATGGCAAATATAGATAAAAAAGAGGAGAAAAAATAGGCTTTGTTGCAGAAAAAAGGAGGTCTATCGACCTCCTCCTTTTGATGTATTTGTTGGTGTACTCGGTGCACTTGGTTTTGGTGCCGGACTTGTGCTTGGTGTTGGCTTCGGTGCTGGTGTACTTGGTGCACTCGGACGCGGTGTTGGTTTTGGTGCCGGTGTACTTGGTGCACTCGGACGCGGTGTTGGCGATGTTGGTGCCGGGTTACTCGGACGCGGTGTTGGCTTTGGTGCCGGTGTACTTGGCGCACTCGGACGCGGTGTTGGCGATGTTGGTGTCGGGTTACTCGGACGCGGTGTTGGGTTACTTGGTCGTGGGGCCGGTGGCGTTGGTGTGCTGAATTGGTTGGTACGTGATGGCGCTTGTTGCCCTGTTGGTCGCTTGTTCAATTCACTACCGCCTGTACCATCATAACTTACCAAATAAGTGGCTACTGTGGTTCCACAATCACTTGTCACGGTGAGCACAAGCGTATTTTGACCTACATTTAGACTAACTTCTGCCGTAATGGTACCGTTGGCATTCGAATAACCTGTAAGTACCGTTCCATTCATTGACAGACTTACTGTCATATTACTTGTGTAATTAATGATCGTTGCCGAGTAAGTAAAAATGCTGTTATTGGTCGAGCTTCCACTCGAGTCCATGTTGTAAATAACTTGAGGCAATGCACATGGTTCATAGCGGATTTCACGAACTTCCTGATCGGTCCCACACGTATTTGTGGCTATAATAGTAATGGTATTGACACCGCTTTGAAGGGTGAGTGGCACCGTAAGTTGATTTCCATATAGCGTTGCTCCTGGCTGACTCACGCCATCAAGTAAAACTGAAATTTGAGAAACCATAAGGATTTCAGTGACAGTTGCTTGCAAAAATACATTTGGGTTGCTCACGCCAATTAAACCGGGGACCGGATTGGTGATGTCAATACTCGGACTTACACAAGGTGCGGTGTAATTGAGTTCGAGGTTTTGTTGGGCGCTCCCACAATTATTCATTGCGGACAAACTAATCGTATTTGTGCCATTTTGCAGCGTTAAAGTTGCGCTGAGCTGTCCGTTTTGAAACGTAAAAGGAACAATGACATTGTTAAGCGTTAAGTTGATGCCTTGGTTGTTATCCATATGAGCCACCGTTGCTGTAAGCACATAAGTTGGGGTCGCGACGGATCCTGATGCACTCGAAAACGTAAGAACCGGTGACTGGCAATTTTCATAATTGACACTTACGATTTCGTTCACATTTCCACAAGGAGTATTGGCATGTATCTGAATACTATTGAGGCCTTCATGCAACGAGAGCGGAGCCGATAACTGGCCATTTTGATAGTTGAAATTGGAAACAACCAAGCCATTGACACTGACGCTAATTTCTGAAGCAGCTACATTCGTTAAGCTTGCCTGTAGGGTATAATTCGCTTGGTTTACCACCAATCCATTTGTAGCGGGCTGACTAATGTTTAAACTTGGTGTCTGACAAGGTTGGTATCCGAAGTCCCAAACATAAGTATCGGACCCACAAGTATTACTAGCCGAAAGGGCAAAGGTAGTAGAGCCCGCTTGCAATTGTACCGTAGCATTCAGGATACCAGCAGAATAAGTAAATGGAATTGCGGCTCCATTTTGCAACAAGCTCAGTTGATTGGCGCTTGCAATATTTGATACGAGTGCACTTAATTGAAGTTGGGCTGTTGTGGAATTGGCATTCGAGGCCGGCTGCGTGGCTGTAATTTGGGGTGCACTGCAATTGTCAAAGATTAAGTTGAGTTGTTCGATGTCGGTGCCACAATCATTACTCACACTTAATACAATGCTGTTGCCTCCAGGTTGCAGGGTTAGTTGTGCATTCAATTGATTGTTTGCAAAGACTACAGGCATGGTAACACCATTCAATTTTAATTGGATTTGATTGGCATTCACTTGCGGCGCAATAAGGGCGCTCAATGCAAAGTTGCTAGTTGTAAGTGTACTTCCGTTTCCAACAGCGTTTAACAAGGTAATTTGAGGTGCTGTACATTGCACTGAATTGACAATAAGTGTTTCGGTGTCTTGCCCACAAGCATTGACTGCGGTCAGTACGAGTGTATTTGAACCATTAGATAATTGAATGCTTGCCGTTACAATGCCATTTTGTAGGCTGGCCGGTACGGCAACTCCATTACAGGTGATATGAATGTTTTGACTGCTTCCTAAATTAGCAACGGCTGCCGAGAATTCCAGCGAGGTTGCGCTCGTTGCGCTACCACTCGCTGAAGGTTGGATTAGGCTAATTTGAGGGGCCGTACAATCATTGTAAGTGACATTAATGGTTTTTGAGGCAGTGCCACAACTGCGCACCGCAGTTACCACAAAGGTATTAAGCCCTGGCAACAAGCTAACCATTGCTTGGAGTTGCCCATTAAAATAGGTAAAAGGAATGTTTTGACCGTTTTGGGTAACGCTTAGTCCGATACTTGTAGGCATATTGGTAAGCAGCGCTGTCAAATGGAACTGCGAATTGGTCGTTGTCGTGGCGGGGCTGCTGATGACTACCGTTGGCGCGACACAATTGTCATAGGTAAAACTGATGGTTTCGACATCCGAACCGCAGTCGTTGGTGGCCATTATTGTTAAGGTATTTAAGCCCGCCACAAGTGTGGTATTCAATTCAAGAAGATGGCTAAGCGGATTAAAGCTGAATGCGCTTGTCTCGATTCCGTTTAACAATACTTTGATGCCTGTTTGCGTGCTAATATTGGTGATGCTTGCACGAATGCGTTGCGCAGAATTGGTAAGCACCGCATTTGCAAGTGGCTGCGAAATTGTTATTTGTGGCGCATTGCAATTTTGATAATAATTGGTGCTGCTAATTTGATCGGTCCCGCATGGATTAGTCACACGAATTTGGAAATTATTAAGCCCTGGAGTAAGGGTGAGGTTGGCACTGATTTGATTGCCAATGACACTTGCGCCATTGATGAGGACATTATTGTGGTAAACAAAGACTTGTGCATTGGCTTGCGTTCCTGAATAACTTCCTTGAAGTTGGAAGGAGGCGACGTTTGTGGTGGTACCTGCTGCACTTGGCTGTGTGATTTGCACATGTGGTGGCACACAATCATTGTAGTTAATGGTAAATTGCTGACTGGCTGTTCCACAATCGTTACTTGCTTCAATGCGGAACGTATTGGTGCCTGGCACCAAGGTTATGTTGCGCTGTAACAAGCCATTAGTTGGGTTGAAATTGCAGCCACCTACTGGAATTCCATTGTGAAAAACTGCAATGGAAGCCGTGTTAACCTGACCAGAAACAACCGCGCTAATTAAGAAACTTGCTTGTTGAACGGTGCTTCCATTCTGAGTAGGATTGCTCCAAGATACTGCCGGAAGCTGGCATTCAACTCGCGAAATACTGATGCTTTGAGTACTTCCACCACAACTATTTGTCGCATTGATCGTGAAAACATTTGTTCCAATTTGTAAAGGGAGAAGAATCGTGTACCGATTTGGTCGATTGCTCGGAACAATGGTGATCGGTTGGTTTAATTGATTGACACAGCTCAATTGACTATTGCTGGTAATATTGACGACATCAATTTCAAGGGTCGAGGTAGCCGTTGACACCGATGCAGAAGGCATACTGACAATCGATAGCAGCGGTTTTGGGCAGTTTTGCGTGTAATTATTAATGTCACTGACTGTCGTTGCCGGCTTTGTTTCTTGGCGTGGGGGCTTTGAACTTGATGAATTTCCGCCTTTAAAATGAAATTGGATGACACCAGAGGTGTAATGATACCAGTCGTTGCGCGCACGTGGCGTACTCGCTAACAGACCTTCGTAGGTGTCGGTCATGGTAAAGGTGGTTTTGTGCTCAATTCCAAAACTAAATCGACCTGCTTGATAACTCAAGCCAAATCCTAAACTCGGCATCCAATTAACTTGCCATTCATTGCCTTGAGCACCATCAATGCGCGTTTCATAAAAACTATCGCCTTTAAAACTTGAGCCCTCTCCAAGTGCATAGATCGAATTGTAATCGTAAGCGCCTAAGGTGTCGCCGAGGTCAGTCCAAGTTTGGTGCCAAGTCAGTCCGAGGCCGCCAAAAATGTAAGGGTCTAGGCCCGTGCGTTCGCGAAGGCGATTGGCATGCAAGACCAATTCTAAATTCAACTCTTTATTGTCGTTGCGGTAGTTGTGCAAGTACATGCTGTCGCCTACTAAATAAGAACTCAGCAAAGGATTGGATGTGGATGTTAAGTGTGAGAATGAAGTGTCCTGTCCATACCATTGGCCCGTCAAAAAGCGCCCACGTAGGTCAAAACCAATGGCATGCCCGTAGTCGTAATTGAACGAACGGCCAAGTGTAAAACCGTAGCCAAAACTCTTGACATACTTGACATCATTACTGCTCCAGGTATTGCCCACATTTAATCCCCAAAACCAATTGGAAGAATTGTAATTGACATGCTGCGCTTGAAGCGAGAAAAAAGTCAGGAAGAAAATGCTTAATAGGTAGATCTTTCTCATGGTAAATGCTTTGGTGGGGGCAAACCTAATTTTGTGCCAAATTTCTGAAAAATAAGCAGTTTAGGAAAAATTTAACAGAATTATTCGTGAGTTGGGTAATAGGTATACTTTGTAAAACGCAAAATAAGGAGGTTATTCGTCAGGGCGTCTTTGCGGATGGTCGAGCCTAAAAATCCGGTTTTGTAATCGTAAACAATTTGAAAATCGGTGAGTAATTGTCCGTTTTTATAAGTTGTTTTTTCAATAAGGTTCCCCCATTGATCGTAGCGGAATCGAAATTCTTCAGAGGCCGTTGTTTGATCGTTGTCAAAATGCGCTTTAGATGCCAATAATCCGTGCTCGTTGTAGCTATACGTGGTATGGTAAGCACTTTGACTGATGCGGTAATAAATGCGTTCTTCGGTCAGGTAGCCGTCTGTATTGTAGGTTTTTGAACCTTCTAAATAGGGACGTTTATAGCCGTTGTATTGCGTGTAGCTATGCGACGAACTTTGGTCATGGTAAACCAGGTTTTCTTTGTTCATGAGTACCGAAGAAAGCACGCTATCTAGTTTGGCGTTCAGTTGGTCTTTGTAGTAGGCAATTTCGGTACAGCGCTGCAACGAATCGTAACGGTAATGTTCAGACAAAAAGCCGCCATATGCCGAATAGCGGTGTATGACCTGTAGCCCTTGTGCATTATATGCATACTGATGAATCGTACTGTCTTTCCCGATGCTTGAGCTGTGAACTTCTAAGGATTCAATCAGTTGCCCATTTTGGTCGAAACGGTACCGAAACCAGTCGGAACTTGGTTTGAACCCCTCATTGCTTTTTTTTGTTGAGTAGTTGCCTTCGATGCTTTTAATGTGATGGCCTGCAATCACTTTCGCCTCAAAAAAAGGAAGGTGCGTAAAGGCTTCACCTTGTTGGTTATGTATAAATTGTGCACTTGCAACAACTGGTACAAGAACAAATAAATACAGGTAAATCCGAACTAGCAACTTAGTTTTTCAGTTGAGTAAGCACACTTTTCCAACTTGCTTTTTGAGCCAGCAACTGCTCAAGTTCGGCAATTGGAATCCGTTGTTGTTCCATGGTGTCGCGGTCACGAACAGTGACACAGTGGTCTTCTAATGTTTGGTGGTCAACGGTAATGGAGTAGGGCGTTCCGATAGCATCTTGACGGCGATAGCGTTTGCCGATTGAATCTTTTTCGTCGTATTGAATGCTATAATCGTATTGCAGCATGGCCATAATTTCGCGTGCCTTTTCAGGCAAGCCATCTTTTTTAACTAATGGCAACACAGCCGCTTTGTACGGCGCCAACACCGCAGGGATGCGCAACACAACGCGTGACGATCCGTCTTCGAGTTGTTCTTCTTGATAAGCTGCGCTTAGGACTGCCAAAAACATGCGGTCGAGCCCGACAGAAGTTTCGATGACATAAGGCACGTAACTTTGATTGAGCTCAGGATCGAAGAACTGTAATTTTTTGCCGGAAAACTGTTCGTGTTGTTTGAGGTCAAAATCGGTGCGCGAGTGGATACCTTCGAGTTCTTTGAAACCCATTGGGAATTGGTACTCGATGTCACAGGCGGCATTGGCATAATGCGCCAATTTAATATGATCATGAAAACGGTAGCGAGAATCACCTAAGCCAAGTGTTTTGTGCCAGTTTTCACGGGTTTCTTTCCAGTAAGCATACCATTTCATTTCTTCGCCAGGACGCACAAAGAATTGCATTTCCATTTGTTCGAATTCGCGCATGCGGAAAATAAATTGGCGGGCAACAATTTCGTTGCGGAAGGCTTTTCCGATTTGGGCAATACCAAATGGGATTTTCATTCGACCCGATTTTTGCACATTTAAGAAATTGACGAAAATCCCTTGTGCAGTTTCTGGGCGAAGGTAAATGGTACTTGCATCGCCTGCTACTGAACCCAATTCGGTCGAGAACATGAGGTTGAATTGGCGCACTTCGGTCCAATTTTTAGATCCCGAAATGGGGCAAACAATTTCAAGATCAAGAATGAGTTGACGCAAGCCTTCGAGGTCGTTTTGTTCGAGGGCCTCTTTCATGCGGTGTTCGATGCTTTCGATTTTCTCGACATTGCGCAGCACATTTGGGTTGGTGGCCCGAAATTGCGCTTCGTCAAAAGATTCGCCAAAACGTTTGATGCCTTTCTCGACTTCTTTTTCAATTTTCTGACGAATTTTTTCGATGTGCTCTTCTAGCAACACATCGGCACGGTAGCGTTTTTTCGAATCTTTGTTGTCAATCAAGGGGTCGTTAAAGGCATCGACGTGTCCGGAGGCTTTCCAGGTTGTCGGGTGCATAAAAATAGAGGCATCAATACCAACAATGTTTTCATGCAACTGCACCATGGCTTTCCACCAATAGGCTTTGATGTTGTTTTTTAACTCAGCACCAAGCTGACCGTAATCGTAGGTAGCAGCTAAACCATCATAAATTTCTGAAGAAGGAAAGATAAACCCGTATTCTTTTGAGTGCGAAATAATGTCTTTTAAACGATCTTGTTGTTGTTCCATGGTTGCAAAGATACGAAAAGCACTATTTTTACTCTATGATTTTTTACCTCGACCCTCAGCATTTTATTGACACACGTGAGCCCATAGATTTGTCATTAGCGCTTCGTGCAAGTTCTGACAACCCTAGAGCATGGTATGTAGAGGCTCCACGTATGGAAGCTGTACGTGCCAATGGCTTTGTTGGAAGTGTGGCTGAAGGCGGTGCAGTCAATTTTAGGGACGTGTTTTTTAACCCCCACGGCCACGGGACACATACAGAAAGTTATGGGCACATTACTCCCGAAATCTATCCGGTCAGCGCTGCACTCGATCGGTTTTTTTACAAAGCCACATTAATTAGTGTCGAACCACGCTTATTGCCGAATGGCGATCGTGTGGTTTTTGCCGATCAACTCGAATCGTTGTTAGGTTCTGAATACACCGAAGCCATTCTAATTCGAACCATGCCCAATCACCAAACAAAGCTTCATGCCAATTATTCGGGAAGCAACCCTTGTTACGTCGATGTGCATGTAGTCGATTTGCTCGATCAGCTCGAAACGCGTCATTTGTTAATCGACACGCCTTCGGTTGACCGCGAAGAAGATGGTGGTGCTTTGGCCTTTCATCATGCTTTTTGGAAAGTTCCAAGCGCACCAGACCCCAAACGCACCATCACGGAACTCATTTATGCAGATAGTTCTGTGCCCGATGGGAACTATGTTTTAGAATTACAGGTGGCTCATTTTGTCAATGACGCCAGCCCGAGCAGACCGCTACTGTATGCGATAAACGAAAAAAAGGACTGACGAATCAGCCCTTTTCCTAGTAGTAGACAAAACTGTCTGAGTGGTACAATGTAAGTGATAAGGACAGGAACTTCTTACTCATATTCCTTTCGGACGTTGACAAAAACTATTAAACTCTTATCAAACTAGAAAATGAAACTGCCTCTCCAAGCAGCTTGTCAACTTCTATGTAGTAAGAAGTAACCTGTTTCTCTCCTTATTTCAATCTAAAACTAGATTTTATTTTTTGATTGCTAAGAGGCAAATGAACATCATTGTCTAGTGAATGAATATTTGCAAAGAACGCATGAACATTATTCTTAACGCACCATCAATTTCTTCATTTCTTTCGCGCCATCAAGCTGAATAAAGTACAGGCCACTATAAAGGGTATCGATGTCAAAATAAACGATGGTACTTCCTTGAGCAAGTACCTTTCGAGCGACCACCCGGCCTTGTTGATCGATCAATTGTACCTGGCGTGATTGCGTAGTTAGTCCGTTGACTTGTACCATGGCTAAGTCCTGACTCGGATTGGGCCACACATTCCATTGATCATCTGTTAATTCGGTAAGTTCGGCTCCTGAAGTATAACTCGTGACACTTTCTGTAATGCTCGTGACTTTAGATCCTGCCAAAACACCATGAAATTTAGGCCCGACCACATATGGGTATGCCGAATTCCAATTGGCATTTACCGTTGCAAAATAACAGTAGCTTCCGTTTGGATAGTCAGGGGTCACGCAAAAGCGGCCATTGCTTAGATCCAAGTAATCGTCTTGACCTGGGTGCGCTACAAATTCGTAATCTTCACGAAAATAGCCCAACGGATACGTGCTCGAAACCGCAGGCCCGTCGGCCACATCTGTGCCATCGGCCCAGTGGGTGCGCACGTTAATGTTTCGCAATTGGTAGCCCGATTTAATGCGTTCGATGCCACCTGTTCCGTCGGCATTTTTATAGCCGTAGGCGCCATAAATCGGAAAGCCATCATATGCATAGCCAATCAGTGGCGAATGCTGCAATGAATCGATGACATACAAGCCATCGGCATCATACACATCACAAACGGTAGAGATGACTTGTAAATCCAATTTGTACGCACTCGGGTTTTGGTGGTGGTGGTAGTTTCCTTGTGCCGGGTGCCCTTTAGCGCAATCAAAACCAGGTTTTTCGGCCAATACAGCGTCACGGTTCCATGGCATGTTAGCAGCGGGGCCACCAGGGCATGGTGGATTGCCGGGCCCCCCACAAAGCGCATTGGCTTGTGTGTTCCAGGCCACACCATCGCGGTAATCAAATAATGCCACTCCATTAATGAAAATACCAATATTTCCGCCCATTGTTGACGTAAGTGTGCCCGTGTTTGCACTTGGGTTTAAGGGCAATTTAAAAATGGCATTTTGATTGGTGGCCAACGACGGATTTCCATCCATAAAAGGGCCTGTAATATATGACGGAACGCCCGTTGTACTGACATACACAAAATTATTCGAGTACTGAACCGCTTGTACATTAGCGGCAACATTATCGGTAATTGGTGTGCCACTTCCTTGCACATAGTGCGAACCTGTAAGTCCGGTGGTGTTGATGAGCCAATGGGTAATTGCCGGGTTGAGCTGCGCCTGTGCAAAACATGTCAGGATGAGCCCAAAGAAAAGTGCTGTTTTTTTCATGGTTATAAAGTTAAGGTTTGGTATTGAAAGCGTTTGTTGTGTAAAAAACTGGTGTCAGTTAATGTTTTCAAAAAGGCGATGAGGTCTTTTTGTGCGTCATCGGAGAGCTGAAATTGCTTGCCGTAATGCGCCATCACTTCCTTTAAAGTGCGGAAGCGCCCGTCATGCATATACGGATACGTGTGCGTGACATTTCGCAAACTCGGTACCCGAAACAAATAGCGGTCTTTCGGATTGCCAGTGATTTCATAGCGACCCAAATCGGTAGGGAAGGTATCGATTTGATTGGTCTGGAATTGGTCGCTCGAAAACAGTGGTGCCGGGTGGCAAGTGTTGCACTTTTCTTGAAAAAGCAGCGCGCCTTTTTCTTGTTGTGGATTGAATGCATATTTACCTGCTGAAACCTTATCATAGAAACTCTCGGATGAAATGAGGGCGCTCGTAAATTGTTGCAGTGCATCGAGAAGCATCCAGGTTTCTAATTTCGATTGCTTATAAATGCGCTGAAAAGCCTTTCGATAAGTGGGGTGTCGTTCGAGCCGTTGAAGGACGGAAGCCAAGTTGCTGCCCATTTCGTCAGGATGTGTGAGCGGATTGACTGCTTGGCCATTGAGGCTGAGCACGCCGCCATCCCAATGAAAAAAGCGCCGCCATTTCAGATTCATTAGACCGGGTGCATTGCGCCGGCCAATGTGGTTTTCAATGCCATGGCTTGTCGGGTGATCGACGTGTGCAAAGCCAGTATAAGACAAGTGGCAAGAGGCACACGAAATGCTACTGTCTTTTGAAAGCAGCGGTTCATAAAATAAGGCGCGCCCTAACTCAAAACCCGCCTCTGAAGCATAGTTTGAATGCGGCTGAATTGCTTTGGGCCATTTTCTACTGACAGGATTCGCTTGCCAACTGATTGAAAGCCAAGTGCCAATTACCAATAAGAGAAAGAGGTATTTATGGAGCATCTGTCAGTGCATTTTGGAACAAATCAAATGCCTTTTTAGCCTCTTGACTTGGCAACATGAGAAGTAGGCCTTGCTGTTGAATCGGAACGAACTTCAACCAATTATAAAGATCGATTTGTAGCGTATCATTCGAAAAGTAAAGGGGCATTGTACAAGCAAAAGGTTGTTTGTAACCTCCTAAATGCAATTCAATGGGTAATTTTTGTTGCACACCATGGTAGATGGTGCCCACACATTTTAAACTAATAAACCCCGTATTCCAGGCCCAATACATCCCGTTTAATGGGTCAAGTGCGCCATCAAATTCGCCGCTTACTTGTATCGATGAATCGAGCCCTAATTGCCAATTTGAAGCGTTCAAGTCGAATCGCAAGCTCGATGGATTGGAGGCATCTACACAAACGATACCTAATGTTCGGTCAGCTTTTTTGGCCTGTATGTAAAACTTGAATTCGTCAATAACGATGCTTGTTGTGTCTGTTAATACATAGCGCTGCTGTAACTCAAAGGGCTGCCCCTTCCATGTAAGGCGAATTTCTTGCGCCTGCAAGCGGTTACCCAAAGCCAATATGAACAACAATGTAAAGCGCATCGTTAAGGTCTTGGATGTAAAAGTTGAAGTTGAAAATGCGTTAATTGTTGGCGCTGTTTGGGCGTACAAAGTGCCGAAACACGCTCAAAATGTACCAGCGTTATTGAATCAATTTGACGTTGCTTGGCTGCAATTGTTGCAAAACACTGACCTTGTTGTTTGGTAGCATTTGCAGGCAGCGCAATGAGTTGTTTTCGTGCCTTCAATTGTTGCTTGCGTAACTGAAATACACGTGAGTGGTGCCAATGCATTTCGGCATCGAGTTTTTTTGCTTGTGCACCGTGGGCGTGTAAAAGACGACTTAGCCTTGGCGGGTGCGGATGGTGTTTTTCGTGGTGCAGCATTCGAAAAACAAGAAAGAGATTGGAAGCAAGCAGACATCCAATAATCCAACGGTAAAAGCGTGAGGTTTTCATTTGTATGAAATCGGTTCGTTAAGGTAAGAATAGGCTTCGTGGGTCGCATTTTCTGTGATGACTTGCTCATGATAGGCATAAAGCAGCGCATGAGATACCACAATAACAAATAGTGCTGTTGCAAACACGACAAAATTCCGGCGGAGTTTCTGAACCCGCTGTGGGGTTTTTAATAAGTGATCGTGGAGCCCTATTGGCATCTTAACGACTTCTTGAAAATGCGGATCTTTTTTCGTCATTATCTTTTTGTTGATTTTTAATTCAAAAACTTGCGCTACTCGTAGCGATACTTTTCCAAATCTTTTGCGAGTTGTCTTCGGGCCCTAAAAAGCAATGACTCGACGGCACTAACTGTAGTTGATAAAGCAGCAGCAATTTCTCTGTAACTAAATTCTTCAATATTGAAAAGTGTATAGGCCAATTGTTGCTGAATCGGAAGTTTATCCACACATTTCCAAAAATAGATGGATTTTTCGGCTGCAATTTGGGTTTCTTCAGGATCATTTCCTGAACTCGGGAGGGTCTGGCTAAAATAAGAGTCGATCGGCACATGAAAACCAAAGCGTTTTTTTCGTCTTGATTTTCTGACATATTCATAACACTTATTCATACTAATTCGGTAAATCCAAGTAGATAGCTGTGCTTCTGAACGGTAATTTGGAAGCGCTTGATAAATGGCAACAAAAATATCTTGGGTGCAATCTTGTGCGTCTTGATGGTTTTTAAGCAGATACCAGCACAGCTTATAGATCTTTTGTTCAAATTCCTGAACAATGTTTTCAAAGAGGGGAAGGGGATGTGCAGACTTCACACCATAAAGATGCCAACAATCTGAAAAACTTGCGCGGGTTTACTCAAAGAAAAGTCGACCATTGATCCATTCCGGATCAAGTGTTGCGTGGTTGCGGCGGTAAAAATTAAGTGCAGTGTGGTTCCAATCGAGTACCTGCCAATCCATCCGCTTGACACCTCTTGCTTTGGCAATCTTGAGGACTTCATCGAATAAGGCTTGACCATAGCCTTTTTTGCGTTCGGTTTCTTGCACGTAAAAATCCTCTAAGTACAAGCAGCGTCCTTTCCACGTCGAATACGAGGTGTAAAAAAGTGCAAAGCCAATCACTTGGTGTGCTTCGTTTTCGCAAACAATGGCTTCACAGACGGCATCTTGGAACAAATCTAGCTCGAGTTGTTGTGGTGTATTGACGACCTGTTCTGGCGCGCGCTCGTAACTGGCTAATTCGCAAATGAGGCTATAAATAGCAGGGACATCTTGTGGTTTGGCTTGGCGTACCATGTTATTTGAGTCCGTTGAGGTCAAAACGCAGCGTGATACCCGTTTTAAGGTTTCCGGTTGGGTAGCTTAACGAAACTTTTGGCGTATTAAGGAACTGCTCATAATAGAAAATTGCACTTAAGTACTCAGAAAGTTTGTAATTGGCATCGAGCTTGAAACTAATGGTTTTTTGACCCGCAGTGGCCAGGTTGGTGTTTTCAACTGTTTTGCGAATCACGGTTGCGTTGTCGCGGAAAGAGAAGTTAATATTGATCAAGAGGTCATTAGCGGCGACACTTTTTACAAGTTTTAATTTCGGCACATTCACGACGGTTCCAACAACAATTTCTTGACCAAGGGTTTCAGTGATCTGATTGTTGTTAAGAGAAAGGGTTGCTTGTCGGTCTTTTTTATACTCGAAATTGGTCGTGACCGATTTTCCAAAGATATTCCAGGTAGCCAACATACCGATCAATGGCGAGAAGCGCTCAGTGATGGTAATGTTTTGGACTTGCATGGCTGAAATAAAGTTGTTGTTGAGGTCTTTAGCAATGGCATTTCCGAACGGATCAAGTACGGCATTTAGGTTGGTTTGCATGCCATTAACTGATACTGAAGACGAATAGCCATGGCTAAGTTTGAACGATTTTACCACATCTTTAGTGAATGCAAATTTGGTCAGGCCGCTGTAGTTAATGGTCCAGTTTGGAAGTGGGGTATTGCTGCGCGGATTGATGTTTTTATTGGTCACACTCGAATTGGTGTAAGCCGTTAAGAAAGACCCAATGACCACCTCTTGTTGGGTGGCTGAATACCCATCGTAGAAGCCATTTGGCAAAGAAGATGAATTGCTATTTGCTTGACCAAGCAACTGAGAAACCTGTTGGCGGTTGTTTAATAATTGTTGGAAAATGGGCGAGCGGAAAGAGCTGTCCATTTTCGCAAAGGCTGTTCCCCATGAGATGGTTGTATAAGTAAGGGTACTGCTTGCAAACTTACTTTGACTTTCAAACGCCGATGTCTGGCTATTCCAACGGTAAAACTCGCCCGAGTTCGTGCTATAGTTGCGCGAGGCGTTGAGGTTTATATTGAGGTCTTTGAGCGGCTCAAGTGTGGCTTTTAATTGAAGGTTTGCCGTATGATTGAGCATGAATTGCTTATTGATGTTTTCGTTTTGGACCAACCAATTATTGGCCGCTGCTTGCTGACCTACGTGGTATCCGGTTTCGCGACCGAGAATGTCGTAGGCTTGTTTGCCAAATACAAATGGGGCAAGTCCGAACGTAGATGCATTCATGCCGAGCACACTTGTTTCTTGATTAAAGCCCGGTAAAAGCGTTCCGTCAGAGAGGTTGTACGTGCCTGAAACATTGCGGACTGACATGAGTGCACGCGCCAAGAAACCACCAATTGGATTGACTTTTTCTTTTTCTTTTTCTTTGAGTTCGAGTTCGCGTGCTTGTTTTTTGTCAAAGCGTTTTTTCTGACGCTCGTATTGTGCCACTTCTTTTTCGGTCATTTCTTCAAGCGGTTTTTTCGGCTTGAATTCAGCAGGTTTTGGCGGTCCTGTTTTTGCACCAGGCCCCGGCTTGCTCTCGCCAGTTGGGCTCAGTTTGCCACTGATGCCTGTTTTCCCTTCGGCAAGTACCCGTTTGAAATAAGGCACTTTGTTGTAAAGGGTGACTAAATTTCCTTGAGCGGTGAGGTTAATTGAGCGGGTGTTTTGGATGGTATTTCCGAAATCGCTTTGACCGAGTGGTGCGCGCTGCCAGTTGTAAGTACCGGCATATTTCACATTCGATGATAACCAAGAAGTAATTGGCAATTTATCAAAAGGAAGCGTATAACTCAATGAATAGTTGTGGGTGTAGTCGAGCGTACGGCCAAAGGTGTTCATTTGCGAACGGATACTGTCCAAAAATTCGTGGTATCCATCGGGGTTGGTTTTGCGGTCAACACCATGATTTCCTTCCACAAAAATTGCATGGTTGGTGGCACTAAAGGTGGTTTTGAGTGCCTTGGTGAGGTCGTAACCAACTTGGTAATTTCTGTTCCAGTCAAAACGCTTTAAATAAATAGGGTCAAAATCGTAATCGGGTACTATGATGTTGCGGACCTGACGCTGGTTGTAAATCCGTGAATAATCATTGGTAAAGGTGAGGTTTTTGGGAAGGTAATAAAGGTTAAAATCTTTTAAAGGTTTTAACCACGGATTTTTCTGGGCAGGCTCCCATTTTTTGAACGGCTCCCAAGGCTTTCCTGCAAACGTATAATTGTAATTGAGTGCGCCAGTCCAGGTACGGGTGAGGTCTGATTTGATATTGAAATCGTGCTTCACGGTTTCGGCAAAGGCATAGGTTGCAGACCAATTTGAAATGCTCCAGAATTGCGGCTTGCTTCCTGCTTTTGCTTCTTTACGTACATTGGTAAAGTTATAGCTACGACGCTCTGTAAAATCTTGCCCTAAACGCTGGCGTTCTTTGCGCGTCGCCATGTCGTAATTCGAAAGTTTGATGTCCGGATTGAAGGGATCGTACTGTGGGTTAATGACACCGACCGAATAACCATAATAGAAAGGCAAGGAAACGCGCGCTTGTTTGCCAAAGAACTGACCTAATTGCACGGTTGTACTGAGGTCAGCGCCCATGCGTTGGTTGCGTTGGCGGTCTTGTACACGGCTGTCTACGGCGCCCCAGTTGATACCTGAATAGTTCCCAGCTGCTTGAACCACCGCAAAGTCTGCTAGTTGCACTTGCATCTGACCCACCGCTGCTGAACCGCCATCGCTCATGAAGTCGGTTAGGCGCATTTCATTGACCCATACATTCACGCATTCGGCATCGCCGTTGTCGGTGGTCCAGGTATTGTTAGGGTCCGATTTGGAAGGGTTTCGAACACCAATCATGATGGTCTTGACCCCTTGTAAGTTCGGGCTCCCTTTGACTTTTATGTGGTTGTTTGGGTTGTTCGGGTCGACCTTTTGGTATTCAACTAAATTTGAAACTCCCGGAACGCCTTGCTGCAGCTTTTCGTTGCGTTCCATCTTGAGTTGCAAGAGGTTGTCAAAGATGATTTCGATGTTGTTGTCTGCGGGCCAAATTAAATCGGGGTTGGTGGCGTACCAATCCGTTACTTTCATTGGCATTTCGTATTCGTAATAATTCTCGACATAGTCGGTTCCGAGTCTGACAAATACAGTTAGTTCGTCATCTTTGAGTTGGTTTTGGACCACCGACTCGGCGTGTACAAACAATTTCAATTTTTTGTAAGTACGTACATCGAATTGCACATTGCGGTATGCGGCACGTGCATCGCCATCTTGCAAATTGCAAACCTCTAACACCAATGATTGCTCGTTCATTTGACGTTGGTAGACTTGCGAAGGGTCAATTTCACGCGTAATTCCTGGAGGAACAACATAATTAATTGGCTGACGCTGGGCGTTTTCTTCGATGTTTAATGCCGCAATGTTAAATGAAGTCAGGTTGGGGTCGGTTTGTACACTCAAGCCTGGCTGATTCAGGTCTTGGTAATAGCGTCGCCATTCGCCACGTACCAATTCGAGTTTGGCAAAACGCAAGACAACAGGCTCGTCAAAGCCTTTCATGAAAATGCGCATAAATCGAATCGAACGAAAATCTTGGATGCCATTCACGCGTTTTTCAAAGTCGCGAATTGGAATTTTAAATTGGTACCAAGTTTCGGTTTTGGTTCCGTTTTGGTAGACCTGCTTGTTTGTAATGTAGTTCGAACCGACATTTTGCATGTCGTTCGGGCGCAAACTAACGCGGTACTGGAAGTAACTTTCTGATTCCGACAAATTATTGTCTTGGTTGATGTCTTCAATGTCTGGGAAATTCGAAGCCAAGGTCGGATAACTCATTACATTTGCCGTATCTGACATCTCGGTGGTAGGCGAATTTCCTTGCATCCCATTGTAACGCTTGTAACGGTTTAGGATGGTGAGTTGTTGGCTATCGTAATTGTCGTCGAGGTAATACGTATAGTCGTCGGTAGAGGGGTCGGCAATCATGCGGGCTTTTGTACTGGCGCTAAGTGTTGGGTTATTCTGAACCCAGCTTACGTAAGCTGCATAACTTGTTTGCTCGTCTTGATCGTTCCATCCATCAAGACCAACGTCTTGCTTTATGCGCGCCGCCGGATCATTGGCAAACGCATTGACCACCATTTGTTGGGTAGAGATGCGTGCCCATGCCGTTGTATCGATGTTATCGAGCAAGACCGGATCGTCGTTTGGCGGCAAACCGTGTTCGAAACTTTTACGCGAATCAGGCAAGATGTCTTCAGAAACGTTTCCAAGATTAAAGTACAAATCCCCTCCGGTCATTGGGGTATTAGGGTTTTCGTTTTCGGCATCCTGATTGAACGGATCGAGTACCCAGAACTGAATAAATTCGATATTGGCCAATTCAAAATCGTTGGTCGTGAGCCCACGCATGATGCCTCCCCAACGTTCTTCTGGGTTGCTGAAATTACCAAGTGAATCGACCGTTGCAGTGGTGTCGAAGTTGTACATCCCGCGTTCGCTTGGATAGTAGGCTAAGTCAAACACATTGATGTTTGTAATCGAACCATATTGCAATTGCAAATTCGGGAAAATGTCAGTTAATTGCACCAAACGCATGCGGCTGTCGTAGAGCATGGCCGGATTTTGTTTGATGTGCTGTGGGGTAAGTTGGTTACTCTGATAGAAGACAGGGTCAATGGTATACCACGACAATTTGGAGCGTTTGTAGCCGGCACTTAAGTCTTTTTTACTTGCCTCAGGAAATAAGTCAGGCTGCCCTTGAGGCACCGAAGCCAAGCGCCAAGCCGGAATGCTCTTGAGGTCAATCGAACTTTGAGAGGCTTCAAAGTCATCGATGTAAGACGTTCCGTCTTTGTTGATTGCTTTTGGCTGTCCAGGTCTGAGGGTAGCAACTTCGCCAGAAAGCGAAAGCGTCGACATGGCATTGGTCGAAATAACTGGAAGTAAATCGACAAGTCGGGTAAGGCTTGGTACATTGGTGCGCAATGAAAAATCGGCCCCTAAGACGTTGTTTTTAAACGGCTCACTACCGTAGTCAACTTTTTGGGTAACGGGTCTTTCCATCATGCGCAACCAGGTGGCTCCGACTTTGAAATTTTCGTTGATCCGGTATTGGTAGCGACCTCCCATCATGGAGCGGGCCTGAAAACCAAATACCGAATTGGACTCGATCGAAATTTTAATAGGTGTATTGGATTCTAGAATTCCGGTATTTAAAATTTTGACACGGCTAAAAGCGTAGTCTACGGTGTAATCGACTCCTTCTACCAAGCGCATGCCGCCTGCCGTTACGACAACCGCTCCTTGCGGAATGTTCATGACATTAAGCGGAATTTCTGAACTGATCGAGGACTGAAATTCGCCTTTAAATACAAAGCGATTTTTGCTTGGAACTTGTTGGGCGGCCGTTTTCGTAGAGTCGTACAATTCGGTGTAAGCAATCTGATTCACATACAAATCTGGAACACCGGCATCTGAAAGCTTTTTAGCGAGTGTTTTTCCAAATGGTTCGATGGTCGTGAAGAAGATTCGGCCATTTTTTTTGTTGATCGTACCCCCGTTATCGATTTTATTTCCATTGACATTAAATGCGGCAAAGTCAAATACACCATCCGAAAACGGCTGGTTGTTTTGATTGATTTTGTCCATGTCAAGAAGTGTCACGATTTGCTTTTTATCGATGCCATCAAAAGGCATAAACGGTTGCAAAACTGAAGTTTCTTTGTTGTTGTAATAGATGTCAATTTTAAAACCAAGTTGATCTACCTGATAAGCGCCGATTGAATATACGTTTTTCATCATGAGGTCCCAAATTTTGTTTTTGGGGCTCGTGATGGTCGGCTTAATTAACTTTAAGATGAGGGCTTGTTGGCCATTGGTTCCGTCAGTCGAAAATTCACCAACTTGATAGGTTTGGCCACGGTAGGTGTATTCGTAGGCAACAGCCAATACTTCGTCGTTGTTGAGGGCGTTGTTTAAGGAAATGTAGCCGAGCAACGCGTTATAAGTAAACTCACTTTCATTGAGTTTACGGGCGTTTTCTACTTTTTCGTAGTCTTTGGCTTGCTGGAAGGGGCCCGGCGAATTGAGTTGTGAACTTAAGGCCAAAACAGCATTTGAGAAACTCCGAATTTGCGGTTGGTTTGAGGCCCAATCGTAAAGGCCATTGGCTTGATTGTCTGGAATATCGAGCGCCGCATAATTGCCCGGATTCCCTTGGCAATTGGTTGCTTTTGCTTCTCCTAAATCGGAAAATGCGACAATATTTCGGGTGTTTTCGGTGCTACTGGTGCGGTTGGTAACCCATACTTCGATCCGGGTGATGTAAATGGTCGAATTGACCACCGGTAAGGTTGACATCGCTGTGTCGTAGTGTTGTTGGTGGTACAAATTCAAAAAGTAATGCCGGTTCGCTTCATAATTGTCGGCTGTAATTTCGAATTTCTGAACTTGGGCTTTTCCACTCACATTGATTTCGGTGCGTTTTCCTTTCGATTGCGCTAGAATGAGGTCAAAGGTGGAGCGCCCAAATTTGAGTTGGGTCTTGAAGCCGAATAAGGTTTGTGAGCTCGGGATTAATGTTGTTGGCAAGTCAAGGCTAACTTGCCCTAAGGCGATTTTTTGAAGAATGTCATCTTCTTTACCTGTTCGTTCGAGTTTGGAGATGTTTTCGAAGTCAAAATTAGCACGCGTATTGTACTTCATGTTCACTTTCATCATGGTCCCGATTTGGCCAGTGATGTCCATGTTGATGTTTTGGTTGAAATCGAAACGTGTGATGTTTCGTTGACGCATAGGCAAGATGGGGTTGTCAACGCGCGAGTGATTGGCCCCTAACGATAACTCGAGGTTACCACCAGGTGTAATGGTGATTTGGTCACCGCCAAAAAAGCTCTCGAAGGCTTTCGAACCAATTTTTATGGGCAATTCAAAATTGCGATTTTCGGCCGTTTCTTCGGCGATGATTTCTTTCCAATCAAGGCTAAAGCTTTTTTTCTCTTCGTATTTCAGGTAATCTTCAAGGCTTAAGGCTTGTGGGGCCCGAAAATAGGTGTCTTTACCCATGACATCTTTGAACACAAACGAACCTGTTTCGGGGTCATAGACAATCGTTTGTTGCATGCCGGTAGGGTCACCGAGGTCAAAACTTTGGGGCAAGTTCTGAAACGGATTGAGCGGGTTGTAAATCGGAAAGGGGAGCGTTGGTGTTTGGGCATAGACATTACTCGCATGCCAAGCACCTAAAACCAATAGGAGAAATCCAACTAAAAACCTAGTCTTTTTTTTCATCTATAATAAACGCAATGCCTGTTTGATCAATTCTTCGACAGAGTGATCGCCAGTGTCAATTTTATCCAATACTTTTTCAGTCGCTTTTTTGTCAAAACCGAGCGAAATCAGTGCAGTTAACGCATCAAATCGATTTCTATTGTTTGAAGCGAAAATATTTTCACTTCCCAATTCCATTTTAGCCACCTTGCTTTTCAGGTCGATAATGACACGTTGGGCGGTTTTGGTACCGATCCCTTTGATTTTCTGAATGCTCGCTACATCCTCGCTAAGGATCGCGTGGGAAATGTCATCGGGCGTCATGGACGAAAGCATGATCATGGCGGTATTTGGGCCGATTCCTGAGACGCTAATGAGGTGCAAGAACATTTCGCGTTCTTCTTTAGAGGCAAAGCCATAAAGTAAATGGGCATCTTCACGCACAATAAGTCGGGTAAATATGCAAACGGCTTCTTCGCTACCTAATGCACTAAACGTGTGCAACGAAATTTTCACTTCATAGCCCACGCCTCCACACTCAATTAAAAGTTCGGTTGGGTTTTTTTCGATGAGCCTGCCGTTTAACCTTCCGATCATTTTTCTTGTGATTGGGCGTCGATGACGGCGATTTTAATCATGTTCAAGATTTCGCGCACACTGGCGCCAAGTTGCAAGACATGTAACGATTTGCGCAATCCGATCAAAATAGGGCCGATGGCATCTACTTCATTGGTTTGTTGCAAGAGTTTGTAAGCGATGTTTCCGGCTGAAAGATTCGGGAAAATGAGCGTGTTTACTTCTTTGTTGGCGAGGGTCGAGAACGGGAACTTTTCATTCATAAGCTCGCCATTAAGTGCAAAATTGGCTTGCATTTCGCCGTCAACAATGAGGTTGGGCTGTGTTTCGTGCAAGATACGGACGGCTTTGGCCATTTTTTGCGGGTCCTCGCCTGGTGAAGAGCCAAAATTCGAATAACTCAATAATGCGATTCTTGGCGTCACTTTTAATTTGCGGATGATCTTGGCACAATTGACCGTGATTTCAGCAATTTGTTCGGCACTAGGGTTTAAGTTCACCGTGGTGTCGGCCAAAAATAAAGGACCTCGTTTCGTATTCAGGATGTACATGCCGGCAACGGTGTTGAGGTCTTTTTGCAAGCCAATGGTGCTAATTGCCGGACGAACAACCGAACGGTACGAGCGCGTGAGGCCTGTTACCATGGCATCGGCTTCACCCATATTGAGCATCATGGCACCAAAATAATTGCGTTCGCGCATTAATGAGATGGCTTCGTATTCGGTGATGCCTTTGCGTTTGCGCTTGTCAAAATACTCTTTACCGTATTGGGTGCGACGCGCTTCTTCTTCGTCAGACTTGCAATCGATGATTTGTACGTCTGGGATCTCGATGCTGTATTCGTTCATGAGATCCACGATTTTTTGCTTTTTCCCTAACAAAATTGGGAACGCCACGCCTTCTTCGTAAGCTTGTTGGGCCGCTTTTAAAATCTTAACGTTGTCGCCTTCTGGGAATACAACTGTTTTCGGATTGTTTTGAGCCTTTGTGGTAATGTTACGCACCAATTTGTTGTCAAGGCCTAAGCGGCTTTTGAGTTGGTTTTCGTAATCTTCCCAATTTTCGATTGGTTCTTGGGCCACACCCGATTCCATGGCTGCTTTTGCAACCGCTGGAGCCACATAGTAAATGAGGCGCGGGTCGAGTGGTTTCGGAATGATTTGTTCGCGACCAAAAGAAATGTTTTTCCCGCCGTAGGCTTCAATGACCTCTTCAGGAATGGTTTCTTTGGCCAAGGAAGCGATGGCGTTAACGGCTGCCAATTTCATTTCTTCGTTGATGGCCGTTGCACGCACATCGAGTGCGCCTCTGAAAATAAATGGAAAACCAAGTACATTATTGACTTGGTTCGGATGATCGGAACGCCCAGTTGCCATAATGATGTCTTTGCGTACTGAGGTGGCTTCTTTGTAGGCAATTTCTGGCTCAGGATTGGCTAATGCAAATACAATGGGGTCTTTAGCCATAGCGGCAATCATGTCTTTTGATACTAAACCGGCACGTGATAAACCTAGAAATACGTCGGCGCCTTTAAATGCAGCTGCAAAGTCGATGACTTTTTTATGAACAGCAAAAAATTGCTTCATTTCATCGAGGTCAGTGCGACCTGCATGGATGAGTCCTTTAGAGTCAAACATGAAAATGTTTTCGCGTTTGACGCCGAGACGGGTGTACAATTTGGCACAAGATAAGGCCGAAGCCCCTGCGCCAGAAACCACAACCTTTACTTTGTCGATTTTCTTTTTGGCCAATTCAAGTGCATTGATGAGGGCAGCCGAACTAATAATCGCTGTACCGTGCTGGTCATCGTGCATGATTGGAATGTCGAGCTCTTCTTTGAGTCGGCGCTCAATTTCAAAGGCTTCGGGGGCCTTGATGTCTTCGAGGTTAATGCCACCAAAAGTCGGTGCAATAGCCTTGACTGTTTGAATGAATAATTCAGGGTCTTTGGCATCGACTTCAATGTCAAAGACATCGATGTCGGCGAAAATTTTGAAGAGTAAGCCCTTTCCTTCCATGACTGGTTTTGAGGCTTCGGGGCCGATGTCGCCAAGTCCTAGAACTGCTGTTCCGTTAGTAATGACGGCAACTAAGTTATGTTTGGCTGTGTATTTATACACATCGGCTTTGTTTTCGGCAATGCGTAAACAAGGCTCGGCCACTCCTGGCGAGTAGGCAAGCGAAAGATCGCGTTGCGAGGCATATGGTTTTGTCGGAACGACCTCAATTTTTCCTGGGCGACCAGATGAATGGTAATCGAGTGCGTCTTGCTTCCTGATTTTTGACATTTTCAAAAGGTTGAGAAAGGCAAATATACGAAAAGCAATCCAAAGCTCCGAAGCAAAAAAAGCGCCCCGAAGAGCGCTTTTGAATCTTATTTGTGTTTAGTTACTTAAAGTCCTAAAAGAACTTCGAGTGGGTCTTTTGCACCAAAAATCATGCGTTCTGGATTTTCGAGCATTTCTTTGACCTTCACCAAGAAACCAACGGATTCTTTTCCGTCAATAATGCGGTGATCATAAGACAAGGCTACATACATGATTGGTCGGATTTCGACCTTGCCATTAATGGCAACCGGGCGCTCGACCACATTGTGCATTCCTAAGATTGCAGATTGCGGTGGATTGATAATAGGCGTCGATAGCATACTGCCAAAAACACCTCCGTTTGTGATGGTAAAGGTGCCGCCACTCATGTCTTCGGGTGTGATTTTTCCGTCGCGTGCTTTAATAGCTAAGCGTTTGATTTCACGCTCGATTTCGGCCAAACTTAGTTGCTCGGCATTTCGAACAACGGGTACCATGAGGCCTTTTGGAGAGGAAACGGCGATGCCGATATCGGCATAGTCATGAAACACCATTTCGTTGCCATCAATTTGCGCATTGACTGCCGGAAACAATTTCAAGGCTTCGGTCACCGCTTTCGTAAAGAAAGACATGAATCCGAGGTTGACCTCATGGTGTTTGGCGAAGGCTTCTTTGTATTTGGCACGCACATCCATAATGGGTTTCATGTCCACTTCGTTAAACGTAGTGAGCATCGCGGTTTCGTTCTTTACAGACACCAATCGCTCGGCGATTTTACGTCGTAACATGGACATTTTTTCGCGACTTTGCTCGCGGGTTCCGCCCCAACCTTGTGCGGCTTCTGTAGCGAAACCAGCCGACATCGCATTGATGACATCTTGTTTGGTAATGCGGCCATCTTTGCCTGTTGCCTTAATGCTTGACGGATTAATGTTGCTTTCGTTGAGCATTTTTGCCGCAGCCGGAGAAGCCGTTCCTGCGGCATACGAAGCGGGTTTTACAGGGTCTGGATTTGGCGCAGGTGCTGCTATTGGGGCTGGCGCAGGTGCTGCTTTTTCTTCAACAACAGGTGCTGGTGCAGGTGCCGCAGTTCCGGCAGGGCGTGCGGCAGCTGTGTCGATCAGGCACACTACCTGACCCACTTTTACCACATCACCTTCGGCAGCTTTTAAGGTTATGATTCCGGATTCTTCAGCCGGAAGTTCAAGCGTTGCTTTGTCTGAGTCTACCTCGGCAATAGCTTGATCCTTTTCGACGTAATCGCCATCGGCTACCAACCAGGCTGCAATTTCAACTTCTGAAATCGATTCGCCCGGGCTCGGGACTTTCATTTCTAATACTGACATAGGGGTCTAATTAAAAGGGTTAGTATGCGTAAGCAAATAATTCAGTATACAATTGCGCCAAGCGGATCTCGTGTAATTTTTTAGATCCTTCAGCGGCGGCGGCACTTGCAGGTCGGCAAATACCAACAAGTGGTAGGTGGCGTAAATTCATGGCCATGTGTGTCCAGGCACCCATATTTGCAGGTTCTTCTTGCGCCCACAAGATATTCGTTGGTTTGTATTTGGCAATCAGTGCATCAATTTGGGCGGTAGGAAGCGGATACAATTGTTCGACGCGCACAAATGCCATGTTTTTGATTCCTTTTTCAGCTGCCTTCACTTTCATTTCATAGTAAAACTTACCACTGCATAGCACTAATGTTTTGACAGATTTTGCGTTTGCAGTCGGGTCGTCGATGACTTCATGAAAACGTCCTTTGGCCATTTCGTCGAGGCTAGAAGTCGCATCTGGATAACGCAGCAACATTTTTGGAGAAAAGACCACAAGTGGTTTTCGGAATTCGCGTTTGAGCTGGCGGCGCAACAAATGGAAATGGTTGGCAGGGGTGGAGGTATTGACGACTTGCATATTGAGGTCGGCACACTGTTGTAAAAAGCGTTCCATGCGTCCGCTCGAGTGCTCAGCACCTTGACCTTCGTAGCCATGCGGCAATAACATTACAAGACCGCTTTGGGTTGCCCATTTGTCTTCACCGGCCGAAATAAATTGGTCAATCATAATTTGGGCGCCGTTAAAGAAGTCGCCAAATTGAGCTTCCCAGATTGTAAGCCCAGCAGGGCTTGCTAAGGAATAACCATATTCGAAACCTAAAACACCGTATTCAGACAACAAAGAGTTGAAAACAGAAAAGGCGGCTTGTTTTTCACTGAGTAAATTGAGCGTCGTGATTTCTTCTTCGTTGTCTTCGGTTTTGACAACCGCATGGCGGTGCGAAAAAGTACCGCGTTCGACGTCTTGACCCGAAATGCGCACCGGATGCCCTTCAACTAATAAGGAGGCATAAGCAAGCATTTCTGCGGTTCCCCAATCGAGTTTGTCGGATTGAATGGCATTGAGACGGTCTTCGAAAATTTTAGCGATTTTGCGGAAGTACTTTTTACCATCAGGTAGGGTAGCTAGTTTTTTACCGAGCTCGAGTAAGGTTTTTTTGGCCACGCCAGTTTCTGGCGATTGGATGAAATCTTCGTGTTTGCCATGGCGGAAATCGGCCCATGTTAGGCTCAAGAAATCGTAAACTAAGGCTTTGTCGTGTTTGCGTGAAGCTTCGTATTCGCTTTCAAGGTATTGTTGAAAATCGTCTTCGATTTTTTTCGCGTCTTCTTTGTTTAAAATGCCTTCGCGTTGCAATTGCTCAAAGTAAAGTTCACGCGGGTTCGGGTGCTTGGCAATGAGGTTGTACAGCGTCGGCTGGGTAAATTTTGGTTCGTCGCCTTCATTGTGGCCGTATTTACGGTAACAAAGCAAATCGATAAAGATGTCGCGGTGAAAAGCTTGGCGGTATTCCATTGCAATTTCGATGGTTGTGACCACCGCTTCGATGTCGTCACCGTTGACATGAAAAACAGGACACAAGGTTGTTTTGGCTACATCGGTACAATACGTCGAGGAACGACCGTCGAGGTAGTTGGTGGTAAAGCCCACTTGGTTATTGACAACAATATGAATGGTACCACCTGCGCGGTAACCATCGAGACCTGCCATTTGGATGGTTTCGTAGACAATTCCTTGGCCAGCAACCGCGGCGTCGCCATGAATAAGCACCGGGCATACTTTGTCTTCGGAATGCAAGACGTGGTCAACTTTGGCACGTGCAATCCCTTCAACGACCGTATTTACTGCTTCAAGATGCGAAGGGTTTGGCGCCAATGTAAGGCCAATTTGGGCGCCGTTTTCGAGTTCAATGTGCGAGGTAAATCCTTGGTGGTATTTGACGTCTCCATCAAAATGGGTTTCAAAATCAAACTGCTTGCCTTCAAATTCAGAAAAGATGTCGCGCGGACGTTTTTCAAAAATATTGGTAAGCGTATTGAGGCGCCCACGGTGTGCCATCCCCATGACAAAATATTCAACGCCTAATTGTGCGCCTTTCTGAACGAGGGTGTCGAGTGCCGGAATGAGGCCTTCGCCCCCTTCAATTGAAAAGCGTTTCTGACCAACAAATTTTTTGCCTAAAAAGGCTTCGAAACCAGTGGCTTGATTCAGTTTTTCGTAGATTTTCTTTTTGCGGTTGGCGTCAAATACGGGCCGATTGCTTAGTTCTATTTTATGACGCAACCACTCGAGACGATCTGGATCGCGCATGTACATGTATTCGATCCCGATGGATTGACAATACGTGAGCTCTAAATGCGCTATGATGTTAGATAGTTTGGCGGGTCCAATCCCAATTTCTTCACCAGCCTGAAACACTTCAGACAGGTCTTGGTCGGACAAGCCAAAATTTTCTATAGCTAATGTCGGTGTGTATTTACGGCGTTCGCGAACCGGATTGGTTTTGGTAAATAAGTGTCCACGATTGCGGTATCCGTTAATAAGGTTAATAACTTTAAATTCCTTTAGGTAGTTTTCGGGAATGACGCCCGTTTCTTCGTAATTGGTTTGAGCAAATTCAAAGCCTTCGAAAAACTTGGCCCACCCGAGGTCAACACTACTAGGGTCTTGTTTGTATTGTTTGAAGAGGTGATCGATGGCGTTCACGTCTGCATTTCCAACATAGCTTACTTTATCCATGAATAGGTGTAAATTTCAGACACAAAATTAATCAGAAATTAACGATTAGGCCATATGAAACACGCTATAATCAAGTTACTACGCAAAAAAAATGCGGAATAAATACTTAGGCATAAAAAAAGCGGCCACTTTGGGCCGCTTTCGTTGTGAAGCTTACTTATTTTTTCACGATGCGGTGCATCAATTGGTAGCCATCTTTCGCGATGCGTACTTGGTACATGCCACTGCTTAATTGGCTGGTAGAAATACTCATCAAAGCACCGTCTGTGTTAGCCAAACGCTTGATTACCTTTCCACTCATGTCAAGCAATTCAATTTGGTCAATGCCTTCAACACCGTTGGTTTGGATGTACAAGACATCTTCCATTGGGTTCGGATACACATTGACAAGTGCTAATGGGTTTTCATCGATGCCTGCACCTGAAGTTAATTTAATGGTGTAGTCTTCCGATTCGCCATAAGTTGATTGTCCACATGGATCAATGGCGCCATCTACTGAATAACTAATACGGACACGCATGCGCACATCGGTCGCCACTGCCGTTAACGGAATCGTTATGTTAAAGGTGTTTGTCCAGCCAGTAGCAACCAACACATACGCCACTTGTTCGCCGGCATCGGCAAAGTCCATATCGTTGTTATAATCAATCCAGGCGGCAATTTCATCGTCGGTGTATGCGGAAGCAGTCGTGTTGTTCAGGATGGCAGGGTTAATAGTAAGGGTATAAGAAGCGCCCAACGCCAATGTTGTGCTTGTGCTTAAGTAATTCCCGTAGCCATTTGTGCTGCAACTTGAAGCGTTATTGATGGTATTGAACGAAACATTGGCAATGTACTCGTCACAGGTGGCTGAGGTAGGGGCACATGGACCTGTTAATGCCGCGACAATAATGTAATTTGTTTTGGTTTCCGCATCGCTTCCTTGTGCATTGGTAGCCGTTAAACTTACGGTGTATTGCCCAACAGTAGTAAATAAAATTTGCGGGTTTTGCGAAGTCGCGGAGCTTCCTGCTGCATAAGACCAGCCTGTTGCTGGCGTTACTGACCACGCCCAAGACGTTGGAATACCGGTCGAAAGATCGGTAAAGGTAACGGTTGTATTTGGTGTGACATTGGTTGCGCTTGCCACAAAGTCAGCTACTGGAGCAACTGGTGTGGTAGGTGTACACGGGTCGTAAGACCCACCAAATGCCAACAAACCAGTGTTTGAAGGATCAAGCCACGGCTTTAATTGCGTAATTGCGGTTGTCCCGTTGTTGGTCCAGTGGAAGGCCACTTTTCCGTAAGAATCGGGAGCTGTTTGTGAGGTACAATAAGAACCACCACCTGTTAGTGTTCCAATAATATAGCCCTGCGAATTGTTAAATAATGGAGACCCCGAAGAACCACCTTCCGTCACTCCGTATCCGTTAGAATTCGATGTCCAGGTGACACGCCAGTGCGAACCCGTTGCGGTTCCCCATTGAGTTGATACGGTATTGCCGCTAAATGTTGAGATTTTTTTGATGTCTCCGGCAGGGTGGTGGATACCAACGCCACCAGCAGTTGCTGCGGTATTGGCATTCCAACCATTCCAATACGCATGGAAAGCTGTCGATTTAAGGTTGGTCACAACAGTTGCTTCGTTGGCGGTGTTGCCCATTTTTACAAGTAAGAAGTCAGAACCGCTGTTGCCACCACCGTCGGCTGCATCGGCAATGCGCATACAACCCGTGATAAAATGACTCGCAAGTGTTCCTACAGCTGTGGGGTTGGTACATGAAGGCGCTTCGTAGCCAAAATAGAATTTCCATTGGTTCATATTGGCTGCTGTTGAACTGACACCACAGTGTAGAGCCGTTAAGAAATAAGGCTTGCAATCTTGTGCGGTATTATTCACTAAAGAACCCGAGCACCATCCAGCGCCAGTTGGGTCAACAACATATACACGGGCAACCCCGCGTTTTTCGTCTTGCCAAGGGTCACCAACCGGAGAACAGTTGATATTCACTTCACAGACATCGGACTCGTTGATTTTTGTCTTGACGGCATAACCTGTGGAACGGTAATTGTAAATAATGCGGTCCATGTAAATTTCAGAGGCTTGTGTGTACACAGGCTCTGTCAAAGTGAGTAACAATTCGTCGCCCGCACACAAGGCTGCATTTTGCATAAAGTGCGATTCGACGTCGGCGCTTGTAAGCAAAGGATGTACGTCTTGTCCTTGCATGTTTTGAATGCGGAGGGTCGTTTGTCCGTAAATCTTGAAGGTTTCAAATAAGAAAGAAATGGCTTCGGCACCTGGCGACTTCACAATAAGTTGCCATTGGTGTGAACCATCTGGCAAGGTACTCCAGTGGCCTGCTGATTGCGGGCTTAAGTTTGTCGGAATCGAGACACCGATGCGGTAAAATAATCCTTGATTGTCGCGGATTACATCTTCGGCCGCGATGGCTTGAAGGTCTGGTGTGGCGAGCGCCAAAGTAGGCACTTGTTTCGACACTTCAAAACGCGGAATGTGTGAGGCGGCATCTTGCGCATACACTGCGAAATGGAATGCCAATAGCCACAAGGAGTAGCGTAGAATTTTGTTCATAGTTTAATAGTTTATTGTAATTTCATCCAAAAATAACAAATTCCATAAATTTTCCAATGTTACGCGTCTGTATTGTTGAAGATGAACGCAGCTTAAGTGACCTGATTTCCTTGAATTTAGAACTTGAGGGCTATCAGGTACAAGTTATGTCAGACGGGCAACTCGCATTCGATGCCTTTCAGAAGCCTTTTCATTTTGACCTCATTATTCTCGATGTCATGTTGCCGCATGTGAGTGGCTTTGACTTGTGTCGGGAAATCCGCAAAAATTCGGCTGTTCCAATCTTGTTTTTATCGGCAAAAGGAACCACCGCAGATCGAGTGGCAGGGCTTAAACTCGGTGCCAATGATTATTTGGCAAAGCCATTTGATTTAGAAGAGCTCTTGTTAAAAGTCCAGATTTTAACCCAAGGGCTTGTTCAGGTCGAGCATACCCGTATGCTTCAAGTAGGTCAATTTAAAGTTGATTTTAGTTCGTTTGAAGTAAGTGATGCTCAAAAGCGAGTCGTGCACGAGTTCTCGAAACGCGAAATTCAATTGCTCGAACTTTTTGCTGAAAAGGAAGGGAAGGTGGTATCGCGCAATGAAATATTAGACCGCGTTTGGGGAAGCGAACAAATCCCTACCTCGCGTACAATCGACAATTACATATTGAGTTTTCGAAAAGTATTTGAAGCAGACCCAAAGCATCCGCAGTACTTTCATTCAATCAGAGGAGTTGGTTATAAATTTGTAGCTGATTCAGTCTGATCGGCTTTAAACAACAGCATAAACAACACGGCGACCACCAGCGCATAGCCAGCAAACAACATCCAGGCTCCGTGCCAATTCGTGCTGCCGTCTGCTAAGATGTAGTACTTCCCAATCAAGAAACTACTTGCAATGGTGCCAATATAGGCGCCAAATCCGTTGGTCATCATGATGAACAGACCTTGGGCACTTGAACGGATCGACGCATCGGTGTGTCCTTCGACAAACATCGAGCCTGAAATCAGGAAGAAGTCGAAAGCCATTCCATAGACAATGCAACTCAAGACGATAAGTGGCAAGCCGAAAGTCCCATCTGCAAACGAGAAGAATCCGTAGCGCAAGACCCACGCAAAAAGCGCAAATAACATGACGTTTTTAATCCCAAATCGCTTTAAAAAGAAGGGGATGGTCAGGATAAAAATGGTTTCTGATACTTGTGATATGGAGTAAATGATGGTGGAATATTTTTCGACGAGTGTTCCTTTCGGAAAACTACTTAAAAAGGCATCGCCATACATATTTGACAACTGCAAGGCAGCACCTAATAAAATGGAAAAGGAGAAAAATAAGGCCATTCGGTAATTGGTAAATAACTTAAATGCGTCAAGACCCAATGAAGAAACAAGTGATTTAGAGGTGGCTGCTTTGCCTTGTGGTGCACATGCCGGCAAGCTAAATGCATAAAGTCCAAGTGCCAAGGCTCCGAAACCAGCTATATAAAACTGTTGTGCATTGGCTTTGCTTCCGCTCAAGTTAGTGAGCCACATCGCAGCAATGAAACCAATCGTTCCCCAAACACGGATGGGCGGAAAGTCTTTTTGAACGTTGAAATCATTCATTTTTAGAATGCGATACGACACCGAATTGGACAGCGAAATACTTGGCATGTAGGCCAACATACCTCCAAACACAACCCAATACAGCAACTCGTATTCTTGAACGCCTCTTAAGGCCGGAAAATAAGACTGAAGCACGTTTATAGAAGGAATGAGGAGCATAAACCCTCCATAAACCAAATGCAAAATGCCATATAAACGCTCGGCGCGCATCCATTTGTCAGCGATAATGCCAATGAGGGAGGGCATCAAAATGGAAGAAAGTGCAAGTGTCGAGAAAATGGCACCAAATTGCGGAAAGGTCCAGCCTTTACCGTCGGTACAATAGGTGCCAATGGTGGTAAGCCAGGCTCCCCAAACAAAAAATTGAAAAAAGCTAAGAATCGTAAGTCGAAACTTAATGTTGTTGGCGTTTGCTGAGTTCATCGCGGATTTTTGAGGCTAATTCGTAATCTTCATTTTCAATCGCCTCTGCCAACTGCTGTTCTAATTCTTCACGTGCATAAATGCTCCATTCGTCGCCAATTGCCGAATCGTCGCTATCAAGGTCTGTGTCTTCGTCTTCAAAGCTAAATTGTTCTTCCATGGCGCTGGGCTCCATACCACCAACTTCGTCAAGAATGCTTGAAAGCGTCGAGATTGGGGCATTGAAACGAACACCAATGGCAATGGCATCGGAAGTGCGGCTGTCGATTTCGGTGAGTTGACCGTCTTGTTCGCAAATGAGTTTGGCGTAAAAGACACCTTCTTTGAAACGGTAAATTAAAATTTCTTGCACAGTGACTCGGAATGAGGTGCAAAACGATTTGAATAAATCGTGGGTAAGTGGGCGATTGGGTGTCATGCGTTCGAGTTCGACAGCAATGGCTTGCGCTTCAAAACCTCCGATTACAATCGGAAGTTTGCGCTTGCCACCAACTTCATGCAAGGTCAGGACATACGAGCCAGACTGTGTTTGGCTGTAGGCAATCCCGGTGATTTCGAGTCGAACTTTTTGCATGCCGCTAACTTACGGAGCTTTGCGCTTAATGTTGCGCCGCTTTGAATTTTTTTACCGCTTCGGTAAAGCGTGGCAAGACTTCAAAGGCATCGCCTACAATTCCGTAATCAGCAGCTTTAAAGAACGGTGCTTCCGCATCGGTATTGATCACAACAATGACTTTAGAACCATTGACACCGGCAAGGTGTTGGATAGCTCCTGAAATACCAGCTGCAATGTATAAATTCGGACGAATCGCGACACCTGTTTGGCCCACATGTTCGTGATGTGGACGCCATCCGATATCAGCAACCGGGCGTGAACATGCCGTAGCTGCTCCAAGCGCCGTTGCTAATTCTTCGACCATTCTCCAGTTTTCTGGGCCTTTAAGGCCGCGGCCTGCACTGACCACCAATTCGGCTTCTGGCAATGGAATGGCACCTTCTGGTTTTTTGGTAGCGAGTACCGTAATAGCAGAAGCGCCAGCTTGACTATCAAATGCTTCTACCGCGCAGTCGGCACCCGTTTTTTCGGGCTGAATGCTGTTGGGTAAAATGGAAATAATGCGTGTAGCAGTCGTGGTGTTCACGTAACCAAATGCCTTGCCTGAAAATACGTTCACTTTCGTACTTCCGTTCGATTCTGGCAATGCGACAGCACCAGCAATTAAACCTGCTTTGAGGCGGACAGATAGGCGCGGAGCAACCGCTTTACCGATGAGGTCATGCGAAAACAAAATGGTGCTTGCGGCTACTTTTTGGGCAGCTGCAGCAATCATGCGAACGAGTTGACCAGGATCTTGACCGTCGATGGAGCTGTCTTGCCATACGCAAGATGCACCGTATTGCCCAAGGCTTGCTAAAGCATTGGCATCGCAGGTTCCGTTGGTAATGACCGTGAGTTCACCGCCTAATTTTTTGGCGTAAGTAACGGTTTCTAAAGCGGCTTTTGAAAGCCCGTTGAGTGAGTTGATATAAACGAGGTTCATGATAAAGCGCTTAGATGACTTTTGCTTCGTTGTGCAATAACGCAACGAGTTCGTCGAGGTTAGTTGGATCGATAAGTTTGACAGATGACTTGGCAGCGGGCATACTATAGCTGCTAAAGTTAGTAAGCGCATCAATGCTTGCAGCAGGTACTACTGTAAGCGGTTTGGTGCGAGCTGCCATGATGCCGCGCATATTTGGAATGCGTTGTTCGGCCATTCCTTTGGCACAGCTAATTACAGCCGGGGCTTGTACTTGTACTTCTTGGACACCTCCAACAATTTCGCGTTCGCAGTGGATTGTTTGACCGCTTACGTCAAGTTTGGTAGCTACCGAAATGTAAGGTAAATCAAGTGCTTCGGCTAACATGCCAGCAACTTGCCCGCCATTGTAGTTGATGGTTTCTTTGCCGGTTAGGAGGAGGTCAAAGCCTTTACCTTTTGCATATTCGGCAATTTGCATCGCGACATAGTAGGCATCTGTTGCTTCAGCATCGATGCGAACGGCGTCGTCGGCACCAATGGCTAAGGCCTTGCGAATGACTGCTTCGTCTGCGGCATTTCCGACAGTGACAATCGTGACATTGCCACCATGTGCTTCTTTGAGCTCAAGGGCACGCACAAGGGCATACCATTCGTCATACGGATTGACAATATACTGAACACCAGTTTCGTCAAATTGGGTATCGCCATTGGTGAACGCAATTTTTGACGTGGTGTCTGGGGCTTTGGAAATACAAACCAAAATATTCATAAGGGTGATTTAATGTGGGGCAAAGTTAAGTAAAATTGCAAAAAGCAGGGAAGAAAAGAAGCTCAGTAATGCGACTTTTTTCAGTTCTGAATCGAGGGCTGCCGGATTGGGCTCATCTAAAACTTTTTTGAGGTGTTTGACAAATCCAAGAGATGGAACTAGACTGAGTAAAAAGAACCAATTCAGACTTGTAATCGTGAGTAGAAACACCACAAAAAACCACGTTGCAATACCTCCGCTGATCAAAAAGACATGGTAAAGTTTCCCTTTTTGAAAACCGAGCTTGACAACCATGGTGTGTTTGCCCATGTGGCGGTCATTTTCGATGTCTCGGAGGTTGTTTAGATTAAGTACGGCCGTGCTCCAGAGCCCGATACTGATTGCCGGAAACAACACAATCCATTCAAATGCTTCGCCATAAAGTAAAAAGACGCCAATAACACTAAGTAAGCCAAAGAATAAAAAAACCATAAGGTCTCCGAGGCCCTTGTAACCGTAAGCATTTTTACCGACGGTATAAGTAATGGCGGCCAGGATACATAGGAAGGCTAAAATCACATAAAATAGCACGGCACGTTGGCTTAAATTCGGCAAACTTTGAACGATTAAGGCAATGGCTGATGCAAAAGATAAGTTTCCGACCACCCACATGCCTTTTTTGACTTGGGCAGCCGTAAGTTGCCCGCTTTGAATGGCGCGGGCTGGCCCCACGCGCTGTGCGTTGTCGGTGCCTTTTTGGCTGTCGCCAAGATCATTGGCAAAATTCGAAAGCACTTGAAACCCGATAGTGGTCAGTAGTGCCAGCCCGAAAATAACGCCGTCAAAAGCGCCAAGTGCTGCCGCCAAACCGGTCCCGACAATAATTCCTGAAAGAGAAAGCGGTAGCGTTCGGAGGCGTGCCGCGTGTAGCCATGCGTTGATCATGATCGTTTAAAAATTGGTACCGTGCTGCAAGGCTCACCGTACATTATTGATTTGACATGTGCTTGCAGATGAGTCACCAAAAAAGACATCGCAAAAGCTGGGTCTTGAATATCAGCGCAACCTTTAATAATGACACGTTGATCTGTAAGTTCTGAAAGGTTTATTTTTTGAATTTCGTGTGCTATAAGCGTTTTAGCGAGCTCGGTTTCGCTGCCAACTTGGCTAAAAACCCCAACTTTTTGCAAGGCAGAAGTGACGAGCATGTAGGCCCAAGTCGGGATGATGGCGTCAGTACTGCAATAGATATAGACGGCTTTGTTGGCGTAATGTGCCCATTCGTGCGCCTTGATCCAGGCCCGAAATTCTTTTTCTTTTAAGACCAATCCTTGCCAAAGTTGGTCAGCAAGGTCAATACCCACGTGCTCGGTTTTGGGTTTAAAATCGGCTAAATCAAGCTGAATGAGGCCGCTTTCTTTGACTTTATTTGTGATGGAATCCACAGGTTAAAATTAGTCCTTCTTTTTGTATTCGTAAACAATAAATGGCGGCTTTTGTGCTTCCTGCAAGTGTTCGGCTGCTGCTTGTGCTTGACGTTCGGCAGCCTCAGCTTCAAGTGCACGCTGTAAATCGCCTTCAAAATCTGGAGGCTCAATGCCGAGTTCTTTCTCGATTTCGTATTGGTATTTTGGGCGCTGAGGCCCTTGTTTGCGGTAAAAAAAGGCCAACACCACACCGACCAACAAGCCCGCTAAATGGCCTTGCCATGAAATGCGCGGTTGGGTCGGGAAAATGCCCCATATCATGGAGCCGTAAAGAAAGACAATGAATAACGATAACGCTTGTAATGGCAGATACTTGCGCAAGACGCCACTTGTAAATAAAAAGCCAGCAAGCGCATAAATAATGCCACTCATGCCAATATGCACAGCGCCATTGGTGCCACCAATCAACCAAAGCAACAAGCCTGTAAAAAACCACGCAAGTAAAAAAATCCGCCACGCGATGGTGCGGTACGAATAAAACAAAAGGGTCAGTAGCAAGAAGGTGGGCAGGCTATTATTAAGAATGTGCTTCACATCTGAATGCGCATGGATCCAGGGCATTAGTAAAATACCTCGTAAGCCAACGAGGTCTAGTGCCTTGACGCCATAACGTTGAAAGTCGGTCAGGAATAAAAAATCGGCCCAATACACCATCCACATTATAAAAACCACCAATAGGGCCGGTGGTGCCGCGTTGCGAAAGTGTGTTTCAAAATACGGATCGTGGCGCATGGCACTGGGAAGTCAAGGATTGTGCCAAGCCCAACTTGTTAAATTCTGGCTGACAGGATGACAGTAGTTCCCGTACCGGCAGAAATATACCCGCTGTGTTCGAAAGGAAATTCAAGGCAGCAATAGCCGCAAGTGTCGAGGTAAATGGCTTGATCGCTGAGCAGACTGGCCAATTCAGAGAGGCCTTCATTGTGACCGATAAGTAATAAATCGGATGGGCACTTGAGTTGATTAAGGTGTTGTAATAGGAGAGTGGCGCTCGCTAAATAGAGTGAATCGAGAAACTGAACTGGAATTGTTTTAAAAAGAGGTGCGAGTTCGTGGTATGTTTGACGCGTGCGTAGTGCGCTCGAACAGCTGATCGTAGCAACCTGAAAGGGGTGTGCGGCAAAAAACTGCTTGAATTCGTGCAGTTGTTGATAGCCTTTCGGTAGCAAAGCGCGATCGAAATCGCGTCCGGAGGCGCTTTGTGGATTTGTTTTTGCGTGGCGCAGTAAATGCAAACGTAGCATTACAAGCTCGGGTTCAGTAACTTGAGTTTTTCGACAGCGTCAAAAATAGGCAAGTCTAAGATTTCTTCAATGAGGACTAAATGCTCGATGCGGTGGCAGTCGCTGCCTAAAAAATCGACGAGTCCTTTTTGGATCAACTCTTCGGCCATTTTCTGGACACCAGGGCCATAGCGACCGGTCAGCGAAAGCAAATTGACCTGAATTTTAATATTTCGTTCGCGCAATTGCGCGACTTTTTCGAAATTGCCGTGGTAGTACGGGTAGCGTTCGAAATGTGCCAACACCGGAATGTAGCCAGCCACTTGCAAGTCAAAAAGTGCTTGCCCTTCGTACTGACTTGCACTAAGCATATTAAATTCCATGAGCACATAATTGGCCCCAAAACTCAAGATGTTTTTCTCTTTAATTTTAGGTAGCAAGCTTTCGTCACAATAATATTCGGCTGCAGCCTCGAGTTCGATGGGGATGTGTAGCCGCTTGAGTTCTGCACGAACTTCGGCCAAACCCGCTAAAATAATTTCGGGCGTATTAGGGTGTACTTCGCCTAAAATATGGGGCGTCGTGACCACCTTTCGGTAGCCCAATTGTGCAAATTTTTGCAACATCGCGATACTGTGGTCCATGGTCGGTGCACCGTCGTCGATGCCGGGTATCAGGTGCGAGTGCATATCGACACCTAAATGCGATAAATCGTAGGGTGAAAGGCGTTTTTTAGGTCCGAAAAGCGATTTGAGGAAACTCATTTTCTTACCTATTATGATACATATTTTTGTAATAGTCTTGGTATTCGCCACTCGTTACGTGATCGACCCAATCCTGGTTTGCTAAGTACCAATCGACGGTGCGTTCGAGCCCTTCTTCGAATGTCAAAGAGGGCGTCCAGCCAAGTTCGCTTTCGAGCTTTGCGGCATCGATCGCATAGCGTTTGTCGTGTCCGGCGCGGTCGGTGACGTAGGTGATGAGTTGTTCGGAGCTGCCAGTTGCGCGCCCTAGTTTTTGGTCAAGAAGTTGGCACAAGAATTTGACAAGCTCGATGTTGGTCCATTCATTGAGCCCTCCGACATTGTACGATTCGCCCAAACGCCCTTCATGGAAAATGACATCGATGGCGCGGGCGTGGTCTTCGACCCAAAGCCAGTCGCGGATGTTGTCGCCTTTGCCATAAATGGGCAGGGGTTTTTCATGGACAATATTGTGGATCATGAGCGGAATGAGTTTTTCCGGAAAATGATGCGAGCCGTAATTATTCGAGCAATTGCTCATTTTTACTGGCAAGCCATACGTATGAAAATACGCCATGACAAAATGATCTGATGCCGCTTTTGAAGCCGAATAGGGGCTGCGCGGATCGTAGGCGGTTTGTTCGGTAAAAAGGCCATCTTCGCCCAAACTGCCGTATACTTCGTCGGTCGAGACCTGATGAAACACATGCCCAGCTTCTGATTTCCAGGCAGCGCGCGCTGCTTCTAATAAATTGACGGTACCGACCACGTTGGTTTGTACAAACTCCATGGGGCCTTCGATCGAGCGGTCTACGTGGCTTTCGGCGGCCAAGTGAATGACGTCGGTAATTTGCTGCGTTTCAAAAATGCGTTTGAGCGCTGCTTGATCACAGATATCGGCTTTTTCAAAGCGGTAATTGGGGGCATTAGCAATGTCGCTGAGGTTCTCGAGGTTGCCTGCATAGGTAAGCTTATCGAGGTTCACAATTAGGTAAGAAGGATACGTTCGCACCATTCTTCTCACCAAATGTGAGCCAATAAAACCGGCGCCGCCCGTAATGAGGATGTGTTTTTGAAAGCCCATTGATGTACTTATAAAGACCAGTATTCGAGTTCGTTCATTTGGCCACGGTAAATTCCCTTGACGTCGATAAAGACACCCTTGCCGTCTTTGAGCAACGACTTGAAATAAGCTTCGTCGTAATTGCAGTATTCGCGGTGATTGACCGCCACAATAATGGCGTCGTAATTTTGGCCCACCGTCGGGATTAAGCCAACACCATATTCGTGCAGCATTTCGTTGGAATCGGCATGTGGGTCAATGACCTCGACATTGATTTGAAACGACTTTAGTTCGGTGATGACATCAATGACTTTCGAATTGCGAATGTCGGCTACATTTTCTTTGAAGGTGGCACCCATCACCAACACGCGTGCTTCTTGCACGATTTTTCCTTGGGCGATGATTTTTTTAGCCGTTTGTTTACCGATGTAAAAGCCCATCGAGTCGTTGACATAGCGGCCCGAATTGATGACTTTTGAATGGTAACCCGCTTGCATGGCTTTGTGTACCAAATAGTAGGGGTCAACGCCAATGCAGTGGCCGCCCACGAGGCCCGGGTAAAATTTCAAGAAATTCCATTTGGTGCCTGCGGCTTCGAGCACATCGAAGGTATTGATGCCCAACTTGTTAAAAATAATCGAGAGCTCATTGACCAACGAAATGTTGACATCGCGCTGCGTGTTTTCGACAATTTTAGCCGCTTCGGCCACTTTAATGCTAGTAGCGCGGTGCACGCCTGCAGCTACAACGAGCTCGTAAGTTTTGGCAATTTGATCTAAGGATTCGTTGCAGCATCCCGAAACAATTTTGATGACATTTTGCAGCGTGTGCTCTTTGTCTCCGGGATTGATGCGTTCGGGCGAATAGCCCACCTTAAAGTCTTTTTTGAATTTAAGACCAGAAGCTTCTTCTAAAATCGGAATGCAATCTTCTTCGGTACAGCCGGGGTAAACCGTCGACTCAAACACCACGTAATCGCCGGGTTTTAACACCTGGCCCACGGTGCGGCTGGCACCCAAAAGCGGTTTGAGGTCGGGGAGGTTGCTGTCGTCGATGGGGGTGGGAACGGCCACAATATAGAAGGTGGCCTCGTTGAGGTCTTCGATGTTGCAAGTAAATGTAATGTTGCGGTTTTCGAAGTCAGCCGCTTCGAGTTCACGGCTTGGGTCTTCGCCACGTTGCATCATGCCCACGCGCGAGGCATTGATGTCAAACCCAATGACGTTGATGTGCTTGGCAAACTCAAGTGCAATGGGCAAGCCCACATAGCCGAGCCCAATGACAGCCAATTTGCTGTCTTTCTGAAGTAGTTGTTCGTAGATCATAACTGAGCGTCTCTGACTTTATAAATGCGTTCGATGATTTCGACGACCTTCATGCCTTCGAGGGCATTGGTGGTGGGTGCGGTGCGTCCGTTGAGGGTGTCGATCACGTTGCTAATAACATAATTGTGGTTGGCAGCCGAACCTTTGTAAGGGCCGTAATCGTTGCCAGGGTTGGTGGGTGCAAGTTCGGGCATTTCGTAGCCTGCAATGTTACACACTTCAACTTCGTTCATGTATTGCCCACCAATCTTGACCGAGCCATTTTGGCCAATGATGGTCATGCTCGACTCCAGGTTTTGATGCGCTACAGCAGTCGAGTAATTGAGGCTGCCCATGCCGCCATTGATGAAATCAAAACTCACAAAGCCAGAATCTTCAAAATCGGTCGAGTCTTGGTGATTGAAATCGGCAAATTTTCCTTGGATGTTGTCGATGTCGCCAAACAACCAATACATAATATCGATGAAGTGGCTAAATTGGGTAAAGAGGGTGCCGCCGTCGAGGTCTTTGCGTCCTTTCCAGCCGCCAACTTTGTAATAGCGTTCGTCGCGGTTCCAGTAGCAATTGAGTTGCACCATATAGATGTCGCCCAATACCTTCCGATCGATGAGGTCTTTGATCCAGACACTTGGTGGCGAATAGCGGTTTTGCATGACGCAAAATACCTGCTTTGAAACTTGTAAAGATTTGTAAATGAGTTGCTCGCAGCTTTCTTTGCTGAGGCCCATTGGTTTTTCACAAACCACGTGCTTTTTGGCCTCGAGGGCTTTGAGTGCTTGTTCGGCATGCAGGCCGTTTGGCGTACAGACATTAATGACGTCGTAGTCGAGCCCGCTAGCGAGCAGTTCGTCAATGGAGGCAAAAAACGGGACATCAAAGTCTTGGGCACCACAGGCTTCTTGGCCA
>JBDLQL010000008.1:0-100582 GCA_039800565.1 Bacteroidota bacterium | reverse complement strand
ACCATTCGCACCTTGTTCAAATACCAACGCTTTGAAATGAGTTTTTTGATGGAAGAGCTCAATAAGCTGGTTATGAAAAGTGCAAAAGGCGAAAAATTCATCACCTTTTTTATTGCGCATTACAATGCGTATACCCGCAAACTTACGTATGTCAATGCGGGGCACAACCATCCTTTTTTGTTAAGTGGCCGCAGCGTAACCATGCTTGAAGACGGCTGCATCGGCTTGGGCATGCTCGACGAATTGCCCTTTGTTCATGTTGGTAAATTAATCTTAAAACCCAACACCACTTTTGTGTTGTTTACAGATGGAGTTGTCGAGCTTGAAAACGAACACGGCGAACAATTTGGCATCGATCAATTGGTGCGCAATGTCAAAGCGTATGGAGCACTCAAAATGGAAGACATGAACGGCATTATCTTTTCGAAACTTGAAGAATGGAAAGGCAGCTTACCCTATGTCGATGACACGGCCATTTTTAGCTGTAAATTCTTTTAATGATTAGCTTTACCGATCACGGCGCCAAAAGCCCAGTGTAACGAAAGCAAATGCGTATAATAACTCGAACCTGAGGCGCCTAGTCGCGTAAATGCATAGTCGATTTTCCAATTTTTCAATTGTAAGCCCATGCCTAAATGCGGCTGAAGGCCCCAATGGGTCGAGTGGTCAAAATCGGTAAACTGTTGGATATTCGAAATACCGATCCGGACACTTACGAGTTGTTTGTAGTTAAGGTAAGCACCTGCATGCGGATCGAGTGAAATCAATTTTGTTTTGAGTAACACGTTGCGCTGCCCGTCGGTACTGAGGTCCACATCCAACTCACCACCTAAACGCAAGCCTTTTGCCCCTACTTTTACAGAACCTGCTGCGCCGAGTAAGAGCTTTGGCAAGGTCAGCTCGAGCCCGTTTTGAGGCAACTCATTTCCTGTGTTTAAAAAGGTTTGTTGCATTTCTGGACTAAGGTTGTAGGTCCAGACATTAAAGGTGCTTGTGGCGTCGCGTAGGACGGCAGCAGCTTGAAAGTGATTGGTGGGTTTGTACCGCAAGCCGAGGTCAAAACCAAAACCCATTCCCCGTGCGAAATTGCCGATGTGTCGGTAAATAAGTTTTCCACTTCCACCTATACTCCACGATGGCCATTTGGTTTGACGTCCGTAGGAAAGTAAAAGCGCATAATCGCCAGCGGTAAAGGTGCTAATTTGATTGTAATCGAGTTGCCCATTATTGTCGATGAGCTGTGAGGTATTTAAAATGTTATCGACACCAAAACGCAGCAAACTTAGGGCAGCCACACTTTTTGCATCGATGCGTTTTGAGACCCCTAAATAATCATAAGAAGCAATGCCTCCAAAGTATGAAGCGTGCATCAGCGATGCTTCTAGTCGCTGCTGACTGGTTAGGGCGGCCGGATTCCAGTACGCCGCATGCACACCTGATGAAGAAGCTACAAAAGCCGAACCCATGCCCATCGACTCAGCGCCAACTCCAAGCGTTAAAAATTCATTGGAGTATTTTGGTGCGACTGTTTGCGCCCAATAAAAAGGCGTCAAAAATAGGAGCGTTAATTGCGTGATTGTGTTTTTCAACATGGTTCAATAACTCAAAGTTGCCAAAAAAATTGTGTTTTGACTACTTTTACCAAAAATTGAACATGTTCGGAATCGCCAATTTACTCACCGCCGCCAATTTAATGGGCGGCATTTCTTCGATCATCTTTAGTCTGAGCGGTCGCTTGGACTTGGCTATTTTAGCGTTGGTCTTTTCGGCACTCTTTGATTTTTTAGATGGCTTTGTGGCACGCCTTACCAACGCAAGTGGCCCACTTGGCAAACAGCTCGATTCGCTTGCCGACATGGTTTCATTTGGCGTAGCGCCCGGTATTTTTATGTTCGTAATGATCATTTTAGGGATTGATCAAAGTGGTTTAAAAGTCAATGCCCATGATGTCAGAGCCTATGCGGGTCCGTTATCCGAATACGTTGTAGCCCAATTGATCGATTGGAAAGCAGCGCTCTTTTATGGCCGCAACAACATGTACAATGCATCGATCAATTTGCTGCCCTTTACAGCACTAGTGATTCCATTTTTCGCCCTCTTTCGTTTGGCAAAATTTAATATTGACGAGCGTCAAAGCGATCGTTTTATCGGAGTACCTACACCTACCGCCACCCTCTTTTTTGCTTTTTTTCCAGTTTACTTCTGGCTAGAACTTGGCAATTGGGGGCATCAGGCTTCATGGATTTACAGCATCTTCGATTGCTATACATTAAGCGTCGTTAGTGTCTTATTTTCGTTTCTCATGATTACCGAAATTCCATTGCTCGCCCTCAAATTCAAGAATTACAGATGGCCAGACAACCGGCTTCGCTACATTTTAGTTGCAGGTGCGTTGATAAGTATTCTGCTTTTTTACGCGTGGTCCATTCCAATAATTGTACTTTTGTACCTCATTTTATCCACTATTGATCATTTTCAATCGAAAACACATGAAATTCAAAGCTGAAATCGATGTCATGCCGCTAGATGCACTCCTTGATCCACAAGGAAAAGCCGTTTCCAACTCTATGAAAAACATCGGGCTTCCTGAAATAGAAGGCGTACGCATCGGTAAACACATCCGTTTATTTGTCGAAGCAGCTTCAGAACAAGAAGCACACGATAAAGTGACAACAGCCTGTCAAAAAATGCTCGCCAATCAAATCATGGAGAGCTTTACATTTGTCTTGAGCATCGCCTAATCATGAGCAAAGGTTTTCGAACCTTCATGCCCTCAGAAAATAAATGGGGAAATACGCTTTACTTCCCGACCAGCCCTTCGTTTCTGAAAGACTGGGAAGATCAAATTGAAGAGGCGCAACGCCAATTTCAACAACAAGAACCTGAATTAAGGGCTGCTTTCCTGCGCACGATTGCCCAGGAAATGCAAAACGACAAACAACACATTCAAACGCTTTATTGCTCAGAAAGTGGCTTGTCGGTGTCGCGCTTTGAATCAGAGTGGCAACGGACACTTTCTACAATTCATCTTTTTGCAACGCATACCGAAAACTTCGAATGGTCGTTTAAAGAACATCTTGAAAACAACACCCTTGAACTCCAAAAAATAAAACAGGCCATAGGTCCGGTTTTGGTTCTTGGTTCTTCCAATTTTCCACTCGCTTACTCAACCATGGGAGGCGACAGCGTCGCTGCACTTGCCGCAGGCTGTTGCGTCGTGTTGAAATCGCACCCCATGCATGTTGGCACCTGCAGTGCGGTTACGCGTTGCGTGCAACGTGCACTTCTCAAGCATCAATGGCCAGCTGCCATTTTTAGCCAAGTCGTCGACGATGGCTACAGTTGGGCCCAACAATTTGTGCAGCACCCTCAGCTAAAAGCCGTCGCGTTCACCGGTAGCCAAAAAGGAGGTCGAGCTTTGCTCGATATGGCCGCGCAGCGGCCCCAACCCATTCCGGTTTTTGCTGAAATGGGCAGTCTTAATCCGGTCATCCTCGATCCCAATCTAAGCGTAGAACACTACGCCAAAATTGCCACAGAATTAGCGGCTTCCATTTGCACTGATGCAGGTCAGTTCTGCACCAAACCAGGCCTAATATTGGTACCTTATCACCATCTCGAACCTTTTAAAGACGCCTTGCTTTTCGCGCTTGATCAACAAGCAGTTGTGCCCATGCTGCACCCCGACATTTGGTCCAAATATGAAGCGCGCAAACGCGAAGTTCTCGCAATTAAAGGGGTCGAACGACATGAATGCAAGGTTTCACAGTACGGCATCGAAGGACGCTGGTGTCTTGGCAGCTGCAGCCTAAAATTATGGATTCAAGAAACGGTCACCCAACACGAAGTATTTGGTCCGTTTAGCCTACTGGCTTCCTATTCGAACACATCCGAATTGATCCCATTTATTGCACAACTTGACGGCCAACTTACCGCTAGTGTTTATACGGCAGAACCGCTCTTTTCACTTCCCTACTTCCACGCATTAGTCGACAAAGTAGGGCGACTCATCGAAAATGGGGTCCCAACTGGCGTTCGGGTTTCGGCAGCCATGCATCATGGCGGGCCCTATCCGGCAAGTTCCGACGCGCGTTTTAGTGCCGTCGGCCCTGATAGCATGCGGCGCTTTTTAAAAGAAATCTGTATCCAACAGAAGCTCACCGATTCTTATTAAATTTGAACTACCAAACATCGTCTCTTATGGAAACTAACACGCCTCAACCCGAACAAAAATCGAACGGATTTTACTTTATATTCATCTTTATTTTATTGGCCGGATTAGCTGGAATGGCCCTCATGTGGTCCAGACAACGCAGCGCCCTTAATACGTGCAACAATAACAACACACAGCTATTGGCCGACATGAAAGACATGGAAGCTGCACTTTCCGGCTATACAGGAAACATGTCGAGTGACCTTAAAACGGACCTCAAGCAAATGCTGAGCAACTACAACAAACTCATCGAAAAAGATGCCACAAAAGCCGACAGCCTTAACCTTCAAAAAGAACGCATTACCCAATTGTTAAAAAAATTAGAGGGATCAAAACTTACAGCACGTGAGCTTGTCAAGGCACGCAAAGAAAATGAAACCTTGCGCAGCATTATGCGCGGATGGGCACGCACAATCGATTCGCTAAATACGCTCAATATCGATCTTGGAAGTCGCCTAGAAGAAACAAGCGCTCGTTTAAGTACCACTGCAACCGAACGCGATGAATTCCGACGCCAAGCAGAAGAATCGCAAAGCCAAGTTAAAAAAGGAAGTAAGTTACAAGCCTACGGATTCCGTTCAGAAGCCCTCCGACAAAAAGTGAACAACTTAATGGAAGTAACTGACCGCGCCAAAAATGCGGTTCAATTGCGCTCTAGTTTTACATTATCTGAAAATGTTTTAGCGACCAGTGGCAAAAAGACCGTCTACATGCAACTGATTGGCCCTGATGGGCAAACACTGCAAGCAAGTAGCAACTATGTGCTTGAAACAGATGGTGGTAGCATTGCCTATTCGCAACGCAAAGACATCGATTACCAAAACCAAGCTGTTGACCTCACCATTTATTACGAAATGAAAGGCGAGGAAGCCGCCCGAGGCACCTACAAAGTGCGTATTTATTGCGACGGTCAACTCATCGGTACAGACAGTTTTAACTTAAAATAATGACACACCCCAGCGAACTTGGCTTTGTAGAAGCCCACATTTCAGCAACCGGACTCGGCACCATCACCTTTAGCCACCCCATGAGCAATTCGCTCCCGGGCAAGCTATTGCGTGCCTTAGCGGAGACCATCACCAAACTTAGCCAAGACCCATCTGTTCACGTGCTTCTCATTCAATCGACCGGAGAGAAAGCATTTTGTGCGGGTGCAAGCTTTGACGAACTCCTGACCATCGAAGACCTTGAAACGGGCTTGCACTTCTTTTCAGGTTTTGCTCATGTAATCAACGCGTGTCGCAAATCGAACAAACTCATCATTGGCCGTGTGCAAGGGAAAGCCGTCGGCGGTGGCGTTGGTTTGGCATCAGCAGTAGATTATTGCTTTGCTACTGACCGTGCCGAAGTGAAGTTATCCGAACTTGCCGTCGGGATAGGACCTTTCGTGGTTGGGCCGGCTGTTGAACGTAAAGTCGGGCGTGCTGCCATGAGTGAATTAGCTATTAACGCGACCGAATGGCGCAGTGCACAGTGGGCAAAAGAAAAAGGTTTGTACACCGAAATCTATTCAAGCATTGAAGAAATGGATGCCGCCATTGCACAATTAAGCACGCAATTGGCCGCTTCGAATCCGGAAGCAATGGCCGAGCTAAAACGCATCTTTTGGGAAGGCACCGAACACTGGGATCAGTTGCTAATTGAACGTGCCGGAATTTCAGGCCGTTTGGTCTTGAGTGACTTCACTCGAAATGCGATTTCGCGATTTAAGGCAAAATAACTTTGTTTTTTTCGCTTTTTCGTTTGCATTTAAATATAAGAGTTGTATCTTTGCACCCCTAATTTTAGGGAATTTAAGTTTTTTATTTAACAAAAAGAACCGTGAACACATTAAGTTACAGAACGTTAGCTGGCAATACCGAAACCGCAGACAAAAAGTGGTATGTGGTAGATGCTGAAGGTCAAACCGTGGGTCGTTTGGCGAGCAAAGTCGCTAAAATCATCCGTGGAAAGTACAAAACCTGTTACACACCGCATGCTGATTGTGGTGATAATGTGATCGTTATCAACGCTGAAAAAATTGCCTTCTCAGGTACAAAATTACAAGACAAAGATTACGTCCGTTTCTCTGGTTACCCAGGTGGTCAACGTTTCACTTCTGCCGAAGACATGCTCAAAAATCATCCTGAGCGCTTGATCGAAAAAGCAGTTAAAGGAATGTTGCCTAAAAACACACTCGGACGCAAATTGTACACCAATTTGAAAGTCTATAAAGGAGCAGCTCACAAGCACGAAGCTCAAAACCCACAATCATTGAACCTTGATACCCTCAAATAAGAAGTATGGAAATCATTAATGCACTCGGAAGAAGAAAGACAGCGGTAGCCCGCGTATACCTTTCAAAAGGAAAAGGAAACATTTCTATCAACAAACGTGAAATGACAGAATTTTTCCCGATTGATTTTCTTCAAGCGAAAGTACACCAACCATTTGCATTGACCGGAACAGAAGGTCAATACGATGTAAAAGTAAACGTTGTTGGTGGAGGTATCAACGGTCAAGCAGAAGCCGTTCGTTTAGGCATTTCACGTGCCCTTGTCGAAGTTTCAGCTGACTACAAACCGCTTTTGAAAACTGAAGGCCTCATGACCCGCGACCCACGTATGGTCGAGCGTAAAAAACCAGGTCAACCAAAAGCAAGAAAGAAATTCCAATTCTCGAAACGTTAATACCGTTTCTTGGATGTTTAGCATCCAAGCGCCAAAGTACCTACAGCTTGCTGTCCCTCTGGCGTTGCTTGAACTTATTTCGGAACGTAAACAAAACAATATATGTCTAAATTAACTTTTGAAGCTTTATTAGAAGCTGGTGTTCACTTCGGACACCTCAAACGCAAATGGAACCCAGCAATGGCTCCATACATCTTCGAAGAGAAGAAAGGAATCCACATCATTGACCTAAACAAGACTTTGGTTCATTTAGACCATGCTTGTGCAGCCATGAAACAAATTGCCAAATCTGGTAAAAAAGTTCTTTTCGTTGCTACGAAAAAACAAGCAAAAGAAATCGTTGCTGAGCGCGTTGCAAAAGTAAACATGCCTTTCGTTACTGAGCGTTGGTCAGGTGGTATGTTAACCAACTTCCAAACGACACGTAAATCAATCCGCAAAATGGCCCTCATCGACAAAATGAAGTCTGATGGCACATGGGACACACTCAACAAGCGTGAAAAATTATTCAAGACTCGTCAACGCGAGAAACTTGAAAAAACATTTGGTTCAATCGCTGACATGACGCGTCAACCAGCTGCAATTTTCATCGTTGACATCTTGAAAGAACACATTGCTTTAGCTGAAGCTCGTCGATTGAATGTTCCGACATTTGCAATGGTAGACACCAACTCTAACCCGAAATTGGTTGACTTCCCGATCCCTGCAAACGATGACGCGACAAAATCAATTACCTTGATCATTGACGCCATTTGCGATGCCATTCGTGAAGGTTTAGAAGAGCGCAAAAACATGAAAGCTTCTGACAAAGACGAAGCAACTGAAGCTACTTCAGAAGCGACAACAGAGGCTACAGCAGAAAGCGCAGAATAATTAATCGAACAAACAAATTAAAGTATCATGGCTATTACAGCTTCAGATGTAAACAAATTGCGCCAGCAAACTGGTGCAGGTATGATGGACTGCAAAAACGCATTGGTTGAAGCCAATGGCGATTTTGAAGCAGCAATCGATATCTTACGTAAAAAAGGACAAAAAATCGCTGCAAAACGTGGTGGGAATGACGCCAAAGAAGGTGTGATTCTTGCACAAGCTACTGCAGACGGTACAGCAGGTGTCATCCTTACGCTTAACTGTGAAACTGACTTCGTTGCAAAAAATGACGGGTATGTTTCATTGGTTCAGTCATTAGTAGACATCGCATTAGCAAATCTTCCAGAATCAGCTGACGCATTAAAAGCACTTCCATACGATGCACGCTTAACTGTCGACGAAAAAATCACCGAGCAAATTGGTGTGATCGGCGAAAAATTAGACTTATCTGCATTTGCAGTTGTTCGTGCCGACAATGTGGTGGCGTACAATCACCCTGGTAACCAATTAGCAACCTTAGTTGGTTTAAACAAAGGTGGTGAGGCTGTTGCTGATGCCGGACGTCAAGTTGCGATGCAAGTAGCTGCAATGTCTCCAATCGCTATCGACAAAGATGGCGTTGACCAACGCACAATCGAGCGCGAAATCGAAATTGGCAAAGAATTGGCGATCCAAGAAGGAAAACCAGCAGACATGGCCGAAAAAATTGCCCTCGGACGCTTAAACAAATTCTTCCAAGAAAACACACTTTTAAGTCAAGCATTTGTTCGCGATAACAAAGTTACAGTTGAACAATTCTTAAACAGCACTGAAAAAGGTCTTACAGTAACCGATTTCAAGCGTTTTTCTTTAAGCTAAGAACACACATTACTCTTTAAAAAGCTATCGAATTCGGTAGCTTTTTTTTTGCCCTCATCTCCACCCTAGCCCGATTCATACTATATTTGTTCTTGCATATGAAATACAAACGCATCCTTTTAAAACTTTCCGGCGAATCCCTCATGGGAAATAAGCAATTTGGTATCGATAATCAACGCCTTGCCGCTTATGCCGAACAAATCAAAGAAATTCACCAACAAGGTGTCGAAATTGCCATTGTAATTGGTGGGGGTAATATTTTTAGAGGCGTACAAGCCGAAGAAGGCGGCATGGACCGCACCCACGGCGATTACATGGGCATGCTTGCCACCATGATCAACTCCATGGCCTTACAAGCAGCACTTGAATCGGCCGGAATCAACTCGCGCTTGCAATCAGCCATCGAAATGAAAGAAATTGCAGAACCGTTTGTGCGACGCAGAGCTGTGCGTCATCTAGAAAAAGGACGTATTGTTATTTTTGGGGCCGGAACCGGCAACCCTTTCTTCACCACAGATTCTGCTGCTTCGTTACGTGCCATCGAAATCAACGCCGATGTCATCCTAAAAGGTACTCGCGTTGACGGCATTTACACCGCCGATCCGCTCAAAGACCCAACTGCTACAAAATTTGAGCGCATCAGTTTTGATGAAGTTTATGCAAGAGGTCTAAATGTCATGGACATGACCGCCTTCACCCTATGTAAAGAAAATAACTTACCTATCATCGTATTTGACATGGACACTCCGGGCAACTTGAAAAAATTGCTCGAAGGTGCTGCTGTCGGAACCCTAGTTTGCTAAGCCATGACCGAAGAATTATCCTTAATTTACGACGAATTCAAAGAGTCGAACCAAAAAACACTCAACCACCTCGAAAACGAACTTATTAAAATTCGTGCAGGAAAAGCCAGTCCCGCCATGCTGAATGGCGTAATGGTCGAATACTATGGTTCCATGACTCCATTGCAGCAAGTGGCCAATGTCAATACCAGCGATGCCCGCACCATTTTGGTTCAACCTTGGGAAAAAACGATGCTCAATGACATCGCACGCGGAATCATCAATGCCAATCTCGGCCTTAATCCACAAAATAATGGCGAACAACTTATAATTGCGGTTCCACCCTTAACTGAAGAACGCCGCCGTGACCTCGTGAAGCGTGCCAAAGCAGAAGCAGAACACGCAAAGGTGGGGATTCGCAACAATCGTAAAGATGCCATTGATATGGTCAAGGACCTCAAAAACGAAGGTTTGTCGGAAGATATGGTAAAGGATGCCGAAGAAGAGGTTCAAAAAATCACCAACGCGTATATCAAGAAAGTCGACGACTTACTCGAGCTCAAGGAAAAAGACATCATGACCGTTTAAGAGGTTATTGAGCGGTAAGCAGTTCGATCAGTTCTTTTTTGGAATCCCCTTGCCATCGGTTCATTTGTCCATTTGCAATTGTAAGAATTGGAACCTGTTTTTCGAGGCATAAATCCAAATCATGACTCGAAAATAATACGCATTTTTGCTGGTCTTTTACCCAATCTAACAAAGCATCTAACACCTTTTCTCGATTTAAAAAATCAAGGAAACTTGCCGGCTCATCAAGAATCAAGACCGGTGTATCTTGTACAAATGCCCGCGCCAAACTAACCAATTGGCGCTCGCCATCACTAATTTCCTTTGTACGTTTCAGTTTTAAATGGGAAAGTTTCAGGTGCTCAATAAGCGCCTCAATTTTATGCTTGTCGGAAGCATGAAGCCGACCAAAAGCGCCTAAATAAGGGCTGCGCCCTAATCCGATGTAATCGAACACTGATAATTGATCGACACCCTCAAAACGACTACTTACAAAAGCAAGTTGTTTGGCTCTTAAGTCCGCCTGCGCGTTTAGCAACCTTAAAGAGTGCTCTGCCAACCATACCTCACCTTCTAATAAGGCAAGTTGACCTGACAACGTTTTAAGCAGGGTCGATTTTCCAGAACCATTAAGTCCTACTAAGGCATATACCTTTCCTGCCTCTAAAATCAGATTGCTGACGTGTATCAGAGGTTTGTCGTAACCAAAATGAGCATTCTGAATCCGAATCATGCGCGTCGAAGAACTAAATAAGCAATGTAAGGCGCACCAATCAAAGAAGTTAGGACATTGATTGGCAAACTGAAATAAGGTTCAAGCAGTAACGAAAGCACATCGCAACTGACTAAAAAGAAGGCTCCAAAAAGCAGACAAAACAGCAATAATTGTAAATGATCTTGCGTGCGTAAAAGCTGACGACCCACATTTGGAATGGCCAAACCAACAAATGCAATGGGTCCACAAAATGCAGTGATGCTACCAGCCAATACTGCGGTAATTGCCAACATCGAAATGCGCAGTGCTTTCACACGCACGCCCAATTGGAAGGCTTGCTCTTGTCCTAATACAAATGCATTTAACGCGTTGACGCGCCCAAAACTCCAGGCTATTGCAACAAAAAAGAGACTTGCAAACCAAGGTAGCTGTTGTGCATTGAGCTGTTGCAAAGAACCCATGTTCCATAAAAAAAACTGCTTGACTTGTTCTGGCGAAGCCCAACTTTGCAGAACCGATTCGATCGAGCCGCAAAAACTTGCAAACATGAGGCCTACAATGAGTAAACTACTTGTTTGTTTCACACGAAGCGAAACAGCAAACATGAGCATTGAGGCCATAAGCGCCCCGATTAATGCACTGCCCACAAGTCCTATTGTAGAATGCATCCAGGAAAAACCACCAAGAACGAGCAGTGCTGTACTTAAACTCGCTCCTGAATTGATGCCCAATACATACGGGCCTGCCATTGGGTTTCGAAATAAATTTTGCATGAGCAAGCCACTCACTGACAAGCCTGCTCCGGCGATCAGCGCACTCACGAGACGAGGGATGCGAAATTCCCACCAGAACACAGCGGCCTGTGCCCGATTTATTGTGCCCATTTCGGTAAGTTGCAGGTGGAACAAACTACTCAGTATTACTACCGAAATAAGACCAACGAAGAGGCGATTTTTGTAGTTCATGGCTTCAATTCCTTGTAAAAATACAATGAATCAGTTTGATGGTCGCGGATTTTTCGAAGGTCCGACAAAACCCAATCGGGATGGACGGCTGCGCGTTCCCAGTAATAATTCGTGTGGTGCGTATAGCAGTAAATGCGTTTTTTGAAAAAAGGGAAAAATTTGTATTTCGGGTAGTTTTGCAACAGGGCCGAACGGCTCGACTGACCCGGATTGAGCCAGATAGTAACTTCAGTACTTTTGTTCAAAATGCTAGAAATACTCGAAAAACAGCTTCCTGTACCTGTTTTTTCTTCAAAATAGTATGTCATGTCTACATCCTTGTATAACTTGGCCTCAAAACTATTGCCTGCAGGTGCCACCCATTGATCTCCGTAGATGTAACCACTGATGACATGCGGATTGGTATTGCACAAAGTGGCTTGTTCCCGAATGCGCTTGTAATTGGCACAAACGTGCTCAAAAACAGCCTGAGCGCGTTTTAATTGGCCGGTAAGAACGCCAAATAACAAGATCCATTCGGCTCTTGCCAGCGGATGTGTTTCGCGCCATTCGTAATCGGGAATGCACTTAACGCCGAGTGCACGCAAGCGTTTCAACTGCGATTTTTCGGAACCAAAGCCACTGTATACAAGTACTTGGGTGTGTTGCTTCAGTAGCTTACGAATGGACAGACTTTGATCACTTTGTAAATCAACTACACTCCCTTGTGCCACCGCTTTTCTTAAGTCAGGGTCATCTAGAAAGCGGAGATCAGGAATGGCACAGACTTTTTGTTGTGCACCGAGTTCTGCAAGCATTCCGACATGCGTGGCACTCAATACTGCAATGCGATGTTGCGCAGTGGTAACATCAAGCGAAAAAAGTGCTTGCTGTTGGTCAGGATCTGTAATTTGAATGCGATAGCTCCCTTTTTTTAACGGATAGATGTGCAAATACTTACTGTAACGGCAGACAGTTTTGAGATGTGTTTCTTGCTTCGGCTTTTGATGCACGGTACAACCCAGCAAGCCGAGTAAACCAAGAAAGAAAAGCACGCGCATGCTTAGTATTGTTCAGAGGTGTTCGGAAAATCTCCAGATTGAACGTCTGATTTGTAATCCTGAAAGGCCTTTAACATGTGCGCATGCAAATTATTGTACTTGCGCAAAAAGCGGGGGTTAAATTCGTTGTTGATGCCCAACATATCGTGAATGACCAACACTTGGCCGTCGACACCATTACCAGCCCCAATGCCAATGACCGGAATACTGACCATTTTGGCTACTTGTGTTGCTAATTGGGCCGGGATTTTTTCGAGTACGATTGCAAAACAGCCCACTTCTTCAAGGGCTTTTGCATCGGCAATTAAGCGTTGTGCTTCTTCTTCCTCTTTGGCACGTACGACATAAGTTCCGAACTTATAAATTGATTGAGGCGTCAGGCCAAGATGCCCCATTACCGGAATGCCAGCTGTAAGAATGCGTCGTATGGAGTCGATGATTTCATGCCCACCTTCCATTTTAACGGCGTGCCCTCCTGATTCTTTCATGATTTTAATGGCACTCGATAACGCTTCTTTCGAATTACCTTGATACGAACCAAAAGGCATGTCAACGACCACCAATGAACGTTGAACAGCACGCACCACACTAGAGGCATGGTAAATCATTTGATCAAGTGTAATGGGCAAGGTTGTTTCATGACCTGCCATGACATTGGAAGCAGAATCGCCGACCAAGATCACATCAATACCCGCTTCATCGACAATACGCGCCATCGAATAATCGTAGGCCGTTAACATTGAGATTTTGGTACCCGCATGCTTCATTTCTTGAAGTGTGTGGGTTGTGATTTTTTTTACATTGCTATGAACAGACATCGCTTACTGATTACTTTTTAAATACGCATTGACATGATTGGCAATACGGGTTTCGATCTGTGAGGTATCGGCTTTTTCAAAAGTTTGGCCAGTGATGCGCTCGTACAATTCGATGTAGCGCTCAGAAACCAAGGCTACAAATTCGTCGGGCATAAAGGGCATTTGCTGCCCCTCTAAACCTTGAAAGCCATTTTCGATGAGCCACTGACGGACAAATTCTTTTGACAATTGCTTTTGGGTTTCGCCAGCAGTTTGTCGGGCTTCGTAGCCGTCTGCATAAAAATAGCGCGAAGAATCGGGTGTATGGATTTCATCGATAAGAATGACTTCGCCATTGCGCAAACCAAATTCATATTTGGTGTCGACTAAAATCAGACCACGTTCGGCTGCCATTTGGGTACCACGTTCAAACAAGGCATAGGTGTAGCGTTCCATTTGTTCGTAGATCGCTTGCGGCACAATGCCTTTTGCTAAAATGTCTTCGCGTGAGATGTCTTCGTCGTGGCCTTCATCGGCTTTAGTTGCTGGCGTGATGATTGGTTGTGGCAAGCGGTCATTTTCGCGCAAGCCTTCCGGTAAGGCAACGCCACAAAGTAGACGCTTGCCGACCTTGTATTCGCGGGCAGCATGTCCGGCTAAATAACCACGTATGACCATTTCGACACGAATAGGTTCGCAGGCATAACCAACCGCCACACTTGGGTCTGGTGTAGCCACTAACCAATTCGGAACGATGTCTTTGGTCGCATTTAAAAAGTAAGTTGCGACCTGATTGAGCACCTGACCTTTGTAAGGAATGCCTTTTGGCAAAATGTGGTCAAAGGCAGAAATGCGGTCAGAGGCCACCATCACAAGGATGTCATTGGCCAAGGTATAAACATCACGAACTTTCCCGTTGTAAACGTGGGTTTGTCCGTCGAATTGAAAGTTACTGGAAGTTAATGCTTGCATAAACGTATTTTCTAACTAGTTGCTGAGCCTTTTTTTTGCTCGATTTTGGCTTGTTTTTCTTCTTTTTCTTTGTGTTCGGCGACATCAAATGCTTCGATGATTTTCTTCACCAAACGGTGTCGTATGACATCGGACTGACCTAAACGCACAATTTGAATTTCTTCGATGTCTTTGAGTACATCAAGCGCATAGGCCAACCCAGAGCGTTGTCTTGATGGCAAATCGACTTGCGACATGTCACCGGTAATGACAAATTTGGCGGTCATGCCCATCCGGGTCAAGAACATTTTCATTTGCATTTGGGTGGTGTTTTGAGCCTCATCTAAAATGACAAAGGCTTTGTCGAGGGTGCGGCCTCGCATAAATGCAAGCGGCGCAATTTCGATGACACCGAACTCGAGCATGTCGGCCAGTTTTTCGGCGGGTATCATGTCGCGCAAGGCGTCGTAGAGTGGCATGAGGTACGGATCTAGCTTTTCTTTTAGATCACCTGGTAAAAAACCGAGGTTTTCACCTGCCTCGACTGCTGGTCGGGTCAGGATAATGCGCTTGACTTCTTTTGCTTTGAGGGCTTTGACTGCCAATGCAACCGCTGTATAGGTTTTGCCAGTACCGGCCGGACCAACTGCAAACACCATATCGGAATGCAAAACCGCCTGAACAAGTTTCTTTTGATTGACCGTGCGGGCTTTGATTTTGACACCACCATTTCCGTGAACCAAGGTTTCGGAACCATCGTCAGTCGAAAGCAACTTAGAACCATCTTGAAGCATTAGGTTGTCGATGTTGTTTTCAGACAAATGGTTAAACGTAGTGTAATGCTGTATGATCAGCGAAAATTTGCGCTCGAATTCGTCCATGACTTCTTCGTCGCCGGCCAAATTAAGCACATTGCCACGTGCAACAATTTTTAGCTTTGGAAAGAAGCTTTTAATATGGTGTAAGTTGGCATTATTTACCCCATAAATTTCGGCCGGATTGAGGCCATCGATTTCGATATTGCGTTGCCCTAAATTCAATTTATTTGCATGATTTACGGAGTGGATGTCCGGTTTTCAATTACTTTTGGTAAAATTATGAATTTCTAAGGACAAAGACGCGTAAATCCGAATGCAAATCGTCACACTGACAAGCGATAATGGCTACCAAGATTTTTATGTAGCCGCCATGAAAGGAGCCATCTTGCGTTTGCTCCCAACAGCCACAATTATCGACATTTCGCACGACATTCGACCCTTTAACGTGAGTAACGCCGCATTTCAATTGCGCTGCTGCTATACCGATTTTCCAGAAGGAACCATTCACATTGTTGGCGTCGATAGCGAACCTGTTCTCGATTCCGATCAGGCTTCTTTGCCCTCAATCATGAAATACAAAGGCCAATATTTTGTAGGTACCGACAACGGATTTTTTGGAAGTTTTCTCAACGATGAATTTCCAGATGAATTTTACCACTACGACTCCATCTACCAAGAAAAAGAAAAGCTGCGCTTTCACACCAAAAACTGTCTCATACCGTTAGCCGCACGTATTGCCAATGGCGAAGCAGTCTCGGGTTTTGCAACTCCTGCCCGAGGCTACAAACGTGCTTTCGAGCAAAAACCAGCCATTGATCAGTTAGTCATTCGCGGAACCGTCATTCATATCGATGCCTTTGGCAATCTTATTACCAACATCACAAAAGCAGACTTTGAGCGCTTTGGCCCTGCTACGCCGTTTACCATTAAGTACATGAAAAAAGAGTACTTTATTGATGTCATTTCGGATACCTACAACAGTGTGTCTCAAGGAGAGCGCGTGGCCCTCTTTAATAGCGTTGATTTACTCGAAATTGCCATCAACCGAGGTGCCAACGGAAGTTTTGGTGGCGCAAGTCAGTTATTTGGGATGCGACTTGGCGATCCGGTTCATATCGAATTCACGCCTGCTGGCTCCAAAGAAAATATCCAATCGTTGTTTTAATGATCCGAATTGTCAAATTGCATTTTCAAGAAGCACATTTAGCGTCTTTTTTGAACCATTTTGAGCGCGTAAAAGAACAAGTTGCGACCTTTCCAGGATGTGCAGGCATGCAATTATTGCAAGATAAAAAAGACCCTTGCTGCCTATTTACTTACAGTATTTGGGAAAATGAAGCTGCGCTAGCGGCTTATCGTCAATCCGATTTATTTGCTTCTATTTGGCCTACAATCAAGCCCTGGTTTGCCTCAGCGGCCGAAGCCTGGAGCACAGATTTGCATTTTAATGGCATTTAATTGCAAGAAAAAGCGGCAAAGCAAATTTACTTGATTACCTTTACCACAATTAATATCTCATCTAATGAATAAAGGAACAGTAAAATTCTTTAACGAAACCAAAGGTTTTGGTTTTATCGTTGAAGAGGACACGAACAAAGAGTATTTTGTTCATGTCACCGGTTTGGTTGACAAAATCAAAGAAAATGACGTTGTCGAGTTTGAATTGCAAGAAGGACGTAAAGGACTCAATGCCGTTAACGTAAAGCAAGCCTAATTATACAACTTGTATATCGTGATTCCCGCCCCTCAAGGCGGGAATTTTCGTTTATAGATAATTGTTAAATTTGACAACTCAATTTGTGTTATGCGTGCTTTATTCTTAAAAGAGATCAATAGCTTTCTGAGTTCCATGATCGGCTATGTGTTTATCCTGATTTACCTCATCGCATCTGGCCTCTTTCATTGGGTATTATCTTACAATACCAACTTACTCGAAGGCAGCACCGCTGACCTCATCCCGTTCTTTAATATGTCGCCGGTTATTTTTCTGATCCTGATTCCGGCCATTACCATGCGTTCAATTGCTGAAGAGCGCCGTACCGGCACCATCGAATTGTTACTGACGCGACCGATTTCTGACTTTAAACTCATTTTTGCAAAATATTTGGCTGGTGTGGCACTACTCGTGGTAGCGATCATACCGACGTTTATCTATTTTGTGTCGATGTACCAGCTTGGCAATCCGGTCGGTAATATAGACATCGGCGCGACCATCACTTCCTACATTGGCCTTATTTTACTAGGCGCAGCATTTGTGTCTATCGGAATGTTTGCATCGGCGCTCACCAATAGCCAAATTATTGCGTTTATACTAGCTATGTTTATGTGTTGGGCTTTTTACGACGGTTTCGAACTTCTCGGAAACTTTTCACAATTCGGAGGCCTTGACTACCTCATCAAGTACATCGGAATGTCTTTTCACTATGAGTCAATTAAAAAAGGCGTCATCGATTCTAGTGACCTCTTTTACTTTTTAAGCTTAAATGCGTTGTTTTTGATGGCCTCATTAACCGTTCTAAAAACTCTTAAAAAATAAGCATGAACTTCTCTCCGAAAAATTGGTGGCGTGGCCTCAGTACCAAAGGACTCTACAATTGGTCTGTATTGGGTTTACTGGCAGCAGCACTTATCTTGATCAATTTCATCGCCTCGATGCTGTACGTCAAGCTAGACATGACCAAAGATCAACGGTATTCGTTGGCTTCAAGCACCGCTACATACCTCCAAAACAAAGACAATTTTGAAAATCGCATTAGCATTCAAATTTATTTGGATGGCAATATGCCTTCCGAAATCAAGTATTTTCAGAATGCGCTCAAAGACAAACTCAACGATTTTAAACGCGTAGCAGGCAATCGCATCGAATTCATTTTTACCGACCCAAGTGTCGGTACCGAAGATGAAGTCAATGCCTTGCGGGCCCAATTATATGACCGTGGACGTGGCATTATGCCCATGGAAATTTTGTACTTGAAAGACGGCACCCAGAGCCAAGTGATGTTGTTTCCGGGGGCCCTGCTTTCTTATTCGGTCAACGGGATTACCAAAGAAAATGTGGTTCAGTTCTTACCAGGTTCGCAGCCAGGGCATCCGTACAGCCTCGACCAAATGAGCGAAATCATCGAAAATGCACTCAACAACCTCGAATACAACTTACTATCGGCCATGCGTCGACTCACGCAGTTAGAAAAGCCACGCATCGCCTTTTTGCACGGACACGGAGAGCTGTCTAATCCACAAACGATGCGTGCACGCGCCCTCATTGCTCCCTACTTTTCAATTGCCGACCTCACGCTCAACGACAGTATTTCAGCACTAAAAGATGTCGATGGGCTTATCATTGCCGATCCACAAACACCATTTTCGCAAAAAGACCTTTACCTCATCGATCAGTTTGTGATGCGCGGTGGCAAGCTCATGTGCTTTCTAAATACGCTTGCACTCAATGAAGACACGCTCAATGCTAAAGGCATGACGCACAGTATGCGCAAAAACCTGCAACTCGATAAGTTGCTCTTTGATTACGGCATCAAGGTTAAAGAAAATTTTGTGCTCGACGTCAATTGCGCACCCAAGATTGTACCGTTTGCCGAATCGACGTATTTGCCGTGGTTTTTTCACATGTTAGCAAGTCCGTCAGCACACCCAATTGCACGCAATGTCGACCCAATTTCATTGAATTACGCGAATGAAATCGAATTTGTACAATTGCCTAAAGTGCAAGTGAGCCCCATCCTAACGAGTTCAAGTAATGCCATCCCAACCGGTTTGCAACCCTTAGTCAATTTGGCCTTGCCGCTCAATTATGGCAAAAACCCCAAATTGGTCGAAAACCCTACCGACCCGATCAACAAATTGTGTGTGGCCGGTTTGGCAGAAGGGTTTTTCTCATCGCACTTCAAAAATCGTATTGTCAGCGAATTTACAAGCCGTAAAGAAGTGCATTACCTCGACAAAAGTCAGAAAGAAGGAAAAGTGCTGGTTGTCGGAAACGGCACCTTTATACGCAACCAATACGACTCCATTCTGGATCCCAAAAAACTCGACTCCTACCTTTACAGACCCATTGCAATTAACGAATTGAAGGTCGATGCCGAATTGGCCCAGCGTCGCATCCCTCTCATTTTTGGCAATCAAGAATTTTTCCAAAACTGCATCGACTACATGATGGGCGAAAATTCAGTTCTAGACATTCGCAGTCGTCAAATTGACATCAAAGACATCGACAAAGAAAAAATCAAACAAGAAGCTGGGTTTTACAAAATCATCAATATGGTGCTTCCACTTTTAGTGATTGTAGCACTTGGCTTTTTACTCAATTGGATCCGCATCAAACGCTACGCCCGATGAACAAAAAATTCATAGTTATCATTGCTTTGCTTGGTCTTCTCGGAGGGCTGACATGGTTTGCACTTGATTTGAACAGTCACTCTGCTGCGTCAGACCAAACCTCTTTTGATTTCAAAATCGAAGACACCACCACGGTTGATAAACTTGCCATTACCGATGCCTTTGGCCAGCACATCGAGTTAATCAAAGGCAAGCATGGTTGGACAGACCTCAACGGAAATTGTGTCGCAAAAGCGAATATCTCATTGATCTTAGAAGCCCTTCATTCTGTAGAGTTTAAGGCCTACCTACCCGAAAAATCAATTCAACGTTTTACAGAATTGATGGCCAGTTCAACTACAAAAGTAGAAATCTATCAAGATGGGGAATGGACCAAAACCTGGTACATTGGACCTACAACTCCTGACCACCTTGGTCAAATTATGCTGCTTGAAAGTGCCGATGATGGCAAAAGCAAGGCACCGGTTATGATGAAACTTGCTGGTGTAAATGGCGTCATTGATCCGCGTTTTTTCGCCGATCCACGTAAATGGGCCTGCACCGAAATTTTTGCACTCGACATGGAAGAAATCGAGCTTGTGCGTGCCCGTTTTCAAAACGAGCCGTTTCGCAATTTTGAATTAAAGAGCCGTAATGGTCGTTACACACTTACTCAAAACGGAAAAGCGCTACCAAGCCTCGACACCACCAATGTATTTCGCTATTTGCAAGGATTTCAGAAAGTGCACTTTGAACAAAAGAACTTTACACTCTCAGACAAACAAGTCGATAGCGTCAAACGAAGCAGTCCGTTTTGTGTCTTTGAAGTAAAATCAAAAAACGATGCCTATAAGTTGCGATTTTTCCGCATCCCAAGTAAAGAAGAACAACGCAACGAATTTGGCAATTTAGTCAATATGGACATGAATTCGTTTTGGTGTCAACTCCCAGACGGTGAGTTGGTGCGTTGCCAATATTTTGTGTTCAATCCGCTGATTTTAGCGCATGTGTTTTTCCCGGCCATGGAAGCTAAATTTCCTGAAAACTTACGCAGTGGCATATAAGGCATGAAAGCCATTTTACGCAGCCTTCTTTTTTCGCTATTCCTTGTCCTGATTGATCTTTATTTTCGATCTGAATTGTTGACGCATTACAGCCCGAAGCAAGTTTCTTTTTACATTTTTTCGGTTGTTTTATCGGTATGCTACTTGACTTGGATCTTGGCCTTATTGCAAAAATTAGCCGCGCATCCATTATCTTTTAGCGTTTTTGCCGTACTTACCTTGAGCCCATTCCTGCTCTCCATTTTGGGTTCGTATGCTTTTTTTTCGTTAAACGGACTGTTCCCAAATTACTATACTTTATTGTATTTCAAGACCGAACCCAAAAGCGCCATGAGTCTGCTCAAAGACATCGTAAATCCGTATGTCTTTTTGCTCCTTATTGGCTTCATGAGTGGCCTCGTTTGGTGCTTATGGCGCTTGCGCTCAGGGCTCCCAAAACTCAATACAAGAGCACTTTTGCTCTATAGTTTCCTTCAAATAATGGGTTTCGAAACGCTGGTGTTCTTGCACAAAAATTACGACCAATGCGCCATTGTCGATGCCAATTTTGCTGCGTGTTTGCAACGGCATGCCCTTACCTGGGACGACCACAGTACGTTTAAAGGAACCGGCCTTGGCGTGCATCGGCCCGCCAAACTAGGGCCAGTTGGTGGGCCAAATACCCCAAATGTTGTTGTTATTGTATTGGAGAGTTTTCGGCAGCGCAGCGCGCAACTTTATGGAAATCCACGCCACAACATGCCCGAATTGACTGCATTTGCAAATGCACACGCATCTGATTTTTACCAGTTTCAAGATGCCGTCAGTGTGGCCTCAACAACCATGTTGGCTGTACCCGGCATCCTGAGCGGCATTGCGCCTTACCAAGATAGCAGTGTATTGTTGCAACAACCGCTCATTTGGGAAATGGGCAAGCAACGTGGTTCGGCAACCTTTTTCTTGTCGTCACATACCTTAAAATGGTACCGCTTCGATCGTTTTTACCAAAAAGCCCAACTCAATTTCTGCTGGAACAAAGACAACGCTGGGCTTCCCTTTTACAATGATTTAGGCGTCGACGACAAACATACCATTGCCCAATTAAAGACTCAACTTAAAAAACGCAAGAAGCAGCCATTTTTTGGCGTTGTTCAACTCAATGCAACCCATTATCCGTACCGCGTACCGAAACGCTATGAGCGCTACAAGGGCGGGCATTTCAAAGACGGTTATGACAATGCCATTTACTACCAAGATGCCCTCATTGGCGATTTTTTACACTGTCTTTCCGCATTAAAACTCGATACCAATACACTTGTTATTATCGTGAGTGACCATGGCGAATCGTTGATGGAACACCGCAGTATTGGCCATGTCGAGACCCATTATTCCGAATCGATTCGCATTCCATTAGTTGCTTATATTCCGAAGCAATTTCTCTCTGAAAATCAACAAAAAAATCTCCGAAAAAACAGCACGCAGCTGGTTTCTAACATCGACATTGCCCCAACCATTCTCGAAATTCTCGGACTTCAAAATCGCCCTGAATGGCAGCAGTACAGAAAACAGTTTACCGGTTATTCCTTGTTGTCCAAAATTCCGTCTGGTCGTTGCCTCATTTCGATGAATAACAATCAATTTGCAAACTTCTACACCGGGATATCGGTGTGCACCAAAAACTGGCATTATTTATTGAGGGGCAATCTAGTACCAAATCGTCAAGAATTGTATTTCTGGAAAAAAGATCCGAACGAATTGCACAATCGGTTGGCCCAGCATCCTTTGATTAAAAAACACGTCATTGCCCAAATTCGAAGTTATCCGAATTGTGAAAAGTGGCTTAAAAAAATAACGCATTAAAAACGAAGGGCATCAAAAGCAACGCGTTCGCTGATTCGAATAGCTCCTGTTCCGTCCATAATTTCGAGGTAAAGACACTTCTGACGGGCGTCTATTCGGATACGCCCTACCTGATTTTCCATTACTGGGCCCGCGATTCGATTCGTGTTTGGTGTAGCAAAATGCCAACTTTGTGTGATGCCACTTGAGGTAAGGTCATAGAGCGGGTAATTTCCAGGGTGCGTTACTTTTGATAGTTCTGCATAATGCACATCACCACTAATAACCACCACACCCTTCGCTTTGGTTTGTTGGAGCACGTTAAAAAAGCGTTCCTTTTCGCAAGGGAAATTATTCCACGATTCATATCCATTATAACTATGAGCAAGTTGCGTTGAACTGCACACAATGCGCAAATCGGCCCTTTTTTTCAATGTTTTTTCGAGCCAGGCCCATTGTGCTTCACCTAAAAAACTCGAATCGCACGTTGCATTCGGAACATAGTCCAATTGATAGTGAAAAGAACTGTCCTTGACATCCGTTGTTGCATTAAATAGGCGAAGATCGGAACGAAACGTTCGGGTATCCAATACAATCAACTGAATACGAATGCGTTTGTATTTCAAGTAATTAACGGTATAAATCCCTTCATGCTTCCAACGATTAGAGCGCGCGGGTTCCTTGAAAAAAGTTAAAAAGATCCGCTTTGACGCCTCTTTTAAGGGGTAGTATTTTCCCACATCATTGACGCCATAGTCATGATCATCCCAGGTCGCATAGATCGTGGTGCTTTTTTGCAGCGCTTGAAAGTCAGGATTCGCAGCCAGTTGCTGGTACTTTTGTTGCAACTTGACCGAATCATAGGTATCGGCATAAATATTATCGCCTAAATAAATAAAGGCGTCGGGTTGCAAATTTGCAACTGTTTTTAAGAGGTTTAAGGGTTTCTCTTGGTGCTGACACGAACCAAAATAGAGGTTATATGTTTGGGCCTTCAATTGAATGTGAACACAAAGGAACAACAGGCCAGTAAAATAGAATACACGCATACCCCCATTAATTTCCATAAAACTACTGTAAATATGCCTACTCAAGCAACTAAAACGCTTCGTTTTACGTTAACAAGCGCAACCTATGCGAAAGTACTACCTCTTTTTAATGGCTCTTTGGCTGCCCTTTTTCTATTGGGGCCAAAGTCCGGTGGCTAATTTTAGCGCCAATCCCCTAACGGTATGTGTAGGCCAAGCAGTTAATTTCACCAATACATCGAGCGCCAATGGTGGCCCTGCAATTAGTAGTTACCAATGGGACTTCGGCGACGGTTCGTCAGCCACAACAAGCAACGCAAGTCATGCGTTTTCTACGGCGGGCACCTTTACGATCACACTCGTCGTGACTAATGCAAACGGCGTTGCCGATGCCGAAATTAAAGCTTCATACATTACTGTTAACCCCTTGCCAAACGTAGGTTTTACAGCCAATGGCCTCGGGTGCACGGTTCCGCTGACCCTCAGTTTCACGAACAATTCAGCACAAGGTGCCATTTATAGTCAGGCTTGGAATTTCGGCAATAGCCAGACTTCTACACTCTATACACCGCCAAGCATTACTTATTCGACGCAAGGCACATTTAACGTAAGCTTAACTGTCACAAATACATCAACGGGTTGTGTCAATCAAAGCACGCAGGCTATTGTTGTATCTAATTTTCAGGCCGGAATTACAGCACCTGCCTATGGCTGTGTTGGCCAGGCTGTTAATTTTCAAGACAATTCAACGGCGGGGGCCAATTCGTGGTCTTGGAACTTTGGAAGTGCCGGAAATTCAAGTGCCGAAAACCCTTCGGTGATTTTTAATGCCCCCGGAACCTATACCATTCAACTCACTTCACAAAACACCAACTCAGGATGCAGTGCAAGCACAAGCCAACAGCTTATTATACAGCCCAACCTTACGCCTAATTTCACTGCCAATCCGCTATCGAATTGTGCACCCGGAAGCATCACTTTTACCAATACTACGGGGCAACCTGGTACTTACGTGTGGACTTTCGGCGATGGCCAAACCTATACCGGAACAACCCCTCCACCCCACATATATGCGTTAAGTGGCGATTACGATGTCTCACTTACCTACACCTCAAGCGCTGGTTGCAGTGGCACAAATACACATACCGACTACATTCATATTACACCAATTCAAGCTGGTTTTTTTGCAATAGATACGGGCGCCTGTGCCCCCTTTACCGTCAATTTTATTGATACTTCTTTTACACCAAGTAACCCAATTGTTTCGTGGCATTGGGATTTTGGAAATGGGCAAACTTATAATGGACATATTCCGCCAGCCCAAACCTACGGAGTGGGCACCTATGACATCAGTCTAATTATTACGACAGCTTCGGGTTGTACCGATACCATCATCAAGCCCGATTACATTCAGGTTGGCGCCATTGACTCGGTCAGTTTTACCTACAATCCCTTAATTACGTGTTCAAACGACGATGTCAATTTCTTTTCGAATTTTTACATTTCTGTGCCTTATGACAGCTCAGAGATCAGTTATTTGTGGGATTTTGAACAAGGCACCAGTACTGAAGAAAATCCCACCTTTCAGTTTTCATCAGATACCGGCTATGTAGACATAACGCTTTATGTCAATTTTAGAGGTTGCATCGATTCGACACAAATTGACTCGGCCGTTTACGTGTTAGCACCGATTGCCATGTTCAATCCGAATACAAGTTTGGTATGTAACCCCACTAGTTTTCCGGTAACCTTTCAATTTCAAAACACAGCACTCGACGGCGAGCTGAGCGATAGCGTGGCCATGCATTACGAATGGAACGACAATTCGCCAAATACGAATTTCACGAACGCCCAACTCGATTTACCAAATGGCGGTAACACCGCACATGCTTATGGCGCCTACGGTACGTATCAAATTGAACAAGTGGTACACAATTATACCACCGGATGTTCCGATAGCATTAGTTTGGCTGTCACCATTTCGCAATTGCAATCGTCATTTATCTTACCCGACGATACGATTTGTAAAGGCGATGCCATTAATTTAACGGACAACAGTACAACTTGGTCAGGCCATCCGGTCAATGATTGGTATTATAGTTTTGGAAACAACCAAAGCATTCATAACGGCCCAAATGTAAGTTATGTTTATCCAGCATCTGGCCTTTACAACATCAGCCACTTGGTTCTCAATACCGCTGGCTGTACCTCGACAAGTACCCAACAAATTTTTGTAGCAAATAAACCGGTGGCAAGTATTATTGCGCCTGTCTATTCGGGTTGCTCGCCTTTCCCTGTCAGTTTTACCAATTCAAGTTTCAGCATCACAAATGGGCTACCTTTAGCCTCGTTTACTACCACTTTTTCGGATAACAACTCGAGCATCACCACTACTTCAATTAATCAGCCCATAAACCATATTTTTCAAGGAAATGGCGCTTACACAGCCACACTAACAGCAACAGATATCAACGGCTGCGTTTCCAATCCGGCGACAGTCAGTATTACGTTGACCAAACCAACGGCACTCATTCTTGCCGATACTGTGCTTTGTGTCAACGACAGCAACATCGTTGCAAGTTTATCGTCTGGGAGTAATCCACTCAGCTTCGTTTGGCACTTTGACAATGTGCCACTAAGCACAGACAGCAGTTCAGTAATTACGTTAGGTGCCATCAATAACGGCGCACTTTCAAGTGTTCATCCCTTGCAACTCATTGTAAGTGATGCCAACGGCTGTAAAGACACGAGCAACATTAATGTTTATTTGTCCACGCCTCATGCCATCCCCACTTATAGTTTTTCTGGAGCTGCCATTAATGCGAATGGGCAATACAGCTGCCCCCCATTGTTTTGTGACTTTACCGATGCATCGCAAGCACTTAGCCCAATAGCTGCATGGTTTTGGCAATTTGGTAATGGAAACAGCTCGTTCTTGCAAGATCCTAATAATACACTGGTTACTAACGGATCTTTTAACCTGTATATGCAAGTGACAGATGCGTATGGATGTACCGACGACACAACAGTCAGCAATTATGTCTCTATTGGAGGCCCTATCGGGACACCAAACTGGATTCAAAATGCTTCTATTTGCGCGCAAGGTGCCTTGTTTACCATTCTAAATGCTGCAAATGTAGACAGCGTCAGTTGGAATTTAGGCAATGCCGTTTGGATTGCCGATAGCCTGAACTTTACCTATATGTATCCGACTCCCGGCACCTACTCGCCCTCTGTCACCTTATACGATACTGCTGGTTGTCAAATTTTATATTTACTCAACCCCATTACCGCAACTCAAAGTGGTTTAACCGCCATTATTGGAGCCAATCCGATTTATGCTAATATCAATCAAGTGGTAACATTAAGCGATCAAAGTGTGGGGCAAAACCCTCTTGTTTCCTGGACTTGGATTTTTCCAGACAGCACACTTACCATCGCTCAGAGTGCCAATCAATCGCTTGCCTTTTCGGTTGGCGGGCCACAAGAAATTGGTTTGGTCGTGACCGATGCCATTGGTTGTATTGACACGAGCTACCTTACCATTTTTGTTTCAGACCCTGACATTTGGGTGCCAAATGTCTTTACACCAAATGGCGATGGAATTAACGATGTGGTGGTATTGCCTTATCCCTCATTTAAGCATTATGACATTCAAATTGTGAATCGCTGGGGGCAGCTCATCTGGGAACTAACTGACCAACAAGGTGTCGCCGTTTGGGATGGCATCGATTTTAACGGCCAGCTCCATACCGATGGCGTCTATTTTTACCGCCTAAAAGGCGAAATGTTGGGCGGCACCCAAATAGACAAGCAAGGTTTTATACATTTGGTGGATGGAAATTAAACAAAAAAGCCCCGATAATTATCGGGGCTTTTTGTGTGGTACCTCCAGGAATCGAACCAGGGACACAAGGATTTTCAGTCCTTTGCTCTACCAACTGAGCTAAGGTACCAGCAATTGGTGGATGCAAATTTAACACTTTTCTACTGTTCTACGCAAATGAATCCTTAAAAAAGTTCAAAAAAGTGACGTATTTTTGAATATGATTGTGCCCAAAACACTTTATCTGCTCGATGCCGGCAACACGCAGTTGAAATTAGCCTTCGTAGAAGCTGGTGTCATTCAGTGGGTTAAACGATTTTCTACTGCCGATTTTGCACCCGAATCCATAGACGGTAACATCCCTGTTATTTTCTCGTCAGTTATTTCAGAAAAGGATCTTGAATTTCTTCATCCACACTTTTTGACAATGATTGAACTGAAGCGCACTCAAAAACTACCCTTCGAAATGGCCTATGAAAGTCCAAATACATTAGGTTTGGATCGCTTGTGTAATGCAGCAGCATTGGCCCAACTAGAAAGCGGAAGACCACGCTTAGCCATTGATTTAGGCACCTGCATCAAATGTGATTTTGTCGACGAAAACGGACGTTATTTAGGTGGTTCCATAAGCCCTGGTCTACAAATGCGATCAAAAGCGATGGCTACTTTTACCGCAAAACTACCGGAAGTCAATCTCCACCATCATACCGAATTTATTGGTCGCAACAGTATGGCTTGCCTTGAAATCGGGGCCTATTTCGGCTGGCAAAAAGAAATTGAGGCTTATATTGCTGCTTATCAAACTGCCTATCCTCAGTGCTATATTGTCTTGACAGGAGGCGATGTGCGCCATTTTGATTTGGGGCAAAAAAATGGCATCTTTGCAAACGAAAATTTAACCTTTGAAGGGATGTTATCCTTGTATCAATTCCATGAATAAACTACTCATTTTTATCAGCGTTTTGGCGCTCAGAGGCCTTGTTTTAGCACAATCGATTACTGCCGAACCCGCAAGTTTCTACGGTTTAGGTGAAATGAGCGCAAAAGGGCATGGCGTTTTTGATGCACTCGGTAAAAATTGCATTAACGTGTTTGATTCAACCCTAGTGAACACCTACAATCCTGCAAGCTACAACAGACTCAGCAAAGGTTCCACTCTTTATTCTGTCACGTTACAATCCCGACAATCGTGGTATTCGAATGGCGCACAAACGCAATTTTACGCCACTCCGATGGTCGAACAATTTACGTTGGGCTTCAAGATCAAACGCAATATGGGAATGGCTTTCGGATTGCGTCCGTTTAGTTCAAGAGGCTATCATATTTCTGAAAAAGTATTTACAGGACTCGACTCCATTCAATACAATTATACCGGAAAAGGGGCCATTCAAGATTTATTTTTGGGGTATTCTTTCGGGATCCTCGAACGTAAAAACACCAAATGGGCTGTCGGGGCCAATGCCTCGTATTTATTTGGTTCACTTTATAACGAACGCAAATCACAGCTTTTGCACGGTGCCAGTGCTGCTGGTGGCATTGAGCGCAACGCGTTGGTCATGAAATCTTTTTACACCGAATTTGGCACTTATTTTCAGCAACAATTAGGCAAAAATCAAAACCTCCGCTTGGCTGCAGTATACCAACCCAATTTGGGTTTATCAGCCGCCTATTCACATGAATTATTTAGTTCTGCCACCATCGGAACCCCTTCAACCTACGATACCTTGGTCAATACAGCGGCTCAACTTCATGCCCGCATGCAATCAAGTTTGCAATTAGGTCTTGCTTACACCCAATTTTTACCCACTTATAAGCGACAAACCCGCGAATTGCATCCAGTTTTAAAATTTTATGGCTCGTATAGCCAATACGGGGCCCTGACCCAAGACAGCGCACTTGTTTTTGCGTTTAACCAGTCGGCCTATAGCCGCATTAGTGTTGGCGTTCAATTTCAGTCCGAACGCAATGTCTTGGAAAACATAGCCACATTAAAAGGGTTCGAAAAATTAAGTTACCGTTTGGGGTATTACCAACAAACACTTCCATATATGAGCAACGGCCACCAATATGCCGAACAAGGCATCACGTTTGGGTTTGGCTTACCGCTTTTGGCTCAACAATCATTATCGAATATCAATTTTGGCTTTACATTCGGAAAGCGAAGCGTCGATCAAATAAATTGGTCCGAAAATTTCATTGGTTTTCGTGCAAGCCTTATCATGGCACCTTCGAACTTTGATAAGTGGTTTCGAAAACGACAGCTCGATTAAGCATGCGCGGCATTTTGCTTTTCGGATTTTTCGCCTTCTTCTTGTCTGCTTGCGAAAACGACATGGAACAAGTTCAACGCATTTCTTTTGACACCAATGCCCCTGACGAAACCACTAAAAATTTGGTATTGCTCTATGCCGATTCATCGTATGCGCGGGTCGAAATTCACGCAGCAATAGCTGAAACCTATCGTGGCAAAGAAGAACTGACAAAAATAAAAGACAGCTTGCGTGTCAATTTTTTCGATGCAACAGGAAATATCGTCTCGACGCTAAGTGCCTTATATGGTGAAATAAATTACTCAAAAGGCGAACTGATGGTTCGTGACTCCGTCCGTTTATATAATTTTACAAAGAAGCAGACACTCGAAACTGAGGCCCTATTTTGGAATCAACGCGACAGTTCAATTTTCTCAAAATCATCGGTGATTGTACGCTCTCCAAAAGGCCGTATTTTTGGGGAAGGGATTAAAACCAAACAAGACTTTAGCCGATACGAACTGATCCGACCGGTCGGAAGTTGGCAACTCGATAAACAACAAGAAATTCACTAACACATGGCACGTCAAGATTTTATTGCTCGCTACAATCAACTCACAGGTTATTTTTGGTTATTAATTGCCGCCGTAAGCACCCTGATCATTTGTTACAAATGCGTGGTCGAAGGGCCAGAAACTTGGGTCGCCTATTTTGTGGTGCCTGTAGTTGCACTTGGTACTTATTTTCTGAAGCGCTGGATGAGCAAACGCATGCACGGGCATTTAGAAGAGATGAATGCTAAAAAAGCGCAAAACGAACAGTAACAATTTTAGTGGAATTCGCTCTAAATAAGTGTGAAATATACATTTTTTATATTCCTGTTTCTCATTAGCAGTTCCCTCTTCGGACAGCGGCTGTTGCAAGGTCAAATCACCAATGAAAGTGGCATTGCACTTGCTGGTGCTGAAGTCTTTGTCAAAAACGCGAGCGAACAACGCACCGTTGCCGATCAAAATGGCCATTACGAGATGCAGCTCATGCCTGGCGAATACTATTTAATTTTTACAGCACCCGGCTATCAAGAGCGCGAAAGTTACTTAGGGATGGCCGATAATGAGCAGCGTCGTGACATCCAACTCTTTCCGATGAAAGTCAGTGAGATGAATGACATCACGGTTGTTGCGAAGAAAACGAATGTTGGGCGTGATAAAATCATGAAAGTGGTTGAAAAGCGCGAACAGATCAATCAATGGAATTATTCACATACAACGGATGTGTATATCAAAGCAAGCGAACAGCGCGAAGTGACCCTAAAAAATGCAGCGGAAGTCAAAACCACCGAATCCGATCCTTTAGAAAGTCAGGCTGCAGTACCTGAATGGCTTGACCGCATGAATATGGTTGAAGTTCAGCTCGAGCGCAACTATGCCCCCGGAAATCAGGTCAAAGAAATCCGGCACGCCTATTCAGCCCATGGCGACATTTCGCAATTGTATTACACCACAACTATCAAGTCTAATTTTAATTTTTTCGAGAATTTAATCCACCTCGACGACCTGCATCAGACACCGGTATGCTCCCCAATATCAGGCCCCGGAATTGTGGCCTACAAATACCGACTTGAAGAAAAATTCGAAGAAAATGGGCATACGATTTCAAAAATCAAAATCACACCACGTAATACCGCCACCTCTACCCTAGAAGGCTACATCTGGATCATTGATTCGTTATGGCTTATCCAAAAATTGGACCTCACCATGAACAAAGGTAATTTGCTGATCTATGATCATTTTCGGATCGAGCAAAGCTACACCAATCAAGGCGATACGTTGTGCGTACTTTCCAAACAAGTCTTGACCTATGGCGTTAAGTACAAAAATGAGGTCAGTCAAGGCCGTACCGAAGCGATTTACAGCAATTATTCATTTCAGCCCAATTTTGGCAAAAAGTACTTTACATCCGAAGTGGCTGTCACAAGCCAAGATGCCTACGAACGCGACAGCGCCTATTGGAGTCAAAAAAGACAGATTGCTTTAACCGAAGAAGAGCAGCGTTACATACGCGCCAAAGACTCGATTCGCGATTATCAAAATCGAAAAGAATACTTAGATAGTGTCGATGCTGTCTTTAATAAAATTACGGTGTTAAAAGTGCTGTGGTTTGGTGTAGACCACCGAAATCGGGCCCAGAAAACCCAGTGGGGTTTTGGTTCGTTAGCCTCCATGATTCAGCCAATGTACATTGCCGGTCCCCGCATTACGCCAAGTGTAGATTACTTTAAAAAATGGAAAGACGAACGCAGTTTGGAATCGTATAACCGAATTTCTTATGGCTTACTCAATCACGATTGGAAAGGGAATGTCTTTTTACGTTACCGCTTTGACCCCTTTCACTTTGGCTTCATAAGGGCCAATTTATCACACGATTTTGACGTCATTCGAGGTTATGATGCCATAACGCAAATCTACAAACGCAATAACTTTTTCGAATCGACCTCATTCAGTACGGCACTAGAATACGAATTGTTTAATGGCTTTTATGCTTCTGCTTCTTTTCGGTATACCAAGCGAAAGAGTTTAGAAGGTTACCAGTTTTTAAATGGGATCGATCAACTCATTCCCAATGATGATCCGTTGGCATTTCAGCCCTATGACGGAAGTATTTTTAATCTCGGGATTAACTACACTCCAAAGCAGCGCTACATGCGAGAACCCCACCGAAAAGTTGTGTTAGGTTCCGCGTTCCCAACATTTAGTGTGTTTTATGAACGTGGCATCCCAACATTATTTGGAAGCGAAGTGAATCATACCTATTTACAAGTCGATGTGCAACAAAACCTGAAAATAGGCACCATAGGCACCTCAAGTTACCGCCTTTCGGTTGGTAAATTTCTGAGTGCTCAAAATTTGCACGATCCTGATTTTAAATACCAACGACGCAGTGACCCAATTTGGTTTTCAAACCCATTGTATTCGTTTCAGGGGCTTGACACCACCCTTCCGACTATCGATTATATTTTTCAGGCCCATTACCTACACCATGACAACGGAGCCATCCTCAATAAAATTCCGTATTTCAAAAAAACGCGTATCGGAATGGTTGTTGGTATTGGCGGCATGTATGTGAAGCAATATAACTGGCAGCATTACGAAGCCTTGGCCGGACTCGAGCGCAATTTCAAAATGAACCGTCGCCGCTTACGGATTGGCATTTATGGGGTGGTTTCGGATGGAAATCACATCAACCCCACCTTCCATTACAAAGTATCTTTTGCCATTCTTGATGACCGCAATATGAAATGGAATTTTTAGTCGAGAATGGGCACTTCCTTTTTGGCGAAGAATTTTTTCTGACGAATGATGGCCCAAATGACACCGCTAGAAATACAGGCATCGGCAACATTCCAGATGGCCGGAAATACTTGTTGCCCCTTTAAAATAGGCATCCAACTTGGCCAACTGACACTAAACTGAAACATATCAACCACATTGCCAAGTAAAAATCCATGATGCCTGAGCTCGACAGCGTATTGGAATTGCCCCATTTTACAGAACCCTTTGTTGCCAGTGCCCGGCATTTGATTAAAGGCATCGCAAGGATTTAACGGAAAAAAGAAATCGTAGCACAGTGAATCAATGAGATTGCCTGTTGCACCGGCAAGCACCAAGCCAATGACCATCAGAAACTCAGTCGAAGCCTTTGATTTAACTTGACGAAGCAAGTAGTAAATGATAAACCCAATGGCTACCATTCGAAAAATACTCAGCAAAAGTTTGGCCCACATACCAGAACCGAAGGTCTGACCAAAGGCCATTCCTGGATTTTCGGTATAATGTAAGGCAAACCAATTACCAATCAGCGGCTCGTATTGGCCTGGAATGAAATGGGTTTTGATGTAAAGTTTAACGCACTGGTCAAGAATAAGGAGTATGCCGACAAGCAGCGATACGAGGAGAAGTGGTTTTTTCACGTGTTATTTTTGCGCATTTTTAGCATCGATACTCATGGTGGCATGCGGCACTAAACGCAAGCGTTCTTTTGGGATCAGCGCCCCTGAAACACGACATACGCCATAGGTTTTGTTTTGAATCCGCAACAATGCAGCTTGCAAGTTTTGAATGAATTTTTCTTGTCGTGCAGCCAATTGTGCGACTTCTTCACGTGAAAGTGTCTCAGAACCATCTTCCATCATGTTAAAGGTACGGCCTGTATCGTCGGTACCGTGGTCATCGTTGTGTGACAAAGAGCCTTTTAACAAATCAAGGTCTTCTTGTGCCTCGGCTAATTTTTTAAGTATAAGGTCTTTGAACTCATCGAGTTCGGCATCTGAATAACGGTTTTTTTCTGTACTCATAAGTCAAAAGTTCTGAGGTGTTGAGAAAAGCAAATATATCATTTTTCACATACTATTGAACTGCAAATTGATGGATTTAACATCAATTTCACAGATTTTAAACAATCGACTTGACTTATTCACAATCAGCCTCTGTCCTCACAGACTTTTGATACCTTCGTATTGTGATACGCTTGTTTTCAGATAATCGGGTTTGGGTCCTGTTTTTATTGCCTGTTTTTCTTGGTATCTACTACCTCGAAATCGGCATCTTGCATCCGAATCTTTTTCTTGTCAAAATCCGCGACCAACACGATTTTTGGTTTGCCCCGATTCACTGGGCAAGACCCCTAATTTTACTTGGTCAATTCGGGCTTATTTTACTCAATTCCATCGTCTTAAATTGGGTGTTTAATAGCCACGAATTTCTTGACAAAAACGCCTTTCTAATTAGCTTAAATTACCTCATCTTTAGTAGTTTTTTTGTTCCGTTTGGCAATCCAGAATGGATCCTATGCGCCCACTTCTTTAGCATTTTGGCCTTAGCTTCCTTTTTTCAAATCCGACAAAATACCGATGCCCGTAAGCAAATCTTCAATGCCAGCTTGTTTTTAGGAATTGCCGCCTTGTTTGAACCTTACTTGCTGTACCTCATTGCATTTGTTTGGTGGATGATTTTTAGCATTCGGCCTTTTAATTTCAGGGAATGGTTCTTAAGTGTCATCGGCCTTTTATTACCCCTCTCTTACTGGATGCTCACCTCTTACCTTTGTGCGTGGCAGCTCAACTGGAAGGCACTTCTCCCACCCTTAACATTTGCGCCAATTCACTGGCTCAACTGGAGCATTTTTGGTGTTTTTATTCTGCTGTCAGTTGTCAGCTTGTTGGGGCTAAATACACGCCTTAACAAAGCTTCGCTGCGTTTGAAAAAACAAATACAGCTCTTTAATGTGTTTTTCATTTCTCTGGTGGTCATCGGCGGTTTTCTTTTTGTCGCTTCTGGCAACTTCAGTTTGTTTAGCTTCATCATTTTGCCGATTTCCTTTTACTTTACCTATGCGATCATGAGCAGTGGTTACGGGATTTTAGCCCATTTACTTTTTTATGGCGTCTTGCTGTTTTCCTTCGCAAATTTTGTGATTTTGTACCAGCTCTGACTTGACTTTTAACTACTTTTGCACATCATTAAACACACACATCTATGAAATTTGGCGTTGTAACTTTCCCGGGATCAAATTGCGATCAAGACATGATTTATGTTTTGCGCGATTTAATGGGACAACAGGTAGTTGAACTTTGGCACAAAGACACCGACTTACAAAGCGTTGACTTTGTCGTGTTACCCGGTGGCTTTTCTTACGGAGACTACCTTCGTTCTGGAGCCATTGCCAAATTTTCACCGATTATGAATAGTGTAATGGCCCATGCCAATAAAGGTGGCTACGTGATGGGGATTTGCAACGGGTTTCAGATTTTAACTGAATCAGGCTTGTTAGAAGGTGCGCTTCTTCACAATAACACCCAAAAGTTCATTTGTAAAAATGTACACCTCAAGCCACAGAGCAAAAGTGCCGCTCCTAGCATTGACTTAAACCCCAATCAAGCTTACAAAATTCCGATTGCGCATGGCGAAGGGCGTTTTTATGCCGACGAAGCTACACTTAAGTCCATTCAAGACAACGACCAAATTTTATTTACCTACTGCGACGCCACCGGTGTGGCTAGCCAAGACAGCAACCCAAATGGTTCCATGCTTGACATCGCAGGAATTACCAACAAAACTAAAAATGTGTTTGGCATGATGCCCCATCCAGAACGTGCGGCCGATGCACACTTAAACAACACCGATGGTTTGCGCATTTTTGAATCAATTTTAGCACACTGCTCATGAATGTCTTGTTACTAGGATCCGGCGGACGCGAACACGCCATCGCTTGGAAAATTGCTCAAAGTTCGATCCTTGACGAATTATACATTGCGCCAGGTAATGCCGGCACTAAAAAACACGGTAAAAACGTCGCTATTTCAGCAACCGACTTTGAAGGCATCAAACAATTTGTGCTCGAGCAACACATAAACATGGTCGTTGTTGGGCCTGAAGAACCGCTCGTTAAAGGAATCTACGATTATTTTCAAGCCGATGAGCAACTTAAAAAAGTAGCTGTTATTGGACCAAGTCAATTTGGTGCCCAACTTGAAGGCAGCAAAGATTTTGCAAAAGCTTTTATGGCGCGCCACAATATCCCAACCGCCAAATACGGGACATTTACCGCTCAAACGTTGGCCGATGGCATTCGCTTTCTTGAAAACATGAAAGGTCCTTACGTCCTTAAAGCCGACGGCCTAGCCGCAGGAAAAGGAGTACTCATTATTTCAGATCTCGAGGAAGCAAAGCAAGAACTGCAAGAAATGCTTCTTGAAGAAAAGTTTGGTGCTGCAAGTGCCAAAGTGGTCATCGAGCAGTTTCTAGATGGCATCGAACTATCAGTGTTTGCATTAACCGATGGCGAATCGTTTAAATTATTGCCCGAAGCAAAAGATTACAAACGAATTGGCGAAGGTGACACCGGTCTTAATACGGGTGGCATGGGCGCAATTTCGCCCGTACCTTTTGCCGACGCCGCTTTCATGGACAAAGTGCTCAATCGCATTGTTGTCCCGACCATCAAAGGTTTAAAAGCCGAAAAAATCACCTACAAAGGCTTTGTCTTTTTCGGGCTCATCAGCGTCAAAGGCGATCCGTATGTCATCGAATACAATTGCCGCATGGGCGATCCAGAAACCGAGGTAGTAATGCCGCGTTTGCAATCGGACATTTTGGATTTGTTTGAAGGTGTTGCATCCAATACGTTATCTGAACGCGACATTCAATTTATTGACAAAAGTGCAGCGACCGTCATGATGGTTGCGGGAGGCTATCCAGGACCTTACGAAAAAGGCAAAACCATTTACGGGCTCAATAACATCATGGACAGCTTGGTGTTTCATGCAGGCACCATTGCTGATGGCCCATCTGTACTTACCAATGGCGGCCGTGTGTTGGCAGTCACGTCTTATGGCAAAAACCTTGAAAGTGCCCTAGAACGTAGTTACGAATCGATTCAGAAAATTAGCTACGATGACGCCTATTTCAGACGCGACATCGGGCTAGACGTACTTGAGCGCTAAGCCAATGAGTAGCCAATTGCTTTTAATTTTTGGGTCTTTGCTGTTTTCAGCATTTACCTCAGCTATGGAATTGGCCTACCTTTCTGCCAATCGCTTGCGCATTGAAGTGCTGCGCAAAAATAAAGGCATCCAAAGCAAGGTGCTTTCTATTTTTTACCGCAAGGAAAGCAACATGATTGCCTTGCTTTTATTGGGTAACAACGTTGCGTTGGTGGTCTATGGAATTGCAGCAGGCGCCGTACTCAATGAAGGTTTTATGCAACTTGGCTTGCGCGATGAAGTCGTGTTGTTAATTTTACAAACGATTACCTCGACACTCATTGTATTGGTAACTGCCGAGTTTTTGCCCAAAGCCTTGGTTCAACTCAATCCAAATCGCGCACTCGACATCGGCATGTATCCGATGCTATTGCTTTACATTATCCTTTTTATCCCCACACAATTTATCCTCTTTCTTAGTGCCATTTTTTTACGCCTCATGGGCTCGGCACAAGAAGAAAGCCAACGTGTTTTTTCAAAAGTTGACCTCGCCGACTATGTCGATGAATTAAGCGCCAAACTGACAGACGAAGAAGAACTTGGCAATGACATGCAGATTTTGCGCAATGCCCTCGATTTCTCGAACGTAAAAGCCCGAGACTGCATGATCCCTAGGCCTGAAATAATTGCGCTCGATATCGATGACAGCATTGAAGAAGCGCGCGAATTATTAATAAAAAAAGGCTTGTCGAAACTGATCATTTACCGTGGCGATATCGACAACATTATTGGCTACATCCATTCGTTTGATCTGTTTCACCAACCAAGTTCAATTAAGCAGATCCTAAAGCCCATTAGCTTTGTTCCGACAGTCATTACAGGCAAAGAACTTTTAGAAAAATTTACGAAACAAGCCGGGAATTTTGCCGTGGTCACCGACGAATACGGAGGCACTGCAGGTATCATCACGCTTGAAGATGTCATTGAAGAAATTTTTGGTGAAATTCAAGACGAACACGATAAAGAAGCCCTGTTGCAAGAACAGATCTCTGCCGATGAATACGTATTTTCAGCACGTCTTGACATCGAAACGCTGAACGCCAATTTTGGATTTGAACTCGAAGAGTCGGAGGCCTATGACACACTTGCCGGTTTAATTTTAGAAGAACTCGAGCGACTTCCGGTTGCTGGCGATGAAGTTCAAGTGGGCACCTACCGCTTGGTAGTCGAAAAAATGAGCGAACGTCGGATTGAAACGGTTCGTTTTTTTATACTTGCGGACTGACATGAATCAGGTTCCTGCTTTCCAAAACTTTGATGCGATCATTTTTGACATGGATGGCGTACTTATTGATTCAGAGCCACTCTGGAAAATAGCCATGAAAAAGGTCTTTTCTTCTTTAGGTTCGCGACTCACAAAAAAAGACTTTCAAAAAACAGTAGGCTTGCGCCTCGATGAAGTCATCCATTTTTGGAATCATCATGAAAACTGGAACTTGCCCGACGAAAGAGCCATCGAAAATGCCATTATCGATGCGCTTATCGAACTCATCCTTGCCCATCCCTATCCACTTCCTGGAGTCATCGAAACCTTGCGTTTTTTAAAAAATAACAACGTTAAAATTGGCTTAGCTACCTCTTCTTCAAACCGTTTAATTACATGTGTGTTAAACGCCCTTGGTATTCAAGACTTTTTTGATGTAGTGCATTCAGCCGAACACGAAGCCTATGGAAAGCCGCATCCGGCGGTTTACCTTCATGTCGCTCAACAACTACAGGTTCGACCGATGCACTGTTTGGTCATAGAAGACTCGTTTAACGGAGTGATTGCCGGAATAGCCGCTCAAATGCAAGTCTGTTGCATCCCAGAACTAAGTCATGAACCCAACCCCCGTTTGGCTGTTGCCAATTACCATTTTGATTCCATGAGTGCACTTCTTCAGGCCTGGCAAGCACAGCACTGACATCTCATCGAATTTGCTAATTTTGTCATATGGAAGACGCATTCGACTACCGCGAAGAAGCTGCAAATCAGTCCGAGCAAGAGATTGATAAAGTCTTACGTCCAAAATCGTTAAAAGATTTTGCGGGCCAGCCTTCTGTCGTCGAAAACCTTGAGGTTTTTGTGCGCGCCGCTCAATTGCGCAACGAACCCCTTGACCACGTTTTATTGCATGGCCCACCTGGGCTTGGTAAAACCACGCTTGCCAATATTATTGCCAATGAACTTGGAGTGGGTTTCAAAGTCACTTCAGGCCCCGTCCTTGACAAACCCGGTGATTTAGCCGGTTTACTAACCAACCTCAATGTTGGCGATGTGTTGTTTATCGACGAAATCCATCGCTTAAGTCCGGTTGTTGAAGAATACTTGTATTCAGCCATGGAAGATTACGTCATTGACATCATGCTCGATAGCGGGGCCAATGCACGCAGTATTCAAATCAACCTGAACCCATTTACACTCATTGGTGCAACCACGCGCTCTGGCTTGCTTACTTCGCCGCTTCGCGCTCGTTTTGGCATCAATGCCCGCCTTGAGTATTACGACTCCGAGACACTTACCGCAATTGTCGAACGTTCGGCTACCTTACTTCAAATCGGCATTGACCAAGCGGCTGCTTTTAAAATTTCAAGCCGAAGCCGCGGCACACCGCGAATTGCCAATGCACTCTTGCGTCGCGTGCGCGATTTTGCGCAGATCAAAGGGAGCGGCCATATCGATGAAGCGATTACAGAATTTGCATTGAAAGCCCTGAATGTCGATGCAAACGGACTTGACGAAATGGACATTCGCATTTTGAAAGTACTCATCGACAAATTCAATGGCGGCCCGGTTGGTTTGTCTACAATTGCAACAGCTATCGGCGAAAATGCAGGTACCCTTGAAGAAGTCTATGAGCCCTTCTTAATTCAAGAAGGTTTTTTAATGCGGACGCCGCGCGGACGCAAAGCGACCGAAAAGTCGTATAAGCACCTCGGTAAAGACCTCGGCTGGGCGCAAGGCGGCCTTTTCTGACATGAAACACGAGCGCTATAAGTCGTTTTTAAAAGCCACTGCCCACGAGCTCGGATTTTTCCATATTGGCTTTTCAAAAGCAGCATTTTTAGAAGAAGAAGCACCCCGACTTACCCAATGGCTCGATCAAAAAGCTCATGGCAGCATGAGCTACATGGCCAATCATTTTGACAAGCGCCTAGACCCCCGTTTACTTGAGCCAGGCACCAAAACAATTATTTCGCTCTTACTCAATTATTATCCGGAGCAAGGACAACAAGATTCCGATGCTCCAAAGCTTTCAAAATATGCCTATGGGCAAGATTATCACTACGTGATAAAAGACAAATTACGGCAGTTCATGGCTCACGTACATAAAGAAATTGGTGAAGTTCAAGGTCGTGGCTTTGTCGATTCGGCGCCTGTAATGGATAAGGTGTGGGCGAAAAAAGCAGGGCTCGGCTGGATGGGCAAAAACACCAACTTGATCCATCCAAAACACGGAAGTTTTTTCTTTATTGCAGAATTATTAACCGACTTAGAACTCGAACCCGATGGCCCGTTAAAAGATTATTGCGGCACCTGTACGCGTTGCATCGACGCGTGCCCAACCGATGCGCTCGTTGCTCCTTATCAAATCGATGCCTCAAAGTGTATTTCTTACCTTACCATCGAATTAAAAGACGCCCTTTTGCCAAAAGAATTTGCCGGAAAACTCGACAACTGGATGTTTGGCTGTGATGTGTGTCAAGACGTATGTCCATGGAATCGCTTTTCAAAAGCACACCAGGAAGCGGCCTTTCAACCCACACCCGATTTATTGAACTTGTCCAAAAATGAATGGGAAGAATTGAGCGAAGAAACTTACCGGCAATTGTTTCAAAACAGTGCAGTGAAACGCAGCAAATACAGCGGTCTCAAACGCAACATTCAATTTTTAAAGCACTGATTTTTGCGTCAATTTAGTCCTTACATTTGTGTATGGAACAACAACGTGAAGCAATCATTATCGGCGCCGGTTTGGTCGGCTCTTTGTGGGCAGTTTACTTAGCAAAAGCAGGGTACAAAGTCACCATTTTTGAACGCAGGCCAGACATCCGTAAAGCAGAAATTAGCGCCGGAAAATCCATCAATTTAGCCCTTTCGGTCCGTGGCTGGACAGCCCTTGACGCGGTTGGTGTTGGCGATGAAATTCGAAAAATAGCCATTCCGATGTACGGACGCATGATGCATGACACCTCCGGAAAACTTACTTACCAACAATACGGAAAAGAAGGACAAGCCATTTATTCGGTGTCGCGCGGTAAAATCAATGCCACCATGATGGACATCGCCGAAACACATGGTAAAGCCACCATTCACTACAACACCGAGTGCATGCGTGTCGATTTAGAAAATGCCATTGCCTATTTGCGTCATACCGAAACCAACGAACAATTTGAAGCCAAAGCCGATGTGGTGTTTGCAGCAGATGGTGCATTTAGTGCGGTTCGCTACCATTCGATGCAAAAGAAAGACCGTTTCCAATACAGCCAAAACTATATTGCTGATGGCTACCGCGAAATCTTATTACCGGCCAATTCTGATGGTACATACAAAATGGATAAAAATGCCTTGCACATATGGCCAAGAGGTCGATTTATGCTGATTGCATTAGCCAATGAAGATGCTTCGTTTACTTGCACCTTATTTATGCCACACGAAGGGCATGAATTTTCATTCGACAAATTAACTTCTAAAGCAGCTGTTGATCGTTTCTTTCAGGAAATCTTCCCTGATTTTCACCAAATGATGCCTGACATAGCGAGTAAATGGGAAGATCACCCGCTTTCAAACCTGGCTATTATTCGTTGCTATCCGTGGGCTTCTGGCAAAGTGGCACTCATGGGCGATGCCGCTCATGCAACCGTACCATTTTATGGCCAAGGCATGAATGCCGGTTTTGAAGACTGTCGTGTCATGAACGAGCTCATGCATCAATACAATCACGATTGGTCTGAAATTTTTAAGCACTACAGCCCGCTTCGCAAACCCAATGGCGATGCACTCCAAGACCTTTCGCTCGAAAACTACATCGAAATGCGCGATTTAGTAGCAGACCCTTCGTTTTTGTTGCGTAAAAAAATCGAGGCAAAGTTTAGCGCACTTCATCCGAACAATTGGTTGCCCCTTTATTCGCAAGTAACATTCAGTAACATTCCTTATGCCGATGCCTATGCACAAGGGAAGCGCCAGCGCGACATCATGGACGAAATTATGCAACTTCCTGGCATCGAACAAAACTGGGAAAGCGAAGCCATCATGGAAGCCATTCTCGAAAAAAGTGCTGATTTTAATTTTTAAGCCATGAAGCAACTACTGATCCTCATCTTCACACCAAGTATCTTTTTTGCGCAAGGAGGTTTTAAAAAATCAGAAAAAAAAGGAAATGATTACTTGCAAGTCAAAAATCATGGGTATCAATTTTCGATTGGCCCTACCTATTCGTTTGTCAATAAACCTTTAAGCGGTCAGCTTTCAGACAATTTAGGTGTGCGGGGCGACTGGACAATCACGCCCGCAGCCCAACTGGGTTTTTATGCCGAAGCCGGATTTGCACATTTCCCAAAATGGAAAGGAACACCAATCAAAGCTTTGCACAAAAGCCGCATCATGGATTATTTTGATTGGGGTATTGGTTACCGACAATTACGTGGTACCGAAAGCACTGCTATTACTTACAAAAATGCACTTGGCGAAGTCATAGGTACATCGAGTGGTATTGGGCAATTAAGCACAGGGTATTTGTACGGAAGCATTCGTGCACATTCCTTGATTTACTTTGGTAAAAAAGTGGTTGTAAAAGTTCGGAAGCATTTTTTAGACCAAAGCTTAGGCATGAACCTCGACTTTAATTTGTATACAGGGCCCATGAGCTACAAAGACAACTTTATCAGCTACCAAGCGCCGCAGGTATTTCAGCCAAACCTGAGCACCTGGATGCTGCAATTTAATTACCAATTAGGTATCGGGATTCGATTAAACAAAGCCTGGATACTCATTCCTGGGGCAAGTATTCCAATTGTCACGCTTTCACCATGGAACGGATTTAACGCCAATTTATATTGGTATTCATCGAACTATTGGCCGATACAAGCGCAGTTTAAAGTAATCAAATTGATTGAAGTGCCACCGAAATGTGGGGTTTATAGCACACCCGAAGACCGTGAAATGGAAAAACAATACCGCTTAAATAACTAAGCGACCCAGCTCGGTAATATTTTTTTAGGTAAGCGTTTCCGGACACGTTTTAATACAGAATCTCGGTCCGAAACATTGCCGCATCGTAGAATTTCGCGCTGCACTAATTTACCATCTCGGTAAAAAGAAAATTCAAATGAAACCGAGGTAGCTTCGTCACGGTAAATTTGATAAATACTTGTTGTTTCAAGCATTTCAGCAAGTAATTGGGTGTCCAGACTCGGTTTAAATTTGCGGTCGTAGCCACGAACATTGACCACCAAATACGTATCAAAACCTTTTGCCTTTAGTTGTGCCTGCACGGAATCTGATAGCAAATGGTTCATGTCTTCGGCTTGTTTCAAGACATTCATAATTGGCAATACTTTCACATTGTAAGTTGTCAAGAGTTCGGCCATAAGCGCCTGCATGGCATAGCGATCTTCTGCTTTGTCAAATTGTGCAATGACAACTGTATTTTTAAGGTGTAATGGTTGCGCTTGACTGACACCATTCAGGATCAACGCAAAAAATAATATCAACTTTTTCATAGACGAATTTAAAAAACTTCGCGTGCAATCGAACGCACAGAAGTTGAATTGGACATCGTGTAGTAATGAATGCAAGGAACACCGGCAGCTTTTAGTTCTTTTGATTGGTGAATTCCCCATTCAATGCCAAGCTGTTCGACAGCCGCGTTGTCTTTGCATTTGATCAGTTCAGCAGAAAGTTCGACGGGGTAATCAATGTGAAAAAACTTAGGTAAAAAACTGATGTGGGCCAATGTTTTGATCGGTTTTAGCCCCGGAATAATTGGAACAGTAATGCCAACAGCACGACATGCATCGACAAATTGAAAATACTTTGCGTTGTCAAAAAACATTTGCGTCACCAAATAAGAGGCTCCGGCGTCCACTTTCTTTTTAAGGTACAATAAATCAGTTTCTAGATTCATCGCCTCAAAGTGTTTTTCGGGATAACCTGCGGCACCAATGCAAAAATTGAGTGCTTCTTGTGCATTGTCGTCCATGAGGTAAGCCCCCTTGTTCATGCCATTAATTTGTTCAATAAGCTCAACCGCATAATGATGTCCTTCTGGGTCGGGGCGAAAGGTAGGTTCTGACTTTATGGAATCACCACGTAATGCCAAAACGTTATCAATTCCTAAAAAATGAAGGTCAATAAGCGCATTTTCGGTTTCTTCTTTGCTAAAGCCACCGCAAATTAAATGTGGTACGGCATCTACTTGGTATTTATTCATGATTGCTGCACAAATACCAACGGTTCCTGGGCGTTTGCGTACCGATATTTTTTCGAGCAGACCGTGTTCGCGTTCTTTGTACACATACTCTTCACGGTGATAGGTCACGTTAATAAACTTCGGCTTGAATTCCATTAACGGATCAATTCCGGCATAAATCGAATGAATGCTTTTGCCTTTTAATGGGGGTAAAATTTCAAACGAAAATAACGTATCGTTTGCTGCATTAAGATGATCAGTAACCTTCATGAATTTGAATTGAAGGACAAAGATACAGCAATTCTAAACGTAAGCCCCAACTTATCGTGTTTCTGCAATGGCTTCTAAAATCAACTCGGCAGCTTTCTGAAGCTCAGCGTCTGAGATAGTCAGTGGCGGAGCAATTCGAAAACTATACGGATGCGAGAGGAACCAAAAGGTGAGCAGGCCTTTTTCAAGACAGCGTTCGACGACCTTCGCGACGCGTTGTTCACTTTCCATATCAAAAGCAAACAGGTAGCCGACTCTACGTACCGCTTTTATTTCTGAATCTTGTTGAATGCGCTCAGCAAATTGTGCGCCTCTGTGCTCGATGAGCTCCCAATCGATTTCGGATTGAAATACTTCTAATGCGGCGGCGGCGGCGGCACACACCATTGGATGCCCACCAAAAGTGGTAATATGCCCAAGCATCGGTTGATGTGTAAATGCATGAAGGAGTTGTTGCGAAGCTACCAGCGCACCGATTGGCATACCACCACCAAGTGCCTTACCAAGTGTCAATACATCGGGTACGATATCGAAATGTTCAAACGCAAATAACTTTCCGCTTCGCCCCATGCCACATTGGATTTCGTCAAGAATCAATAAGGCCCCAACTTCGGTGCAACGCGCGCGCAACTGCGACATAAATTCAGTTGATGGGCGGCGCACACCGGCATCGCCCTGAATGGTCTCCATAATGACACCGGCTGTGCGTGTGGTGATTTGTTCAAGTTCGGCCACTTCATTGAACGATAAAAAACGCACATCGGGCAATAAAGGCCGAAAGGGCAACTTTTTCACTTCATTTCCGGAAACACTCATAGACCCATGCGTGCTTCCATGGTAACTGCCACGAAACGAAACAAGCTCAGTTCGGCCAGTAACGCGCTTGGCCAACTTCAGTGCCGCTTCATTGGCTTCGGTCCCCGAATTGACCGCATACACCGCATCAAGACGAGGCGGCAGGCAACGAAGAAGCTGTTTGGCAAATGCTTGCTGCGCATCTTGAATAAATTCGCCGTAAACCATTACATGCAAATGCTTGTCAAGTTGCTGCTTTAATGCGGCAATTACTTTCGGATGTCGGTGCCCCAAATTACTAACGGCCACACCCGAAATCATGTCCATGTAGGCCTTTCCACTTTTATCATAAATGTAAACACCATCGGCATGGTCCACTTCAATTAAAAATGGAAAGGGGCTTGTTTGCCCTAAATGTGCCTTAAAAAATGAAGCTGCTTCCATCTTAATTTTTTGGTAATACTTCTAAAATTGGTTGGCCGGTCATGGCACCACTGCGTTGCAAATTAAGGAGTTGAATTAATGTAGGTGCAATATCTATGACTTGAACTGCGCGGTACACATTTTGACCTTGTGGGATGCCCGCACCATACCAAAGTAAAGGGACATGTGTGTCGTAATTAAACGAAGAACCGTGCGAGGTGCCTTGATGTACCTTTGGCTCGTTGCTTTCTTTAGCCAAATAACCAGGTTGCAATAAAAAGATAAGTTCGCCGCTGCGCTGTTGGTCAAAACCGCGTTGCACCATAGCGCCCCATGGGTCTGCCATTGGCTCGCCTGCACGCAACTGCGCTTGCGTAAGTACCGATTTCACTTCGGGCCATTTTCTGATTTCACTTGCGGCATAACTCGCGACCTCATCAACACTTAATTTTAAGGAATCGATGCGGGCTAAATTCAAATAAATATTTTGGTTGTGTTCGGATTCAAGTAAATCACTATTGTATTTCATGATAAAGTCATCGCGTAGCACTTGCAAACGGTCATTCATGTAGATATAGCCGCCAGGTAAGTTCATTTTAACAAGCATTTCAGGAACCGGAACAACAGCATGATCTGCCGTCAAAAACAACACAAAGCCATCTTTACCGTAGCGCGTCTCAAGGGCCGCAAACAAACGTTGCAACTCGCGATCGAGTCGGGCATACATGTCTTCCATCTCACGTGAATACGGTCCAAACGCATGCCCTGCAATGTCGGGTGTAGAATACGAAATACATAGAAAATCAGGATGCAAATCTTTGCCTAAATTTTCTTGTTCCATGGCCATTAATGCAAAATCCGTAAGCACTTCATTGGCTGTAGGAGAAATGGTAATTAATGTATTTAAATTGAAGCCTTCATTAGCCATCGCTTCAAAATCATACGGAAAAGTGGCTGTTTTTTTGCCAGGCAGGACTACTTCATATGGACTTTCGTCTGCTTGCTGATACGTGCTTTCAGGCAATAGTAAATTCCAGGTTTTACTTCGTTTAGCTGCACTATTGTGCACATTAAAGCGTTGCACCCAATCTGGCAAGGTTTTCATATAAAAACTGCTCGTAATAAAGGTACCACTACTGTAATCGTACCAATACGAACCGTCAGACAAATGACCACCAGGCAAAATCGCACTGCGATCTTTAATCGAGATTGAAATGACTTTCGAACGCGGACTGGCCATCTTGAGCTGATCAGTAATGGTATAACTGCGCAATTTCATAGGCGAAGCTTGCCCTTCTGTACTTGAGGTCCCGACACTTTGATAGCGTTTGTCTGAAACACTAGTAGTCATGGCCTTGCTTTCGCGGTCATACCATTCGTTGGCTACAATACCATGATCAGAAGGCGTAGTTCCGGTGTAGATGGATGCATGTCCGGGTGCTGTATAGGTAGGCACATAGGTATATTGAGCACTACGGCAATTGGTGCCTTTGGTAAGTAAGCGGTTAAAACCACCTGTCGTATATAGGTATTGGTAGCGATACAAGTAATCGTAACACATTTGATCGACTACAATACCAACGACCATTTTAGGCGCTTTTTTTACTTGCGCATGCGCTACAATAACACAAAAAATACTGAAAATGAGGATGCTTGATTTTTTCATACCATCAAATTTACATATTGATTTGCTATCTTTGGGCAACCTTCAAAAGACAATGACGTCTTTTGGCAAACTTATTTTATGAAAGCACTTTTTACCTTAACCTTATTCTTAGGCTTATTTAGTGGTGTCAAGGCTCAATTTGTCGTCAATGTCAATGTGACTAATTGCAGTGGCCCAAATGTATGTGATGGTGCTGCAAGCATCGACTCAAGCAACACCATTAACCTCGTTTCTACCGCATGGTACTTAAACGGAACTTTACTTCAAACAGGAGGCACAAGCATTTCAAACCTCTGCCCAGGAAACTACTCGATGGTCGGCACGGGCAGTGGCATGACGTTTACCTCGCCTTTCACAATTGGTGTCAATTCTACAAACCCATGTGCGGGCCTTGGGGTAACGATTTCAGGAACCGTTACTTCTTCACAAACAGCCTGCGACGGAAGCCTGACAGCAATGGCTTACGGTGGTTCTGCGCCTTATACTTACCAATGGGCAAACGGCGGCCCAGCTACTACAGCTACCCTAACTGGCCTTTGCATTGGCACCTATTCGTTAACAGTCGTTGACGCAAACGGTTGTAGCACTTCAGGTGCAGGAACTGTTTTCTATGACACCACGAATACGAGCGGTCCTTGTGTCGGATTTAACCCTACAATTACAGTGACCAATTGTAGCGCACCTGGTCTTTGCGATGGTGCAGCTGTGATTACCCTTAATTCAACGACTCCTTATTGGGTGTCTTGGAGTAATGGCGCCACGACGTATGGCATCAATAACCTATGCATTGGCAATTATACGGCTACCATTCAAGATGCCAATAACTGTTCGGCAACACTTACTGAATATGTTGGTGTCAATAACGGTAATATCGATAGCATTAATGTTGTCGGGTCGCTTGCCACTGGCTTTAATATTGTCGGAACCCTTACATCAGGTTGGATTTACAATTGCGACATTGACATGAGCATGCTTGATACAGCCTACATGGTTTCAGCAACTTTTGGCAACAACCCAGCCACTCAAGACTCCGTTTACACTGTATGGTATTTAGCCGACACCACAGGTGCATTTACCTACATTAACTACACCTATTATGCTCCAGCTTCAGCGGGTATTTACAACCTTGTTCTTCAAGTTTATTGTCCGATCAAATCCAATCCGATTTATTACAACATCATTTCACAATTTGATGTACAATCAGCTAGTATCCAAGAATTCGCTACAGACTTCCAAATCTATCCAAATCCAGTACAAAATTTCTTGACAATTAAAGGAACGGATGCAAACCAAGCATTTGCCATCTATAATCACATTGGTCAAGAAATTTTAAGTGGTCAACAAGCTTCTACAATTGATGTAAGTGCGTTAGCAAAAGGCGTTTACTTTATCCATATCAACCAACACGTTACCTCTTTCATAAAATTGTAAGACAAACTTCTTACTGAACCAAAAAAAAGGGGCCGCAATGCGGCCCCTTTTTTTTGGTTGGTATCAAAACCGATTGCGTTTATCCTTTTCCAACTTTAATTGGACTAACAGAAGGTTTGGGCGCTGCTGGCTTTGGTACCGTCGGTACTGGTGCTGCAGGCTTCGTGACACTAGGTTTTGGCGAAACTGGAGCGTTAGGTCGTTGAACTGGGCTTGTTTGTGGTCTGTTTACAGGTTCGGTCGTTACTGGTCGATGAACAGGATCTACAGCTGGTGGTGTCTTGGTCGGAGTGGATGTATCAGGGGTTTTACTTGCTCCAGTTGTTGTACCAATTGGTAAAGAAGTTGGCGTTTTACCTTCTGTAAATTGATGGTTATTGTTATTTAATGCCGGGCGCTCTATTGGCGTCAAAGGCTTACTTGTTGGTTTCGGCACATTCGGAACCGGAGGATTGTTGGGTGGAATATTTAGGTAGCCTTGATCAAATATACAGCCACCAAGTTCATCGGCTGGTACGCCCATTTGCAAACAGCGCTGACGTGCTTGTTCACGATTGTTTGGGTCCATTTGCGCCAAGTTCATATGCACTCGCGGAAAACTACGATCGGTAAACGATGTAGTACTCATTCCTGGCGCATAATCAAACAAGGTATTTTGATTCGTGACGCGCCAATCTTCTGCAAAATCTTTGACTAAAAACGCCTGGTATTCTAGCTCGGCATACTGACCAATTGCGCGCGCATTTGAAGTTGAACCGTTGAATGCATACACTGCAGACATCGATCCTGCTCCAAATTGTTGGTTAGCTGTACTTCCAATGCGATTGAAGTCATCATCAGGATTGAGGTTGTTGTTGCCCAACAAGCCACTAAAGACACCTTGATCACACGAAAAAACACTACAGGTAACATTTACAAAACCACGCACACCGCTCGTGCGCATGTCAATGACTGTATTTTCGCCACTTGGCCAAACAATGGTATAATTGCGGCCATCTAGACGGACAACACCTCCATGGGGCAAGTAATAACTGCGCCCTTGCAATTGGATTTGCTCGCCGTTCAAGCGCAACGGACCCGGCATTCCATCTGGTTTTTCGGCCGCATAAAAACAAAGCCGATCGCCACCAACATTCATGGCTACCGCAGCATTTAACGAAAAATTATCGTCTTGCGCACGCTGACGCGTTTGCACTTCAAAGGCACCATCAGCAGAACGGGCCAACACAAACTCGCCCACCGTCTGAAACGAATAATTGGCTTTGTCAAACGACTTCATGTGCGGGTCGCCGTAACTCCGACCAATGACGAATTCACAAAAGCTGTGCGAAAGCAATTGGTTATATACTTGCCAAGTAGCCGCATTTGGGCCTTGTGTAGGCCTGCCCTGCGCTTGTTGCTGCAGCACCCGACGGTCAGCGCTCGGAATCATCGCCAGCATTTCATAGGGCGTGTAATCTTCTGGGAAAGTCCTGTCAGGGATTGCTTTGTGGACTGCCATGGCTTCTATGGATGCCGCTAACCAAGGCCCACGAACAGGATCCCATTGTTGCAAGGCTTGGTGCATTGGAAGTAAATCTGCCGGAATTTCTTGCGCCCAAAGTGCTTTTCCAATTAGGAACAATCCGATAAATGCGTATGTTTTTTTCATAGTTTTGATTAAATGTACGAGCGACTTACAAGGATTAGGCCAAATTAATCATTGAATTTGTAGCCGATCCCTTTGACCGTGCTGATGTATTGATCACCGACTTTTTCACGAAGTTTTCGGATATGCACATCGATAGTGCGGTCGCCAACTACAATATCGGTTCCCCAGACGGTTTCTAAAATGTGCTCGCGCTTAAACACCATGTTTGGCTTAGAGGCCAACAAAGCTAATAATTCAAATTCTTTGCGAGGAAGGTGAATTTCAGTTCCGTCTTTTTCAATAACGTATTTTTCGCGGTTGATCACGATCCCTAATTTACTTTCAGGATGTGGAGCTGATTTGTACTTGCGGCGCAATACCGCATTGATGCGCGACACGAGTAGTTTTGTTTTAATGGGTTTCGCGATGTAATCATCGCCTCCGGCATCGAGCCCTGCGATTTGGCTGTAGTCTTCGTTGCGAGCCGTTAAAAAGCAGATTAATATGTCGTTCCACTCTGGTGATGATTTCAATTTTTCACACACTTCAATACCATCCATATGCGGCATCATGACATCGAGCAAAATTAGGTCTGGTTTGATTTTAGCAACTTGTTCGAGGCAATCTACTCCATTTTCAGCCGTGAAAACGGTATGCCCTTCCCTTTGCAAATTGTATTTGACTAATTCACGGATGTCTTCTTCGTCATCAACTACTAAGAGTGTTGCCATCGTTTTTGTTTTGATGTAAAATTACGGAAAAAGCAAGCGTTGTGGACCCGGAGCCTCTTTTTTAAAAAATTAGGAAAAAAATAACAAGAAACGTAACCATGTATTTGAAAATCGCCTTACCTTTGTTGGACTAGTAGTAGGTTTAGGTTAATAGTCAAGAGCTTTGGAGCAATCCAAGGCTCTTGGCTTTTAAAGACGTTTATGAAAATAAAAATCCTCATGGTTGAAGACGATATCAGTTTAGGTATCGTTGTTTCGGACCAACTTCGTTCCGATGGCTACACTGTTACACTCTGTGAAAATGGTGCAGAAGCCTTACGGCGATTTCAAGAAGACACGTATCACCTTTGCATATTTGATGTGATGCTTCCCGTCAAAGACGGCTTTACTTTGGCCCGTGATATTCGAAAGCAAAATACCGAGATTCCAATCTTGTTTTTGTCTGCAAAAAGCATGACCGAAGATAAAATAGAAGGGTTTAATGCAGGAGGAGATGACTACCTCACCAAACCGTTTAGTGTCGAAGAATTGCAATTGCGAGTTCGGGCCTTACTCAAACGCGTCAAAGTTAATCTAGACACGCAAGAATCGAAAATCATTCAGTTAGGGTCTTATATTTTTGACACCGAAAATTTTACGTTAAAATCACCGACGCAACTTCAAACCCTGACCAAAAAAGAAGCCATGATTTTGCGCACTCTTTATAAATTTAAAAACCAACTCATTCCTCGCGATGTCATTCTCAATTCAGTTTGGGGTCAAGACGACTACTTTGTTGGCAGAAGCTTGGATGTGTTCATTACAAAATTGCGCAAATATTTAAAAGAAGACCCTACGCTTCAAATCACCAATGTGCACGGTGTCGGTTTTAAATTTGAATGCGGCGAATGAGCATTCGCATTTTACATATCGAAAGTGCGACCAAAACCTGCAGTGTTGCCTGCTCTTTAGACGGAAAAACCGTTGCCTTTCTTGACCTACAAGAAGCTGCATTTATTCATGGCGAACAACTCACATTAGTGATTCAAGAGGTGCTCGCCAAAGCGCTTTGGAAGCTTTCCGATATAGCTGCAATTAGCTATTCAGCCGGGCCAGGATCTTATACGGGTCTTCGGATCGGACTTAGCACTGCTAAAGGTTTGTGCTATGCACTTGACATCCCCTTGATTTCGGTCAACACGTTAGCCTGTTATCATGAACTTGCGATTTCAAAACTAGATTCGGCACCAGATCAACCCATCCTTTGTATGCTCGATGCGCGTCGAATGGAAGTGTATGTAACAGCGTACGATGCCGCCTCAAACGAGTGCCTGCCATTGCATGCAGCCATTCTTGAGAAAGATACCTTTTCTGAATTCGAACCCTTTTATTGCGTCGGTGATGCCCATTTAAAACTAACTGAGCTTTGGGAAAACCGATCAATTACCTTTATTCACGAAACCATTTCTGCCAAATACCAAGCGAAACTTGCGTATGAAAAATTTAATTTAGCGCAATTCGAAGACCTTGCGTATGCGAGCCCGATCTACCTTAAAGGCGCCAATGGTAGCCCGCTTACGGCGTAGGCATCGGCACTACCCATTCTTTTTTAAATTCATTGCCAACGGCATCCAACACACGCACTTCTATACGGTCACCCGGTAAAAATGGAACCGTAAATTGTGCTTTTAGGAGGTGGTTTTTTGCATCATGATAAGCTGGCACCCACATTCCATTGTGCCAACAACTATACGAACGAATGCCACTTAAATTGTCTTGAATGGTCCATTTTAAAAGACCTGTCGACAAACTATCAAAGCGATTTGTAGCCGCAGGCACACAGCTAGGGGCCACCACATCTATAACACTCGAAATTTTACCAAGTGATTTCGAGTCAGCGCTTAAAAAACCATTTTCATAAGTTGTGCTTAAGGCTTGGCCATTCATAGTAAGCACGCGGTGCATGGGGTCTGACAATTGCTGCGCTGAAAGCCGAATATGAATCGTTTTTTGAATTGGAGTGCTTGCCATCCCAACGATTTGCGTCGGCAAGGATACGGTTTTTTTAACAGGTTCGTAAAACGTGCCCGTATCAATGTGAATGCTTAATTTGCTATCCGAAAACTGATACGATTGATTGGGTAAAAAATGACTTGATGCAGCATACAAATAAGCGGGAGCTGTTAAAGGATGCGCATTGACAATTAGCAATTGGTGTAATGACTCATTTCCATTGACATCGCGCAATTGCAAACTTAAACTTAGGCTATCTTGTTGACCAATAACGAGGCCGCCGGTGCCTTGATAGGCATAAAGTTGCAATGGATTTGCCGCACTTTTAAAGATTTTTTGATAGCGAATTTTACTTGTATTGTAATGCACGTAATCGATATGATCATTGATATAGCGCGATTCGTCAAAATCAATTTCACGGTATTCGAACGCAAATCCTTGTGCATGATCGGAATTAATTTCTGCATTAAAAAGGCCTATTTCAGTGCCCGAAGGCTGCACGTAATCCGATACAGCGATTGAAATTCCAAGTTGTTGCCCAGGTGCTAAAAAATGAGGCGGCAGCACTACCCGATGGCTTGATGCATTTAATGAAACTTGTAAAACTTTTCCAGGAACCACATAGCCCAACGAATCAATAACATGTACCCGAATTCCTTTCAGAACAGGCGCTGCATTGTCTTGTAAATGAAAGCCATGGAGCAGTGGATTGAGCGCGTGTTCGGATTGTGTGTTGCGCAACTCAAAATGCAAATGTGGCCCTGTTGAACCCCCTGTATTTCCCGAAAATGCCAATTGTTCACCTTTTTTTACAGGCAACGCATTCGGATTTAGCAACAAGTCTATTTCATTTTGTTGCAAGCGCGCGCAGGTATCAAGGGCAAAGTGTTGGATGCGTTCAACAAAAGCGTTGCAATGCGCATACACCGAAGTATACCCGTTTGGGTGATTGACATACAGGACCCATCCATAACCTACGGATGAAATGCGAAGACGCGAAACATAGCCATCTGCAATGGCATAAATCGGCAGGTTTTCTTTACCATAGGTGCGGATATCGAGCCCCATATGAAAATGATTTGGTCGTAAATCGCCAAATGCAGCACTCAATTGTACTGGTGCTTTCATGGGAAGCGCCCAAATCGAATCGGCACTTAAGAGTTGTGCCTGACACAACAAGGGAATGCAAACCAAAAAAAGAAGGACAAAGCGCATGTTCAAATGTACGCAACAAAAAAATCCAAATTCATGCACATTTTTGTAGGATGTAAACGGAAGCTTGTTAACTTTGTACAAAGTCACATCCAAAATGACTGAACAGCTACACCAACTCATACAAGATATTCGTTCGAAGAGCCAACAACTCGCCGAAAAACTCCGCGTAGAGCGTGCTCAACACGAGGTTCTACAAGGCGAAATCAATCGCTTGAACGAACAATTGTTGGCCGAACAGGCCCACATTTCTGACTTGAAACATGAAATTGCTGCACTTAATGTGTCATTGGATGAGGCTCAAAACAAGGTTGTTGAAGTTCCGGTCGTGTCTAAAGGCAGAGACGATGCGCAAATCGATGCACTTGTAAAAGAAATTGAATACTGTATAGAACAGCTGAAACAAGGATAATGAGTAAAGTCGCACTTAAAATAACCATCGCTGGCCGCACCTATCCGTTAAACGTTCCGGAAGCAGAAGCCGCTACTGTTATGAATGCCGCAGCAGACATCAACAAAGCCATCGAATTGCTCCGTAAAAATTACGCTGTTAACGATAACCAAGACTTGATTGCCATGTCAGCACTACAATTGCTTGCAAAGGCTCAAGCAGATGCCAATCCAAGCCCTTTAGAACCTGATTATTCAGACATCGAAACCGCACTTGCATCGCTTTCTCAAGATCTAGACACCATTCAATAACTCTTACACGCATCCGCCAACAACCCATTAATAATTAAAATTAATAGGTATTATGTTAATGTGGTTAGTACTCGGACTCATCGGTGGCGCAGGCGCTGGTGTTGTTCTCCAAAAAACACTCCTGAAAAGCCAATCCGAACGCATCATTAAAGATGCCGAATCAAAGGCCGAATCCATTCAAAAAGAACGTGCACTTCAAGCAAAAGAGCGCTTTTTAAAGCAAAAAGAAGAGCACGAAGAAGCGATCAAAGAACGTGAGCGCCGGATGCAATCGAACGAAGATCGATTCAAAGGAAAAGAGAAAACACTCAATCAAAAACTCGAAGAACTCGGCCGCAGAGAGAAAGAAATCGAAAAAATCCAAGCCGATTACGAAGTAAAAAATCAGCATTTAGAAATTCGATTGGCAGAGCTCGACAAAATGCAGCAAAAACAAGTGGCTGAGCTTTCAAAAATTAGCCAATTGTCGCCAGAAGATGCCAAACAGCACCTCATGCAAGCCCTTACTGACGAGGCCCGCACCCAAGCCATGGCAACCATCAAAGAAATCACCGAAGAGGCAAAACTAAATGCCAACAAAGAGGCGCGTAAAATTGTCATTCAATCTATCCAACGCGTCGCTACCGAACAAGCTGTCGAAAACGCGGTTTCAGTCTTTAACATCGAATCTGACGAAGTCAAAGGACGCATCATTGGTCGTGAAGGCCGAAACATCCGCGCGCTCGAAGCAGCTACTGGTGTAGAAATTATTGTCGACGATACCCCAGAAGCAATTATTTTATCTTGTTTTGACCCGGTTCGCCGTGAAATTGCACGCCTTAGTTTGCACCAATTGGTTTCTGATGGCCGCATCCACCCTGCTCGTATTGAAGAAGTTGTGGGCAAGACGCGCAAACAACTTGAAGAAGAAATCGCTGAAACTGGCCGACGCACTTGTATTGATTTAGGAATCCACGGCTTACACCCAGAGCTTATGCGTATGGTGGGCCGCATGAAATACCGTTCTTCATACGGACAAAACTTGTTGCAACACTCCCGTGAAGTCGCCAATCTTTGTGCTATTATGGCAGCCGAATTAGGGCTAAATGTAAAATTGGCGAAACGCGCCGGCTTGCTCCACGATATAGGTAAAGTCCCTGACGAAGAGCCAGAATTGCCACACGCCATCCTTGGTATGAAAATCGCTGAGAAATTTGGTGAAAAAGGCGATGTCTTGAACGCCATTGGTGCCCACCACGACGAAATCGAAATGACCACGCTTATTTCACCAATTGTACAGGTTTGTGATGCCATTTCAGGCGCGCGCCCTGGTGCACGTCGCGAAATCGTAGAAGCGTATATCAAGCGCATCAAAGAACTCGAAAACCTCGCCTTGTCATACGACGGTGTTGGCAGTGCCTTCGCCATTCAAGCTGGTCGCGAATTGCGTGTGTTAGTCGAAGCTGAAAAAGTTTCTGACCAAAAGGCTGAAGAACTTTCGTTTACCATTTCACAACGCATTCAAACAGAAATGACTTATCCAGGTCAAGTAAAAGTGACTGTCATCCGAGAAAAACGCGCTGTCAATTACGCCAAATAGTGAAGCTTGAACTGAGCACCCTCATTGCTGGGCCCTGCTCTGCAGAAAGCCGCGAACAAGTCCTTGAGACTGCAAAAGCACTTCAAGGATTACCACTAAACTATTTCAGAGCGGGTATCTGGAAACCCAGAACCCGCCCAGGAGCCTTTGAAGGTGTCGGCAACCAAGGTCTAGAATGGCTTTCTGAAGTCCGAAACACTTTTGGTTTTCCGATTTGCACAGAAGTAGCAACGGCAGAGCATGTCGAACTGGCCCATCAATACAAGTTAGATATGGTCTGGATTGGTGCTCGCTCAACTGTGAATCCATTTACTGTTCAAGAACTTGCCGAAGCATTAGCTGGCAAAGGACTTAAAGTCATGGTTAAAAACCCGGTTAATCCAGATTTAAAACTCTGGATTGGCGCCATTGAACGTTTGCGCAATCATCAAGTCGATGTAATTGGCGCCATTCATCGTGGCTTTTCAATTTATGAATCAAGTCCGTACCGAAATTCGCCAAATTGGCAAATCCCAATCGACTTAAAACAGCACTTTCCTGATCTTGCCCTCATCTGCGACCCATCGCACATAGGAGGCGCACGCAAACTTATCAAACCACTTGCCCAACAAGCAATTGATTTGCATTTTGATGGTCTCATGATCGAAACCCATATTGAGCCCGAAAATGCACTTACCGATGCCGCACAACAAATAGCTGCGACCACATTTGCAGCGCTCCTCAATGGGTTACAAGTGCGCAATCGCGAAGCCATACATGAAGACCAGCTTCTTCAACTTCGACAACAATTACAACTTTGTGACGAGCAACTGATTGCATTATTGGTTCAGCGAATGCAAGTCGCCAAAGAAATTGGATCGTTTAAAAAAGAACATAATGCCAGTATTTTGCAACCCAAACGCTGGGAAGAAAGCCTCAAAAAAAATGTTGCTTATGCAGAAGAGACCGGATTATCCACAAATTTTGCCAGTCAATTTTTAAAATTGCTACACGAAGAATCGATCCGTATTCAACTCGACATCTTGTCTTCAAATGAACAGCAACCCGATACGTTTTGATGGCACAGTTGTAGCAAATGGCTCGAAAAGCCATGCCCAACGCTTGCTTTTACTTAGTGCTATCGTGCAAGGGAAATCAAGCATTCATGCGCTTGATTTCAATGCCGATACCCTGGCCATGATGGCCGCTCTCAAGCATTTAGGCTGTCGTCTAGAACTCCAGGAAAATACGCTCAATGTTACTAGTCCTGCAGAACAAGAAATTCAGGCCTTCATTAAACTCGATGTCGGCGAAAGTGGTTTTGCGCTGCGTACGCTTGCCTTTGTTGCGATGCATTTTTACGAGACCGTTGAATTGCTTGGCCATAAAACCCTTCAAAACAGACAACACCTTGCCTGTATCCAGTTACTTGAACAAGCAGGTTTTAAAGTGACGCATCACGAAGGAAAGTTACCCATTCGCATTCAACGACAACACCAACATCAACGCTTGCAAATGGATGGCAGTGCGGGCTCGCAATACATCACTGGTTTACTGTATTATGCGCTCGCTCAAGGTGGCCAATGGGAATTCACCATTCAACACTTAAAAAGCGCCCCATATTTGGCACTAAGCATCGAAACGGCGAAAGCCTGTGGCTTTCAAATTTCAGGAAGCCTCGAATCGGTTGCACTTGATAATCCTAACAAACCAATTGGATTTGAAGCCAAAGTTGAAGGCGACTGGAGTAGCATGGCGGTGCATGTTGCCGCTGCTAGTATTGCTGGAAAAGTAAACATATCTGGATTAAAAAAAGACAGCCTACAGGCCGATATGCAGCTGCTCGAAATCATAAGAGCATTTGGAGCTCAATACTCGTGGCAACAAGAGGTTCTGACGATTGATAAAGCTAAAAATCCTGCTGCATTTACTTGCGACCTTAACCAAGCGCCCGATTTATTTCCGGTTGTGGTAGTCTTGGCCTGTGCCGCAAAAGGCACCTCAACGATCATTGGCACCAATCGCCTTCAGAACAAAGAATCGGACCGGTTGGCAGTCATGTGCGAGGCATTATCAAAATGGGGTGTGGCTTATGAGCAACAGCCCGATCAGTTGCAAATACATGGCGTGGCTCAGTTACAACCTGCAACAATTGCATGTGCATCTGATCATCGGGTCGTTATGGCTGCTAATTTGGCCAACTTATTAATGCCAACAGCATGCGAAGTTGCGGATCAAGAAGCGGTCACGAAATCGTATCCGAACTTTTTTTCGGATTGGAATCGTCTTGTGAAGCACTAATGTTCCGTAAGAATATACGCATCAAAAGGCAGCTCTAGGTGTTTTAATCGCGCCTGAATATCTTTTTTCTTTTGAGCACTCACCTTTGGCTCTTCGAGTAACAGCGTAAAGTACTTTCTTACCATCGCTGTGTCACGAGGTTCCTCGATGTCGTAGGTGCTTGCTAGACTCTCTAAAATGAGCGCTCTGTTTTTATAATTCGGGAATTTTTCGAGCAAGGTATCGGCGTAGGCAGTTGCTTGTTCTGGAGCTTGGAGCGCATCGTAAGTCATGTGAACTTTAAACAAACATTCTGCCGCATAGGCATCGGTGGGGTAAGCATGGTAATAAGCCAACAAACGATTGATGAGCTCGATTTTTGTAAGACTGGGCATTTTGGCAGCGAGCATCGGGTCTTTTTGAATCTTGGTAATGGAGTCTTCCATTTCCGAGATGCGATCTTTCAGCTGTGTTTTTTGGTCTTTGGGCGCATCGGTAGAACAAGCTGCTAACCAAAGTAAAGAAATCGAAATTACTAGGTATTTTTTCATATCAATCGTTGCTTTTTAGAACCCGGAAAACTCATTTTGTAATCCACTGAAATGGCCCCACTGGTAATATTAGAAAGTCGTTTGGCCAATAATTTTTTCTTTAGGGGTGTGAGGTGATCGGTAAATAAAATCCCTTCAATGTGGTCGTATTCGTGCTGAATAATGCGTGCTGCATAGCCGTCGAAGCTTTCTTCTTTAAACTCCCAATTTTCGTCGTAGTACGTGATGGTTAATTTTTCTTGACGCATGACGTTTTCACGGATATGAGGGATGGACAAACAACCTTCCTGGAAGGCCCATTTCTGACCTGTTTCTTCTTCTATGATTGGATTGATAAACACTTTTTTAAAGTCAGAAATGCCAGCAGCTTTTGGATCGGGCTCATCGTCTTCTTCATCGGCAAATGGGCTTCCGTCAACAATGAACAAACGTATACTTCGGCCGATTTGGGGGGCCGCTAACCCGACACCTTTTGCATGGTACATGGTATCAAACATATCGGCAATCAGTTGCTGTAAGTCCGGATACGACTGATCGATTTCTTCAGCTTCTCTTTTTAAAATGGGGTCACCGTAAGCGACAATTGGTAAAATCATGGCGCAAAGTTACAAAGGTTTAGCGTTCGCTCAAGTATTCTTGTAAAATGAGGCAAGCCGCTACCTGATCGATAAGTCCTTTTTGTTGTTTTTGTTTTTTACTACCGGCCAGTGCAATACTCTGGCTCGCCATCTTGGACGAAAAACGCTCGTCGTGTAAGGCAATTTTTAGATGGGGGTATGTTTCTTCAAGAAATTGCTTGAGTAAGCGCACATTTTCAGTGACGTGGCTATCAGAACCATCCAATCGCGTCGGGTAGCCCAACACAATTTCTGAAATCTTTTTTTGTGCAATGGCGGTATCGAGCCATTGATGGAGTTGAGCCGAATCGATGGTTTGGAGCGGAGAGGCTATAATGCCTGCCGGATCAGAAAGTGCCAAACCACAGCGTTTTAACCCAAAATCGATACACAATACAACTGCCATATGTCAAAAATAAGAAGTTTAATTTCTAATTTCGCAGTGTTAAACCTGAAGATGCGACAACTCCTTTATTTTATTCCTACTTTCCTTCTCTTTTTTGCCTGTAACGAAGCGCCAAAAAACAGTGAAGCATCGACTGCGCATACCGGGCGTGTTTTGCTACAATCATTTAAAGGATCTGAGGCCTTTTTAAGTTACCAAGAAAAAGTAGATCAAACGCAAGATATCCAGCAACAAAGCTCCTTACTTTACACCCACGTGAACGGCGACTTAGTGCAAGCCTATGCGTATTTTGACCGCTCAGAAGAATTGCTCAAAGGCAGTATTAGCACCACAACTACGGATGGTCAAAAATTAACCCATACTTTTTACTTCCTCAAAGAAGAATTGTGCATGGCCATCGTCGAGCAAGAAAGCACGAACTGTGGCAAACTTCAAGTCACGACTGAAATGGCTTTTTTTAATACCAAACAAGACCTTATCGCAACTTACCAAGAAACAAAAAAGAACACCTATCGGGCCCATTCACAATCTGCCTTGAGTGCGACAATCAAACCCACACTCCAGCAGTTTTATCAGGTATTCAACCAAGAAGCCGACTTCGAACTTCGCTTTATTGGTTTTGACGAAGCGTACAATCATCAGTTCATTCAGTTAGGTAATTCCAACTACACGACCCAACTGGCGTATGCGCCTAAAGAAACACTCATCGAAGCCATGAAAAAAGCACCCGCAGCTTGGAAAGGAATACCACTCAAGGTACAGTTTCAAGATGTCAGTGAGGCAAACGGTTTTAGCTACCAAGTGCTGACTGAATTAAAAAAACGTTAAAAGACGCAACAATTTGGGCAAAAAAGCGTCTGAACTAACTGTGTGCCCAAAATCGCTCTATGAAAAAACAATACCTCTTTCTCCTTCTCTTATTTTTCGGATTATCCTTGCAAGATGTTGCAGCACAAAAAATGCACATCAGCGGCCGCATTGTCGACTCTACAGGTGCCAAGGTCATTCCTGAAGCCAGTGTCATGGCCATCCGCTTACGCGACTCCGTTCTTGTTCAGTTTACACGCACCGATGCCTCCGGTAAATTTGAACTGAGTAACCTTGCCATCGATTCGTTTCAAGTGTTCATCGAACACAAAAACTGGACAACGCGTAGCGTCTATATCATGGGCTCAAAACAAAAATTCGAGATCCAATTGCCCGACATTCGTTTGTTCCCTAAAATTCAGGAAATGAAGGAAATTACGGTCAGTAAAAACCGCAATTCCATTTTTTATAACGGCGATACCTTGGTTTATGTCGCCGATTCGTTTCATGTCGCCGAAAATGCAGTCGTAGAAGACTTGCTCAAAAAACTACCCGGTATTAAAGTAGAAGATAACGGTTCGATTACTTCACAAGGAAAAGAAATTAGCAAAGTCTTAGTCGATGGCGATGAGTTTTTTGGTTCAGACCCCACCATCGCGACCAAAAATTTAGCAGCAAAAGGCGTTGAATCGGTGCAGGTCTACGAAAAGAAAAACGAGGACGCAGCTGCTGGTGAAGACGACAAAATTCAAGTGCTCGATCTTAAATTAAAAGACGAAGCCAAACGTGGCTATTTCGGAAAAGTGGCGGCTGCAACCGATTTTGGACAAACCAGCGACAAGCCCTTTTATGAAACAGAACTGCTTTATAACAAATTCAGCAAAAAGACGAAAATATCAGTCTTTATGCTGGGTTCAAATACCCCCAAATCGAACTTCGGCTTTGGCGACATGAACAAATTTGGCCTCGATAACGAACGCAATTCGAGCGGCATGACCTTCTGGGATCAAAGTTCACGATCAAACACATCTGGGATTCCGAAAACTTTAAAAACAGGTGTGTATTACAACGATCGCCTCTCAGACAAAGTCAAAATGGGCTTCAATTATGCTTACTATGAAAGTCAATTACAAGCCAATTCCTCAAGTCAGACGCAGTATTTTTTACAAGACAGCACTTATTTCACGAAAGATTCTGCGCGCAACTATTCGAGCAGTTCTTCGCACCGCTTTAACTTGAATTTGGCGATTGACCTTGATTCCTTGACCAAACTTGAAGTCAAGCCAACAGTCAGTTTTGACAAAGGCATTACCGACAATCGAACCATTCAAGATTTTCGGGATCAGAACTTTGCTTCGTATTTAACCACCAATGTAGACAACTCGTATGATTCGAAAGGCATTACGAGTAATTCGGAGGCCATTTTACGCCGGAAATTTGCAAAAAAAGACCGCGAATTTGAACTGAAGTACATTTTCGACTACAAGAAAAATGAATCGGTCGGTGGGCTCACCAACCAGACCAACTACCTTTCAAGCGGAAACGATTCCTTGCTTGAACAGCGTAAAACCAATGCAAACGGTTCAAGAACCAATTATGTCATTGCCAATTACACGGAACCACTAAACGCGCACTTTTTACTCAATTTTGAATATTACATCGAAAAAGGGATTTCCAATCAAGATCGTTATACCTACAATCAAGGCCCGATTCTCGACAGTTTTACAGTCATTGATAGTTTGTATACAAATGTTTTTGACAATAGCCGTTTTCAGCAACGGGGTACCACTTCCCTCACCTATTTGTACAAAAACCACCGCTTCACTGCTGGAATTGGCTACCGCAACATTCTCATTGACAACACCAATGTGTTTAACGGAAATGTTGTCAATCAGAACCTTTCTAATTGGCTGCCTAAATTTTCGTACCAGTTTAAGCCAAGCATGAGTAAGCGTATTAATTTAACGTACACAACCTACTCGACGCCACCTAATGCCAACGATGTGCAGCCGGTCCGCGACAACAGCAATCCAAACCGCGTTCAAATCGGAAATCAAAACCTCAAGCCAAATTATGTGCACAGCCTCAACTTCAATGCGAATAGTTGGAAGGCCATGACCGGACGCTATTTGTGGTCAGGGGGCACCGCTTCCTTGACACAAAATGGTTTTGGAACCAATACAAGTTACGATCCTTATGGCCGTCAAGTATCACAAACCGTCAATGTTAATGGCAATACGTTTGCCACTCTTTATGCAGGCGGAGGGCTTCCGATCTTAAATCGAAAACTTACCTTTGAGCCAAACATCAACACCACTTATGTGCGCAACATCAATTATGTCAATAACCTAAAAAATACAACCACAACCACCACTTTAAGCGGCGGTTTGAATTTAGAATTGCGTTTTGACAGTTTGGAAATCACCTTAGGCGGAACCTATACGTATGTCAACCCAATTAGTACCCTTTCTAGCATTTCGAACAAACCGTATTCGACCCAGCGCTATGTGTTTGAAGGAGACTGGCGTTTGCCGCAACATTTTCATGTGAAGTGGAATTGGGCCTACACCATGAACCGTGGACGTGCGGCTTACAACAAAGATTTATTTATCGTGAACCTCGAAGTGGAACGCGCCTTTCTTCAAACAGAAAACCTGATCTTAGGCCTTTCTGTTAATGACTTGCTCAATCAAAACATCAATGTCCAGCGCAGTGTCAATGGCAACATGATTACCGACAACTTTACGCGTATTATCAGCCGTTATTTCTTAGTGCGCCTTACTTACAAATTTAACAACAACAAGACCCGTGAAGAAGAACCTCATATGTGGCATTAGTGCCCTTCTGATCAACTTTTGCAGTTGGTCTCAGACCGAGTACGTACATGCAGGAAAAATCACATTTGAACGTCGTACGAATCTTGAAAAGCGCTTCAATGACCAGCGCATGAAGCGTTTTGTCAATGAAGACAATAAAATTAGAACCGAGTCATTTGAATTGTATTTCAATGACACCGCTTCGTTATTTACGTTCATACCAAGCAATCAGCCCGATGAAATGGCCTGGATGACCACCAAAAATTCGTACTACCAAAACTTAAACCAACACCAACAGTTGTCGGCACTCGCGGTTTTTGGTCAAAATGTGTTTGTTAGCGATTCTTTACCCGAACGCACCTGGAAAATCACCGATAGCAAGCGTTCGATCTGTGGCTACGAATGCCGTAAAGCCATTTATCAAAAAAACGACAGTACGCGTTTGTATGCATGGTACACACCGATGTTAGTTCCATCGGTTGGTCCGGAAGGTTTTTGCGGATTGCCCGGAACCATTTTAGGTTTGGCAACGGAAGACGGTGGCATTGTTTATTTTGCAAAGAAAATTGACTTCGTTGCACCTAAAAAAGAAGAATTACTACTTAATCCAGGAAAAAATAAAGTTTATACCATGCCGGAACTGCGCCAAAAGCTTGAAAAAGACTTTGGAAACAACCCATGGGGCAAACGCGTTTTTGACGATATTTTTCGTTGGCTCTAAAAAACTGAAGCTATGAAAGGAATTATTCTTGCCGGCGGATCTGGCACGCGCTTACATCCTCTAACACTTGCTGTATCCAAACAACTTATGCCGGTGTTCGACAAACCCATGATCTACTATCCACTCTCGATTCTAATGAGTGCTGGTATCCGTGAAATTCTGATCATCTCGACACCTCATGACCTCCCGCATTTCGAAAAATTACTTGGCGATGGGAAGCGTTTAGGATGTTCCTTTACCTATGCCGTACAAGAAGTGCCAAACGGACTTGCGCAGGCCTTTGTGATTGGTGCGTCTTTTATTGGTCAAGATAAAGTTGCGCTCATTTTGGGCGACAATATTTTCTATGGGGTCGGGATGGATGCTTTACTCAAAGAAAACAGCGATCCGACCGGAGCAGTCGTTTATGCGTATCACGTGAGCGATCCTGAACGCTATGGCGTGGTCGAATTTGATGCAGAAAACAAAGTGGTGTCCATCGAAGAAAAGCCCCTTCACCCCAAATCAAATTTTGCGGTCCCGGGCTTGTATTTTTACGACAACCAAGTCGTCGAAATTGCAAAAAATTTAAAACCGTCGGCACGTGGCGAATACGAAATTACAGATGTCAATGCTGAATATTTGCGTAGAGGGCAACTAAACGTCGCCATACTCGACCGCGGAACGGCTTGGCTAGACACTGGTACGTTTGGTTCGCTCATGCAAGCCGGTCAGTTTGTGCAAGTCATTGAAGAAAGACAAGGTCTGAAAATTGGCTGTATTGAAGAAGTCGCGTATCAAAATGGCTTTATTAGCAAATCGGAATTGCAACAAATTGCTGAGCCACTTGTTAAAAGTGGGTATGGCACTTATCTTTTGCAACTGATCAACCGTTCATGACCACACTTACAACCTACGCCCAACTCATTGAAGACGCAATTAGCGTTTACGAACTTCCAACGCGTCCGGCAAATTTATACGAACCCCTTCGTTATTTTTTAAAACTAGGCGGGAAACGCATGCGCCCCATGCTGACGTTAATGGCAGCTAAAGCCAACGGCGTTGGCGTCGAAAAAGCAATGCCTGCAGCCCTTGCTGTTGAATTGTTTCATAATTTTTCATTAATCCATGATGATATTATGGATGCGGCACCTTTGCGTCGCTCTCAAGCAACGGTACACGAAAAATGGAATGCTAACATTGCGATTTTATCAGGAGACGTCCTTCTTGTAAAAGCGTATGAGCAGCTTGCTACCTATCAAGAGGGGCCGCTTGTAAAACTCTTACACTTATTTAATAAAACCGCCATTGAAGTCTGTGAAGGGCAGCAAATGGACATGGACTTTGAAACACAAACTGAAGTCAGTGCGGCGGCATACCTTGAAATGATCCGACTTAAAACCTCTGTTTTAGTGGGTTGCGCATTGCAAATGGGTGCACTTATCGGTGGCGCAAATGATGCGTTGGCCGCTCAATATTACACGTTTGGTGAGCAGCTTGGTTTGGCATTTCAAATCCAAGATGACCTGCTTGATGCTTACGGAGATCCTTCGAAAGTGGGCAAACAAGTAGGTGGCGACATCTTGGCAAACAAAAAGACCTTGCTGTCGATTACAGCTTTTGAACAAGCCAACGAAGTGCAACGCAAACAACTCTTTAAATTGCAAACAGTAACGCACCCTTCTCAGAAAGTAGCTGACACCTTATCACTTTTCGAACAATTGCAGGTAGCGCGTTTATGTAAAATTAAAATGCAGCAACATCAGGAGTTGGCAATGAAGGCATTAGATCAAATTGAACGCGTACAAGACCAACGCGAATTGCGTGCGTTAGCTGACTTTTTATTTGAGCGTAATCACTAAGTTAACACCAACTTTTTTTTGGAAAATTCGTTATATTTGTGACAATCTAAAAACACAACAATGAAAAAAATTTACGTATCCTTTCTAGCCTTGATGGCAGCAGGTACTTTTCAGGCGCAAGTGAAAAGTGTCTCAACGCCTCGTCTAGAGAAAAGAACTTCTGTTGAAGTTGGTTCGGCACACGCTAAAAAGCCTGTAGCTGAAGAAAAAATCACCACAATTTGGTCTGATGGGTTCAATAACCCGGCGGCTTGGAGTATTGCAAGTACAGGTTCTAACCCTGAGCAATGGCACCTTGTTCCAGGAACACAAGCGATCCCGGTTTCAGCACTTAACCCAATGGGTTCTACCACTGCTTCAAACGGCTTTTTGTTTGTGAACTCTGATGCAAACAACACAGGTGACCAAGACGGAACACCAATTATTACAACAGCCACAAATACCACTGCAATCAACTGTAGTGCATACCCTGTTGTTAAATTAAAGTACCAACACAACTTCCGTTGGTGGCATGACACACGCGGCGTTCGTGTATCTGGTGACAACGGAGCTACTTGGACAGATTTCGAAATGTCGAATGAAACGAGTTACTCCACACCAAACCAAAACTCAGGAAACCCTGAAGTAACCATCATCGATATTTCTTCGATCGCAGGTGGCCAATCACAAGTTAAAGTTCAGTTCTACTACGATGACAACGATTATTGGGGATGGTACTGGGCAGTAGACGACGTCGAATTGTATGTACCAGAAAACTACGACTTAAAATTGAATGCGGTTCATTGGGGTTCTACAGGTTTCTGGGGTGCTCGTTTGGCGTATTATGGCGTTCCACAATCACAAATTACCGCAATTGATTTTGGTGGTATTGTTGAAAACATTGGTGCATTAAACCAAGCTGATGCCGTATTTACAGCAACAACAGGTGCTTACACCGGAACATCTGCTCCATTAGCAATTCCAGTTGGTACATTCGATACGCTTGACTGTACAGCATCATTTACACCAGGTTCAGGTATCGCAAATCACAACGTATCTGCAAGTGTAGCTTCTGGAAATGTTGACGGTGACAACACCAACAACGCATTAGCAAACTTTGCTACCATTAGTGTCAACCAATACGAGTATGCTCGTGACAACGGAACTGCACTTAATGGTTCTTACAATCAAGGAATGGGCTTCGAAGTAGGTAATATCTTTGATATTTTCGCCAACACAACAATTGGTGGTGGTTCCGTTTACATCAGCGGATCTGCAGAACCAGGTGCAGAAATGTACTTGAAACTCTACTCTATCGATGCAACTACAGGTGATTTCCTTTATGTTGACGAAACAGGACCATACGTCATTCAAGCTTCAGATCTTGATGCATTTGTTACACTATCTTTCTTAGGCGGTAACTACCCATTAAATGCAGGTGAGGCTTACCTTATCGTGGCAGGTTCTAACGGTGACGGTGGTGCAACTAACGACTTAGTGGTTGGTACAGCTGGTTCGGCGCAAGCGCAAACATGTTACTACTATGACATGACTGACCTTACTTGGTACTACACTACTTCACAACCAATGGTTCGTATGAACTTCGATCCTGCGTTAGGATTGAACGAAGAGATCGCTTCATTCGGTCTTGAAGTCGCACCAAACCCTGCATCTGACGCAACGACACTTTCATTCAATGTGAAAAACACATCTGATGTGGTTGTTACGATTGTAGACATGACTGGTAAAGTTGTTGCAACAGAAACACGCACTGGTGTCATTGGAACACAAAACGTAACAGTTAACACAAGCAACTTAACAAGCGGTATGTATACGGCTAGCGTAATTGCTAACGGTGTTAAAGTAAGCAAGAAATTAGCGGTTCGTAACTAAGAATCCATTCTTCATACAAAAGGGGGCCGCAAGCCCCCTTTTTTTATGTTTATTTTTTAAGCCTGCGTGCTGCAAACTAACGCAAACAAAATCCTAAAACTGCTTCTACAAACGCATCAGGCGCTTCGGCATGTACCCAATGACCTGCGTTGGGAATGTCTGCAAATTGTGCATCTGGGAAATAGGCTTCAAGCAACTCGATATCTGAATCAAGAATGTAAGTTGAAAGCAAGCCACGGACAAATAAAGTCGGAGTAAACGACTCTCCTGCAGGCAATGCACTTAATATTTCGTCCATCGCCGCTTCAAGGACCGGAAAGTTTACACGCCAAGCTAACTTCCCTTTTTCAATCCAATAAAGGTTCTTCAATAAAAACTGTCGAACACCTTCAGAGTCAACGAACGTCTTTAATAATTGCTCAGCTTGACTTCTGGCTGTAAGTTCGTCCAACTTTATTTCGCGAAAGGCATTTAGTATGTGCTGATGATGTGAAGGATAAGCCTTGACGCCCATATCAACGACAATCAGTTTTTCTAGCGTATTTGGGTACTTTTGGTCATAGTGCATGGCTAATTTTCCGCCCATGGAATGGCCGAGCAAAAGCGGACGCTCGAGATGATGTTCGGTAATAAAATCGTGTAAATCGGCCACCATGAGTTCATACGAAAACTCGTCAGACCACGGGGAATGACCATGATTGCGCAAGTCAATTAAATACACCTGGTAATAATCTGCAAATTTCTTTGCTTGCGTTTGCCAGTTGTCTGAAAATCCAAACAAGCCATGCAAAATGATGAAAGGTTTCCCACTACCTAACGTGCGGTGATGGAGTTTCATAGTGTACTTGGTTCCGATAATTCTCTGACTGAAAATTGCTTGTCATTGAGTTTTTCAAGAATTTGAATCAGTTGTTGCGGTGCAATTTTGGTGCGATCGTAATAAACTTGTATTTTTTGTTCTTCAAGAGACTTTACAAATTCGACCTGAACACGTTCAACAGCACCCGTTTGTTTTAGTCCTTTTCGGATACTTCCGCCGCAACCCATTTGACAAACCATTCCTTTTACACCCAATGTTATGACCGTATTGGCTTTAGGAGGTTTTATGAGGGTTGATTCGGTTGAATGCTTGACCGTTTTTTCGTTCGGAGAAGCTTGACACGCCGCTAAAAGCGCAACGGAAAGTAGGTAACTCATTTTCATAAAACAAAAATAAGGGACATTTGCGAAATTGAACCCGAATAGTTAGATTTGTTAAAACTTGAAATATGAAAAAATTAGTTGTTATCGGAATGGCATTCTTTACATTGAGTGCAACAGTACTTACCTCTTGTGGTAAATATGAAGAAGGACCAGGAATTGCTTTATCATCTAAAAAAGCACGTCTTGAAGGAACTTGGAGCTTAACTGGCCAAACTACAAATGGTGTTGCAGATGACCTTACAGGTCTTACCACAACCATGACCATTGACAAAGCGGGTACGTATGCTACTCATGTAGCATATAGTTATTTAGGCTTCAACTACACAGATGACTTCACAGGTACATGGGCGTTTTCAGACGATAAATTGTCATTGATCACTACCGTTACAGGCCAGTCTGGTTCAAACACTGCAACAATTGTTCGTTTGGCTAACAAAGAACTTAAGTTGAAAGAAGTGAACGGAACTGAAACAGTTATTTATACGTATACTGCACAGTAATCGAACTCAGTCTATTTGGAAAGCCACCTTTTGGGTGGCTTTTTTGTTGTTCAAAAAAAGTAGTACATTTGAAAAAAAGAACACATGAAAAAATCGCTCCTTGCTGCTTCGCTTCTTCTTATCGTTGCTAGCTCTTGTTCAAAATATACAGAAGGTCCTCATTTTTCCATTCAAACGCGCAAAGCACGTTTGTGTAATGATTGGAAATTAAGTGACTACAACCTCAATGGCAACAATGTTTTTGATGCTACAGTTACAAGTAAAATGACCATTGACAAAGACGGAACGTATTCGATTTCGAATTTTACAAATGAACTTGGCCAATTACAAGGAACATACAGCCATGGCACATGGACTTTCGGCGAAGACGAGACAAGCGTATTGTTTTACGAAGACACAGCTACCGTTCATGCCACACATGAATACAGTATTAAAGAACTTAAAAGCAAAGAATTGGTATTGGTTGAGGAACTTTTTCAAACGGGTGATGTACACCGCTTGACCTTCAAACAACAATAAATCAAACAATAAGAATAAAAAAAGCGCCCTTGAGGCGCTTTTTTTTGTGTCATTTTTTGACGTTACACAAACTTCGGATCGACTTCCATCACATGCCCACAAGCTGAACAAGTACGCATTTCTTCCGAGCCATAAAACTCACGGAAGCGTGGCAAAAAGTCGTTTTCGATGTTGTTTAACGGAAAACGGTAGGTCTTTAAGTGGTTATTGCATTTTTCACAAAACCACATCAAGCCATCTTGCAAATCAGAACCTACACGCACTTTTTCAATGACAAGCCCAACTGTATTCGGGCCACGCATTGGAGAGTGCGGTGTATTGGCTGGCAACAAAAACAGTTCTCCTTCATGGATGGTTATGTCTTTGGGTTGGCCATTTTCTTGGATACGAACGGTAATATCTCCTTCGATTTGATAAAACAACTCTTCACTTTCATTGAAGTGGTAGTCTTTGCGGGCATTAGGGCCACCAACAACCATTACAATAAAATCTCCGGCTTCTTTGTATAAATTCTTGTTCGATACCGGTGGCTTGAGCAGATCGCGATTCTCATCGATCCATTTTTGCAAATTGAAAGGTGCTAACATATGCAAGGAATTAGGCGTTTAAAATTCCACGAGAAATGACAATTTTTTGAACTTCAGAGGTTCCTTCGTAAATCTGCGTAATTTTTGCATCACGCATTAAACGCTCGACATGGTATTCTTTTACAAAACCGTATCCACCATGAATTTGAACCGCCTCAACGGTTTGTTCCATGGCCACTTTAGAGGCATATAATTTAGCCATGGCGCCCGATTGGTCGTAGTTGCGATGGGCATCTTTGTCAAGTGCAGCGCGGTAAACCAACAAACGAGCGGCTTCAATTTCAGTAGCCATGTCTGCTAATTTAAAGGCAATGGCTTGGTGCTTGTAAATTTCTTTTCCGAATGCTTGACGTTGCTTGCTGTAGGCTGTTGCCAATTCAAACGCACCGGCTGCAATTCCTAACGCTTGAGAAGCGATACCGATGCGACCACCAGAAAGCGTTTTCATTGCAAACTTGAATCCGAATCCATCTTCACCAATGCGGTTTTCTTTTGGCACCTTAACATCGTTGAACAATAAGGTATGTGTATCACTACCACGAATACCCATCTTATCTTCTTTTGCGCCAACGACAAATCCTTCCATACCACGCTCTACAATTAACGCATTGATTCCTTTGTGGCCTAGTTCCGGATTGGTTTGTGCAATGACTAAATACACAGAAGCTGAAGAACCGTTGGTGATCCAGTTTTTTGTTCCGTTTAGTAAGTAGTGGTCACCCATGTCTACAGCCGTCGTGCGTTGCGATGTTGCATCTGAACCAGCTTCTGGCTCAGACAAGCAAAACGCGCCAATTTTTTCACCTTTGGCAAGTGGCACTAAGTATTTTTGTTTTTGATCTTCTGAGCCAAATTGCTCAAGACCCCAACACACCAATGAGTTATTGACCGACATACAGACTGAAGTCGAGGCATCGACTTTTGAAATTTCTTCCATGGCCAACACATAAGAAAGTGTGTCCATGCCCGAGCCTCCGTATTTTGGATCAACCATCATGCCCATAAATCCGAGTTCGCCAAGTTGCTTGATTTCTTCTGCCGGAAATTTTTGAGCATTATCGCGTTCGATGACGCCAGGTTTCAAGACATTTTGTGCAAAATCACGTGCTGCTTCTTTGACAGCCAATTGCTCTTCGGTTAATTCAAAATTCATGGTGATTGATTTAATTTTAATTTTGACAAAAATAAGCGAATTCCTTAAGCTTTGAAAGCAATCGATTTATATAATCTGAAGATGATCGGACTGATGTCCGGAACCTCACTTGACGCCTTAGATATCGCGTATGTTACATTTGACTTTACAAGCAGTCCAACTGTTGAATTTAAATTGATTCAAGCAGAAAGCATTCCTTATCCGGCAACCCTTGAAAGACAACTGCGCGATGCCACCTCATTAGCGAGCCCAGATTTGTTTGAATTGCATCATCAATTAGGAATTTACTATGCTCAGCAAGTTGAGGCCTTTATTGAAAAACACCGCCTTCCAAAGCAAGAAATAGACGCCATTGCATCGCATGGGCAAACCATTTTCCATCAGCCCGAACGTGGCTTTACCGTTCAAATTGGTTGTGGGGCAACACTGGCTTACACCTGTCAGTTGCCAGTTATTAGTGATTTTCGAAGTTTGGATGTCATTGCTGGTGGGCAAGGTGCACCATTAGTTCCGATTGGTGATTTGCAATTGTTTCACAATAAAGCCGACGCATTTTTGAATTTAGGTGGTTTTGCGAACATTTCGTTTCAACAACAGAGTAAGGTCGTCGCTTATGACTTGTGTGCCGCCAACTTACCCATGAATTTGTGGATGCAAGCCATCGGAAAAAACTACGATAAAGATGGAGAACTTGCCCAACAAGGGCAAGTCAATGAAGTCGTACTTGCGCAATTAAATCAGCTTGACTATTACCAACAAAGCGGACCAAAATCTTTAGGTAGTGAGTGGCTCTCACAAAATTACTTACCTCATTTTGAGTCGCTTAATTTAGCAGACAAACTCGCAACTCATATTGCACATTGTGCCCACCAAATTGCTTGTCAGGTTCCGAAATCGTGTCAAAAAATACTAGTTACGGGCGGAGGTGCAAAAAATCCGCTACTGATCAAGGCCTTGCAACATGCATGCAAAGCCGAACTCTTGATCCCTGATGAACAACTCATTGATTTCAAAGAAGCCCTCATTTTTGCGTTTCTAGGGGCGCGTCACTTAAGAGGCGAAAGCACCACAATCGAAAGTGTTACAGGTGCAAGTAAAGCTTTATGCACGGGGGTTTTACATCAACACTTTTAATCAAGCGACTTTTTTTCGCCCGCATCTGCCACAAATCCCTAATTTTGTGGCAACAAATCATCTGCCACAAATCCCTAATTTTGTGGCAACAAATCGCACATGAAAGCACTATTAGATACATTTGAGAAAAAACGCCCTGAAATCGTTTTTGAGTGGAAAGATTCTGAAACAGAAGCAGAAGGTTGGATCGTTATTAACTCGTTAAGAGGAGGAGCTGCCGGAGGTGGCACGCGCATGCGTGTAGGTCTCGACAAACGCGAAGTCGAATCGTTGGCCAAAACGATGGAAGTAAAATTCACGGTGGCTGGCCCTGCCATTGGTGGCGCCAAGTCTGGCATCAATTTTGACCCGAAAGATCCACGCAAAGAAGCTGTATTAAAGCGCTGGTTTGCAGCCGTTTCTCCATTGCTTAAAAGCTACTACGGAACAGGTGGCGACCTCAATGTCGATGAAATACACGAAGTCATTCCAATGACCGAAGCCTGTGGCGTTTGGCACCCGCAAGAAGGGGTGTTTAATGGGCATTTCCAACCCAATCAAGATCAAAAAATCAAACGAATTGGCCAACTGCAACGTGGTGTATCTAAAATTCTAGACAACGCTACATACAGCCCTGATTTAGCGCGCAATTATGTGGTTGCTGACATGATTACCGGTTATGGAGTCGCGGCTTCCATACAACATTATTATGCGTTATGGGGAGGTGAACTCGCCGGCAAACGTGTCATTGTACAAGGTTGGGGAAATGTTGGCGCAGCTGCCGCTTATTATTTAGCACAAAAAGGGGCTAAAATTGTCGGAATTATTGACCGTGTTGGCGGAATTATTGACCAGAACGGTTTGGATTTCGAAGCCGTAAAAGCGTTGTTTTTGCAAAAAAACGGAAATGAATTGCGGGCCGATGCATTACTCAGTTACGAAGAAGTGAATGCTAAAATTTGGTCGACCCCAGCCGATGTCTTTATTCCATGTGCCGGCAGCCGCATGATTACAGCTTCGCAACTCGATCAACTGGTGGCTGCCGGAGTACAAGTCATTTCATCTGGAGCCAATGTACCATTTGCAGATCCTGAAATTTTCTTTGGGCCTATCGCCGAAAGAGCCGACGCACAGCTTGCTCTTATTCCTGATTTTATTGCCAATTGTGGCATGGCCCGTGTCTTTGCTTACCTCATGAGTTCTGACCTTGAAACGCTAGATGACGCAGCCATTTTTGAAGATGCCAGCCAAACCATTTTGAAGGCACTAGAAAAAACACATGCACTACATCCCGCTAAAACAGGTATTGCCAAAGCAGCATTTGAAATTGCGCTGAAACAACTCGTTTAACATGGCCCTGACACTTGCCTTGATTTTTGGTATTGGCTACATTGCCATTACTCTAGAACAATGGCTTCGCATCGACAAGCTGATCCCAGCATTGCTCATGATGGTGCTTTCGTGGGTAATTGTAGCTTTTAATAGCAGCAACACAATTGAACTCAATCAGGTCCTTTTACACCATTTCGGAAGCACTGCAGAAATTCTTTTCTTTTTAATGGGCGCCATGGTTATTGTTGAACTCATTGACTATTTCGATGGCTTTTCAGCGGTTCAACAATTTTTTGCCATTCAAAATAGCTACAAATTACTCGTCGTTGTTTCCCTTTTTGCGTTCGGATTGTCGGCTATTATCGACAACCTGACCGCAACTATTGTCTTGATATCTATCGTGCGCAAATTGGTTCCTAACCACGAATTACGTACTTGGATAAGCAGTTTTGTCATCATTGCAGCCAATGCTGGCGGTGCCTGGACGCCTATTGGCGATGTCACCACCACCATGCTTTGGATAGGCCAAAAAGTGACGACCATTGAATTGATCAAACACCTGCTCATTCCATCACTCGTAAGTTTGATTGTTCCGTTATTCATTGCGCGTTTTCTTCCGGTTTTTAAACAAAAAATAGAAGCACCAAGCCTGGCCGATAGAACACCTCATTCACGACTGATGCTTAGTATGGGGCTCTTTTTTATTGTGCTTGTTCCTGTTTTTAAATCCCTGACACACCTACCCCCCTATATGGGAATGCTCTTTTCCGTGGCTTGCTTTGCCATTCTTGCAGAAACCATCAGCAAACGAAAACTGCAGTTCAGTTCAATCGAACAAAGCCCTCCGATTGGCCCTACCTTTAAAGCACTAAGCAAAATCGAAATGCCTTCCATATTATTTTTCTTAGGAATTTTAATGAGCGTTGCTGCCCTCGAACACATTGGTGCCATCGCACAATTCGGAGCGAAAGTCTTAGAAACTGGACTTTCTAAAGAACTTTATATTATTGGATTAGGCCTCGCTTCGGCCGTCATTGACAATGTTCCTTTGGTCGCCGCTTCAATGAGTATGTTTCAAGATGCCATAGACCATTCTACTTGGCACCTCATCGCCTACTGTGCCGGAACAGGTGGTTCCATTTTAATTATTGGTTCAGCAGCTGGTGTCGTTGCGATGGGAATGGAACACATTTCATTTACTTGGTACTTCAAAAAAATAGCTTGGATTGCGTTGCTTGGTTATTTGGCTGGGGTATTGAGTTTTATTCTCGTCCGATGACATCGTATCAGGAATGTGTCAATTGGCTATTTGAACGCTTTCCGGCTTTTCAACAAGTTGGCGCAAGCGCCTATAAACCGGGGCTCGAACGCGTCGAATTGCTGTTTAAGCAACTCGAAATTGAAGCCGATGCCATCCCGAGCATACATATTGCTGGCACCAACGGAAAAGGTTCTACTGCAGCCTATTGTGCTAGTTTATTGCAAGAAAAAGGCTTCCGTGTCGGTTTATTTACCTCACCACACATTTATGATTTTTCTGAGCGCATTCGCGTCAATGGCCACCCTATTCAAGAAGACATCGTCATCGATTTTTGCCAACACATTCGTGTACAACTGCACGACAGTGAGGCCAGTTTTTTTGAGCTCACTTTTGCCTTAGCTATGCGTTATTTTCAGGATCAAAATTGTGATTTTTTGGTCATTGAAACCGGGATGGGAGGCCGCCTCGATGCAACGAATATCATCCACCCTAAGTGCAGCGTCATTACTTCAATTGGTTTTGATCACGAACAATTTCTAGGCAATAGCTTGGCCTTGATTGCAGCCGAAAAAGCGGGTATCATCAAGGCGCAAACGCCATGTGTCATTGGAACCGAACAAGAAGAAATCCATTCGGTTTTTGAACACGCGGCACAAGAGGTAAAAGCCCCATTGCATTTTGCCTACAAAACCCCAATTACCCATCCAATCCCAATCCAGCTAAAAGGCTACCAGGCTGAAAATTTCAGAACCGCTCTTGTCACACTTGATGTCCTTGGATTCCCATGCACAGCAACGTGTATCGAAAACAGCATCAAAAACTTGACTAAAAACACAGGATTTTTTGGGCGCTTAAGTTTGCTCCAAGAAACGCCGCGCATCATCGCAGATGTATCGCACAATGAAGCCGGGATGCGCGCAAGTTTGGCACTTATTGAAGAAATGGACTTCACGCAACTTTATATTATTTATGGGGCCTCGTCTGATAAAGACAGTCAAAAATTACTTGAAGTATTTCCTAAAAACGCGCAGCTTTTTGCGTGTTTATTTCGAAATCCAAGGAGTAAAACCAAGGCCGACTTTGAACTACTTGGAATTCAGAAGGTCTATTCAGGCTTAAATCTTGCCCTACAGGACATCATGCCAAAGCTAGAGCCAAAAGACCTGCTTTGGATTACCGGAAGTTTTTTCCTGTTAAGCGATTTAAATCCTGACAATTTTATGGTATCTTTGCCTTAATGGAAAAGCAAATCATACTGAATCCTACTCAGCTTGAGCTCACAGTCAGACGCCTTTCCCATGAATTAATTGAATCCCACGACCAGTTCGAACACACCGTTTTGGTTGGTTTACAACCACGTGGTATTCACCTTGCAGCCCGCCTCAAAAGCCAACTCGAAACCATTCTCGGTCATCAAATCATCGTCGGAAATCTCGACATCACTTTTCACCGTGATGATTTTCGCCGACGTGAAACACCTTTATTACCGAGTATTACCAATATTGATTTTAGCATCGAAAACAAACAAGTGGTTCTAATAGACGATGTGTTATACACGGGTCGTACCATTCGTGCAGGGCTCGATGCGCTCCTGACTTTTGGTCGCCCTTCTAAAGTCGAATTACTGACACTCATTGATCGTCGTTTCCGACGTGACTTACCCATTCAAGCCGATTACGTGGGCAAAACTGTAGACACCCTCATTTCAGAACGTGTCTCGGTTGAATGGAAAGAAACCGAAGGAAAAGATCAAGTATTACTCTACACCAAAGACGGAAAATGAAAGCACTAAGCGTTGATCACTTAACCGGAATTAAAGACCTAACCCGATCAGACATCGAACTGATTCTCGACACGGCTACGCGCTTTAAGGAAGTGATCAATCGGCCTATTAAAAAAGTGCCTTCACTCCGTGACATCACCATTGCCAATATTTTCTTTGAAAACTCGACACGCACGCGCCTTTCTTTTGAACTCGCTGAAAAACGCTTGTCGGCCGATACCGTTAACTTTAGTGCGGCTAGTAGTTCTGTAAAAAAAGGTGAAACGCTTACCGATACAGTCAACAACATTTTGGCCATGAAAGTAGATATGGTCGTGATGCGCCATCCCAATCCGGGAGCGGCTTTGTTTTTATCGAAAAAAGTAAAAGCACGTGTCATCAATGCCGGCGACGGCACCCACGAGCACCCCACTCAAGCCTTACTCGATGCCTTTTCAATTCGTGAAAAATTAGGCACGCTTGAAGGCAAGAAAATTGCCATTGTTGGTGACATTTTGCATTCACGTGTGGCGTTGTCCAACATTTATTGCTTGCAAAAACTAGGAGCCGAAGTGATGGTTTGCGGCCCCACAACTTTAATCCCGAAATACATTTCACAATTAGGTGTCAAGGTTTCGCACAATTTGCGCGAAGCACTTGAATGGTGTGATGTTGCCAATATGTTGCGCATCCAACTCGAACGTCAAGACATCAAGTTTTTCCCTTCCCTTCGCGAATATGCCCTGTTATTTGGGCTCAACAAAGAACTACTCGATAGCCTGTCCAAAGAAATTATCGTCATGCATCCTGGTCCGATCAATCGTGGCGTCGAAATTACCTCCGATGTAGCCGACTCTAAACAGAGCATCATCCTTGATCAAGTCGAAAATGGTGTGGCGGTTCGAATGGCTGCGATTTATCTCCTTGCCGCAAAAATCGAACGATAAATTCGTTACATTTGGCAAAACCAATGCCATGAACTTTTCAGTCGAACCCCTCGGAAAAGTCGTTGTTGTTCGCGCCAACGTCGAAAAGCTCGATGCGAGCAATGCACCCGAATTAAAAGGTCATTTCTTACAATTACATAAATTGGGTACCAATTATATGGTCCTTGACCTCAGCCAAACGCGCTACTGCGACTCATCGGGTTTGTCGGCCATTTTAATTGCCAATCGACTGTGCAAAGACACCAACGGTGGCTTTGCCCTTTCCGGACTCCAAGATCACGTTCAAAAAATGGTAGAAATTGCTCAGCTCGACAAAGTTCTTAGCATCGCACCAAACCAAGAAGAGGCTTTTGATTTGCTCGCTTCATGAGTTTTAGTGTGCATATTTTAGGTTCCGGGGCCGCCCTACCCACGGGCAGGCGACAGCCAACAAGCCAATACATCAATTGCAACGAACGTCATATTCTGATCGATTGTGGCGAAGGCACCCAACAACAACTTCGCAACTACGGCATCAAACTGCAACGCATTGCGCACATCTGTATTTCACATTTACATGGCGATCATTTTTTTGGCTTGCCGGGTTTGCTTTCCACCATGCACTTGCTTGGTCGTGATAAAAAACTCAGCATTTATGGGCCAGCAGGGCTCGAAAACCTAATTCGCGCATTTTTGGAAGCAGGTGGCCATCCCCTCACCTTTGACATTCAATTTCAAGTCGTTGATCCGAGCGTACAAACTTGTGTGTTCGAAGACAACTTGATTCGAATCGAAGCGTTTGCGCTCAAACACCGCATCCCTACTTTTGGGTACCGCATTCTTGAAAAAGAAAAACCAAGACACCTTATACAAGAAGCAATTCAAGAAGCAGGCTTATTGATTGAAGATTACCACAAACTCAAAGCAGGTCTCGATATCGAGCGCGATGGCCGCATTTACAAAAATGCAGATTTTACGCTTGCAGCCAAGAAACCCTTGAGTTACGCGTTTTGTTCCGATACCAAGGCTGTTGAAAGTTATTTACCTGCGATTTCAGGGACCACGCTACTGTATCACGAGGCTACATTTACCGAACAGCATAAAGAACGCGCAAAAGTGACCTTTCATAGCACAGCAGCGCAAGCGGCCCAACAAGCACAAAACGCCAATTGCACCTATTTACTTTTGGGCCATTTTTCTTCGCGCTACGCGGACGAAACGCAACATGTAATAGAGGCGAAAGCCATTCATAATAAGGTGCTCGCCGCTACGGATGGGCTGCTCATCGATCTGGAAAAAATAGCGCGCTATTTTTGAGCCAATCTATAGAAAATAAAGGCAATTCCGGCAAACAAAAGGTTGGGAATCCAAACAGCTAATAACGCAGGGAAACCAACTTTAATGGCTGCAACTGTCAGCATTTTCATGGCAAAAATATAGACCAACACTAAAGCCAAGCCAATGGCGACATTGATAAAAATTCCGCCTCGTTTTTTTTGAGAAGCAACCGACACCCCGATAATGGTAAGAATATAACTCGCAAACGGATATGACGTGCGCTGGTACAATTCTATTTGAAACTCAGGTACCAAAGTCGAACCTTTTAGTTTTTCACGTTCAATGGCCGCTTTTAATTCAGAAAAAGTAAGTGCTTGCGCCGCATTCTCTCGTTGTGCCATTTCATCAATCCGGTAACTAAATGTTGTGTCTTTATGGGCTCCATGAATTAAACGTCCTTTCGGAAAGGCATAACTCTTTTCATAATAATCGGTGAGTACCCACTTATTGGTGCCAGGTTCGTTGGTCGCAAAACGGGCGCGCAAAAAATAGGTAGGGTCTTGTTGTGCGTTCCATTTTTGGATAGTAAGGTCATGGACGCGGTGATCGTTGCCCGAATAATTGGAGAAATAGACCAATTCGTTACCTGGATATTCGGCTTGGTAATCGTTGACATTCATGACATCTCGGTAATACTTTTCTTCAAATGCCAAACGCACTTTGTTGGTTCGGGGCACTATAAAGTGATTCAGAAGCAAAGAGAATAACGTGAGCACCGTAGCGCCAATAAAATAGGGGCGTAAGAAGCGTGCTATCGGACGGCCCGAAAACCAAATCGGAATGATTTCAGTGTCTTGGGCCATTTTAGCTGTAAACCAAATCACCGACAAGAAAATAAACATCGATGAATAGATGTTCCCGTAATACAAGATAAACGTGATGTAATAGCGAAAGAAGATTTCAGAGAGCGGTGCTTTATTGCTAATAAACTCACTAAGTTTTTCGGAAATATCAAACACGACCGACAACAGCATAATGAGGCCGAGCATGAAAAAGAACGTACTCAGGAATTTGCGGATGATATAGCGGTCTATGCGCTTGAGCATCTTAACGGCGCAGCATCAATTTAGGAACTACTTGGTTTTTCCAAGAGGTAAATTCACCTGCAGCAATCTTTTCACGAGCCATTCGCATCAATTCAAGGTAAAAAGCCAAGTTGTGAATGGTAGCGATTTGCAGGCCTAAATATTCGCCTGACTTGACGAGATGGCGCAAGTAGGCTTTTGCATATACTTGATCAACCCAAACTGAACTGTTTTCGTCGATCGGACTGAAATCTGCAGCCCATTTTTCATTTTTAATATTGATCGTGCCCTCCCAAGTATAGAGCAAGCCGTGTCGGGCATTTCGACTTGGCATCACACAATCAAACATATCGACACCGAGTGCAATGCACTCCAATAAATTGACAGGCGTACCGACACCCATCAAGTAGCGCGGGCGTTCTGTTGGCAAGATCGAACACACTAAGTCGGTCATTTCGTACAAATCTTCGTCGGGTTCACCGACAGATAAACCACCAATGGCATTCCCGACAGCATCAAATGACGCAATGGTTTCAGCCGATTCTTTGCGTAAATCTTTGTAGGTGCTTCCTTGCACAATCGGAAACAAGGCTTGCTCGTAACCATATTTAGGCGCACTTGCATCCATGTGATCGACACAACGCTTTAACCAACGATGCGTCATGTGCATAGAGCGTTTGGCGTAGGCGTAATCGCACGGATATGGGGTGCATTCGTCAAAAGCCATTATGATATCTGCACCAATGCTGCGTTGAATGTCAATAGCACGTTCGGGTGTAAAAAAATGATAGCTTCCGTCGATATGTGATTGAAACTTGACGCCTTCTTCTTGAATTTTTCGTGAACCTGACAATGAATAGACCTGATAACCGCCACTATCTGTCAGGATGGGGCGCTCCCACCCCATAAACTGATGCAAACCTCCTGCCTTTTCTAAAATTTCAGTACCAGGACGCAAAAACAAATGATAGGTGTTTCCAAGTATGATTTGTGCGTTAATATCGTCTCGTAATTCTTGCTGATGAACCCCTTTGACAGAGCCGACAGTCCCGACTGGCATGAAGATGGGCGTTTCGATGGTACCATGATCGGTATGCAAGCGACCTAGTCGTGCTTTTGAGGCTGAATCGCGCTGAAGAAGTTCAAAGTGCATAAAATGTTGAAAAATACTCGTCACAAAGATACGTGTATTTGATTTGAGAATTCATCTTTGTAGTCGATTCATGAACTTCGTACCTACATTTACATTTGGCCCTTGGACCACGCTGTTTTGTTGCTTTGCTTTCGTTGCAGCCATCCAACTCGTTTACGTCTTTTTTATTTACGCCCGCATGGCCTTTTACAAGCGCCAAGAAAGCCCTGAAACCACTGCCCTGCCACCAATTAGCATTATTATCGCTGCCCGAAACGAATCCGATAATTTGTACGACAATTTGCCCTCGATTTTGTGTCAAGACTATCCAGAATTCGAAGTAATTGTCGTGAACAACCAAAGTATCGACGATAGTTCGTGGATATTAACCGCTTTTGCACGTCAATTTCCAAACCTTCGTGTGGTCGAGCTCAGTAAAAATCCGCACATTCGCTTAGGCAAAAAACTTCCAATTACCTTAGCCGTAAAAGCCGCTAAATACGATCACTTCCTGCTCACCGATGCCGATTGCAAACCCCATTCCAATCAATGGATACGCAAAATGGCTTCGCACTACAGCCGCAGTAAGCAAATTGTCATTGGGTACAGCCCATATACACGTGTCAAAGGTTTTTTAAATCGCCTCATCCGTTTCGACAACGCCTGGACTGGTGTCAATTACAATGCCATGGCACTAGCTGACTTGCCTTACAAAGCGGTTGGCCGAAATCTAGCCTACACCAAAGATGTCTTTCATTCGGTTAACGGCTTTCGCAGCCATTATGCCCTCACCCCTGGCGACGACGATTTATTTATTCAAGAAGCGGCCAAGCGAAAAAACTACAGCATTCAACTCGATCCCGATTCTTTTTGCAGCTCTCCGGCCGCAGACTCCTGGTCTGGCTGGATTCGTCAGAAGGCCAAACACTATGCTACGTCTGCCCGTTATCGCTTTATTAAAAAACTATTGTTAGGAATCTATCCGTTATCGCTCATTTTGATGTGGTTTTGTTTCCTTCCTTTGTTGTTCAATCGCGACTTTGCCCTTTTCGGAGCCAGCATTTTTGCGGTCGTACTACTGATCAAATGGTGGTTTCAAGGACGCTGCCTGTACCAGCTTAAAGAAACAAGCTTTGTACGGTTTTTCCCATTTTGGGATTTGTTCTATAGCCTACTATTACCAGTATTGTACTACATTTCAGAACGACAAAAGTATTATAGATGGTAGAAAACGAGCATTTGTCAGACAAGGCCAAACATGACCTCACCCTTGTCGACGCCGCGCGCAGCGGAAGCCAAAGCGCCTACGCCGAACTCATGGATCGCTATCGTGATTCCATCTACTTTATGATGTTAAAAATGGTCAAAAATGCCGACGATGCCGACGACCTCACCATTGAAGCGTTCGGCAAGGCATTCAACCGCCTCGATCAATATTCGCCAAGTTTTGCGTTTAGTACGTGGCTTTTTAAAATTGCTTCCAATAATTGCATCGACTTTATCCGCAAAAAACGCATCGAAGTCACTTCCATCGACAAAGGCATCATGACCGATGACGGCGACCGCATGCGCATCGATGCACGCTCCAACACCATGAATCCGGAAGAAACCGTCATTCATGGGCAACGCATCGTACACATGCGTTTATTGGTCTCGAAGCTCAAACCTAAATACCGCGAACTCGTTGAAAAACGCTATTTTGAAGAAATGAGCTACGAAGAAATTGCCGAAGAAATGCAGTTGCCACTCGGCACGGTCAAGGCCCAGTTATTCAGAGCGCGTGATTTTTTGGCGGCCATGATGGAAAAAACCCGCGATACCATCTGACGTGAAACAAATTCTGTCCTATTTTCCAGACTTAACGCCAATTCAGATTGCGCAATTCGAACAATTAGAAGCGCTTTATATGCTCTGGAATGCCCAAATTAATGTCATCTCTAGAAAAGATACCGAACACTTTTACGAGCGACACGTGCTGCACTCATTAGGAATTGCAAAAGTACTTTCGTTTGAACCCGGTTCATCGGTATTAGATATTGGTACCGGAGGTGGTTTCCCTGGTATTCCGTTAGCCATCTTATTTCCAGAAACGCAGTTTCACTTAGTCGATTCGATTGGTAAAAAGATTAAAGTGGTTCAAGAAGTGGCTGCAGCCTTGCAATTAAAGAATGTAACAGCGAGCCATGCGCGTGCCGAAAGCATCAAAGATCGCTTTGATTTTATTGTGAGTAGAGCCGTTACCCAAATGCCCGAATTTTTAAAATGGGTAAAAGGAAAAAGCAAAGCAAAAAACACACATGCGTTTAAGAACGGGATCTTATACCTGAAAGGGGGTGACCTTACCGAAGAACTTGAAGGCTTGTGTTACCCGATTCGACTTTATCCGTTGTCGGATTACTTTAAAGAAACTTTTTTTGAGACCAAGAAAGTGGTTTATGTACAGTTGGTCCCTTAGACCTTGTACACCAAACAACTTGCATAGGCTTTGATGGCCCTATGTTCGCCAAATGAATCGACACGCTCGTGTGTAGTGGCTTTTATACTGATGTCTTCGTGATCCATTTCTAAAAGTGCGGCCAAACAAACCTGCATTGCTGGAATGTGCGGATTCACTTTGGGTTTTTCTAAAATAACAGTTGCGTCGATGTTACCGACTGCGTAGCCTTTGGTTTTTACGAGTTGGAATACGTTTGTTAATAGTATTTTTGAATCGATTCCTTTGTATTGAGGGTCTGTGTCCGAAAAATGATAGCCAATATCACGTAGGTTCAATGCTCCTAACAGCGCATCACATATAGCATGGATCAGCACATCGGCATCAGAATGCCCGACGGCTCCTTTTTCTGCTTCTAATCGAAGGCCGCCAATCCAGAGTTCGTGGCCACTTTCTAGGCGATGGACATCGACTCCGAATCCGATTCTGAATGTTGGCTTCATGAATTCAATTAACGTCCTAAATTAAGGCGCAATGTAAAACGTAGTGTGTTAGCTAATGGGCTTTGTTTGCCATTAAGCGATGCCAAATACGAGAAGTCGATAGAGAACATATTGTATTTAAGCGTCGCACCAAGGTTTAAAAACTGGCGATTTCCTTTGTTTTTGTTTTCGTAAAAAACACCACCACGTAATGCAAGCACATCGTTGTACCACCATTCAACACCTGTGGCAATATTGATTTCGGCCAACTCTTCTTTCAGACGTGTTCCTTTGACAACTTGGTAACTTCCATCTTGATTTTGAATGTAATCGCCGTTGGAATCATTTGCCAAGACACCTGGTGCATCGTAAAACGATTGCATAATTGACTTGACGATACCCACATCACCATTCATACCAGAAAGTAAGGTCCAATTACCATTAATGAGTTCGTATTTAGCTGGAGTAGGAACCAACAAACGCTGTAAATCAAGTGAAAAAGTTACTTTATTGTATTCGTCGAATTCTGCAACAAAACTGTTACCGATTTTAAGGTTCATCGGGATAAAATCACGGCGCGACAACTCCGAATAGGCCACTTTGTTTCCGATGTTGTTGATCGTCATGCCGAAAGTGTAAATACCATCGGTGCGTCCAATTTTTGCGTCGTCATTGTAATAACTAAACGACAAATCGGCTGCACCTACTACCCCTGGCTTGGTGTTCACTCCTGCCACAGTGAGCCCTCCTGTCAGGTTCGAGTAGGCAAATTTACCGTTAAGTCCAATACTTAATTTATCGGCTAACTTAAATGCGTAAGCCCCTGTTAGTTCGAATTCACTTGGTTTGTCGTCTCGTAAAACCGAACCATTGGCATCAGTGAAGGTAATGGCGCCTAAACTAAAATAGCGAAGAGACCCTCCAATTGAGTGGACTTTATTTAGTTGACGGTAACCTGCTAAATACGACAAACTGATGTCATTGGTGAGTTGACGTAACCACGGTGTATACGACAAACTAACTTCTGACTTGGATTTTGCGAAACTTAACAATGAGGTATTCCAATAAATAGACGTTGAACTGGCGCTAAGTGCTGTTCCGGCATCGCCCATCCCACCAGCTCTTGAGTCAGGCGTAATGGCCATAAATGGCAAGGACGTGGTAATCGTATTTAATTGCAAATCGTTGTCCGTGACTCCTGAGCCTCCGGTAGGTGCTTGAGACCAAGCTAACGAACTGCAAGTCAGTGCAACAAAACAATAAACAGTAGTAGAAAAGCGCTTCAATTTCATAAGGAGTGTAAAGATAGAAAAAATGAAATAGTTCTTCATTATTTAAGCAAAACTAGTTTTTCAGATTGCGTGGCAACCAAACCATCTGGGGTTTGAATTTTAAGTTGATAAATATAGGTTCCGCGTGCCAATTCGTCGCCAAATTCATCGCGCCCGTCCCATAAAATTCCAGAAATACGAAACCCTTGTGTCGGCACATTTTGCTGGATCGTTTTGACCAATTTACCTGAAATGGTATAGATTTGAATTTGCACGTCTAAAGCACTACAAGACTGATTATGTTCGAACATGAATTCTGTACGTGTCGTAAACGGATTCGGGTAATTTAAGACATGGCTGAGTGTCGGGCTTTGCTTTTCTTGCACCACAAAATCAATGGTTGAAAGCGACGAATTGTTGTTCACGTCCCAGACCTTAAGTTGCAGTTGGTGCTTGCCAGGGCTTAAGTTTGAAAACTGGTACCGCAATTCTCCTTTTTGATACGAATTGAGCTCAGCAGTATAAAAGTCATTGAGTACAATTGGGCTTGCCGTTTGCCCATCGAGAGTCGCCACGATGTCATGTCCAATGCCATTACCGACCGTATTCACACCATTTTCATCTTGAATTTTTGCGAGCAACACCGGGTTTTCGTCGGTAATGCTACCATTGACAAAACTTTCCTGATTCATAAATAACTGAATGGAAGGCCCTTGTACATCATTCACTCCGTTCGGATCAATGCCACCAATAATTAACAAGGTATCATAGCCTTGCGCATCGGTGCTTCCATTTTGGCCATAATAACTGATTTTGCCATAACCATAGTTCAAAGCAATGTCTTTTGGGACCACAAATTCAAAGTCAAAATAACCATTTACAATACTACTTTGGCCACGGTAAACTTTATTTTGTTGCAATTGAAATTGCGTAGCCGGCGATTCCGAATCTTGGCCTAACGTACTTAAGGTTTTTGTTTTGTCAAAAATTGTAGGGTTCAAGACGCCATTGAAAGTGGTTAGAATTGCACCCGAATAATCTTCTAAATGGCCTTTGATACGAACCTTTGACAAGGCCTTAAGTGTATCCAACTCGACCGTAGGATCAAGGCCATTGATACTGTCTGTTACGATTCGGTAACGCGGCATCGACAAGCGCAAAGCAGGATCACCAATTAACGTAAAGGTTCGTTTATTTGTGCTGCTTGCATCGGCTGCATTTTTTGTACGGCGTGCTATATCACCAAAAGTATAAGAGGTGCCATCTGGGTAGCGGTTAAATACGCGCTCAATGTACTTCTGACCAATGTTTGAGTTGACGCCAAAATAGACCGATCGTGTCGTTGTCAGCATCGCGATAGCACCGCCATTCGGGTTTAAATACACCCATTCGCCAGCCGACACCCGCTCAGGGTCATCGAAACGCGTAAACTCGCAGGTTGCCGACACAAACAAATGCAAGGCATGGATGTTGGTCCAAGCATTGATTTGATCAATTGAAACCACCCGTTCGGCAGCCAAACCAACCTCACCCCCATGCCCAATGTAATTGACGATTAACGCACCACGTTGAATCCCATTATCGATCGCCTTCACCATATCAGGAAAACGCTCACCACCAGCAGTCACTTCTTTCGGGAAGGCATCCATGTACAATTTGTCGTAATTAATTTCAGGATTAAATTGGCGCACCACCGCGTATTGAGGCTCGGCATCGGTATCAATAAAGTAATTGTGTTCACGGTTGTCGGTCAAGACCATGTACTTTAAGCGCCAATCACCAAACGTTTTTTCCGTTTGAGTCCCCATGCAACACGATGAATTGACCGGAAATAAGTTCGATCCATTTTTCATGTAATGCGCCACTTTATCGACCATTTGCTTTGCTTGAAGGGCAGAACTTACAATCATTCGGCCAACACCAATATCAAGAATGTCTGCTGCCGACATCGCTTCGTTGTCATCTAACAAACCGAAGAAATCATCGACCACCATGGCATCGGTTTTGTTTTCGCTGTTGGGCATTTGATAGGTTACCACATAATTGTTGTTATTAACCAAGCGGTTTTTAGGATCATAGGTTCCATCACCAAACAATAAGAGGTAGTTCGGCTTCGTGGTTGGGTCACTTGCTAGCGCACGGTCATAAAACATTTTCAGAAAACGACGAATGGCTGCCGGATCTTGCATGCCGGAACTGAATTCATTGTAGACTTGCTGTGGCGTGACCACATGCACTGTCAGGCCTTCGTCACGGTGCAAATTCGCTAAACGATTGGCTTCGACTAAAAAATCAGGATGTGCGACAATGATGTAATTCGCTTGATCAAGCCCATGCAAATCTTGAAGTTCAACATTCCCGATTCGATCAGGAGTAAAATAGGAGGCGCCAGAAGCATAGACAAATTCTCGGTAGCCGGCATTGCTGGTAAAATTCAGTTCACTGCCTAACAATTGTGTGTTCATCCGTATCGGGTTGTGCTTGTCAGTAATATCCCAGACAAACCCACTTGCCGTCGCATTACTAAGTTGATACGTAGCAATTGCTGCTGTTGAAGGCCAGTTACTCACACGAAAACCCATCTGACTTCCATAAAAGCTAAGGTTTCTTTTCGCATTAACTAAAATTCGATCGAGGTAGAATACCACTGCCGGATTGCTGCGGTTCACTTGCAATTTTAACGCATTGGTTGCTACTGGAAACGAGTCAATGACGCTCAGTGTTCCTCGGATGTAATCAGATGAAGTAAAACTTAAAGGGCTGCTTTTTAGTAATTGGTTATTTCGCGAAATCGCAATGGAATTGGAATTATCACGCGCCGAACTGGCATAAGTGATTTTATATGTCACCGGTAGGGCGACAACAGATGGGATTGAAAAATTAAAGGTTTGTGTCAGGTTTACATCAAATTCTTCGCCGTACCAGCGCTGCCCGCCTTTCGCGAGGTTGACGAGGTCATTCTCGTAGATATCCCGAAAATCGTAAGCCGTAATTGTGGTGTCTGACACACCAATTACTTGCGTCTCTGCGACAATGCGTTTTGGCGCAATCGAAGCATCAATGTGAATGTAATAATAACTTTGATCGGCATATGGATGGCGAGTTTGATCGTATTGATACCCAGCTCCTAAATTCCAACGGTGCGGGCCCCATCCATAAAACAATACATAATCTGCCGCATCAAAACTACCATCTGCCTCACCTTGAATAAAGAGCGCATTTTGAGCCAAGTCATCGGTACGTGGCGTGGAATTAAGTTCTGGCATCAAGCCTTCGCCATTTCCATAAATATGAATGTGTGCCGGATTCAAACCTGCTGTCTGAATGCCACAAGCTTCTAGAAAAGCCTTGTCGAGCTTGTAAATACCATCTTTTGTGACGGCTATTCGGTACCAAGAGCCTGAAGCCAACACCGAATGACTGGCATAGTCTTTCTGGATACCTTGCGAAGAAAGTGGCTGAATAGATACCTCAAAAGAAACCAAACGCTCAAGCCCATTTGGTGTCATTCGAATTGGTAATACATAAACAGAAAGGAAAAATTGACCGGCATCTGAAACAATTTTCGCATCAAGCTGCACCGTAGTGTCAAATGACATTCCCATTGTGTGGTATGCATCGACCTGGGCGTTCGGTAATTTTTCGTATACTGGATTCAAAATCGCAACTGCAGCATGCTTGATCGTTGTTTTTTCGCGCAACGCATAAAAAGGAACACGGTTATCGAGTTCAAATCCTTTAACCACATCAAGTTGAAAGGATTGCGTACCCCATTGGACTGTTTTTGAAGACGACCAATCAAGAACGATCACTTTTTCTTGTGCCCAAAAAAAGGAAGGGATGAAAAGAAGAAAGAAAAGTAGAATTCGATGACAATAAAACATAAAAGTTGCTGTTAAAACCGCGAGAAAAACGTCAATTTATTTAATTTATTTGAATAAATAGTCGATATTTGTAACCTTTGAAACCTAAATATCGTTTAGATTGTTCGTGCTAAAACTATCGTTCGTGAAAATAGTCAAACCAAAGCTACTTGTCTTGGCAGGCTCTATTGCCTTGATATTGAGCAATATATCTTGGTCGCAAGATCCTACTTTTACGCAATTTTATTCCAATCCGGTCTACTTAAATCCTGCCCTAGCAGGTTCGTCGGGTTGTCCTCGAATTGCCTTAAATTACCGCAACGAATGGCCTCAATTGACAGGCAATTACGTGACTTATGCAGCCGCTTACGACACGTATGCTAAAAATATTTCAGGAGGTTTTGGTTTATTAGCCATGCATGACATGCAAGGGCAAGGAACCATTCAAACTTCCATGATTGGCGGTATTTATTCTTATAATTTAAAAGTCAACCGCAAGTTTTCATTGATGTTCGGGGCAAAAGCTTCCTATTATCAAAAGTTCCTTGATTGGGACAAACTTACATTCGGAGACATGATTGATCCACGCCGTGGATTCATTTACCAAACAGGCGACGTGCCTCGTGGTAATGGGCGTCGCGGGTTTTTCGATGTTTCTGCCGGAATGGTCGGATTTACGAAAAACTTCTATTTCGGTATGGCTGTCAATCACTTGAACCGCCCAGACGAATCCATGATTCTTGGTACTTCTCATTTGCCAATGCGCTTTACAGGCCATATGGGGGCAACAATCAAATTAGGTCAACGTGGGCGTTACTCAAGTACCACCATGTTAATGCCCAATATTATTTACCAATACCAAAATGGGTTCCAAGAATTAAATATTGGTGCTTACCTCAAATACGAAAACTTCACAATTGGTGCGTGGTACCGCAACCGTGACGCCTTTATTTTATCAGTAGGTATTTCAACAGACAAATTTAAAGTCGGATACAGTTATGACTTAACCGTATCGAAACTCGGAAATGGTATTTCGGGTGGATCTCATGAAATTTCAATGGGAATCAACCTAAAATGTAAAAAGAAACCAAAAAACTTTAGAAAGATTTCTTGTCCGTCTTTCTAATCGTGTAACCAACGCAAGAAAAGTACTTTACGCTATAAACGCAAACTATGAAGCGAATTATCAACAACATCTTCGGAGTATCATTAGTCGGACTAATGCTACTTTCTGCTTGTTCGAAAGACCGTTCGACAGCTACTGGTTGGGAATTCAATAACTACAAAAATGGTGGTTTTGAAAAATTTGACGCCCGTGAGCAAGAAACCGGACCAGGTTTAGTCATGATTGAAGGCGGTACCTTTACAATGGGGCGTACCGAACAAGATGTCATGAGTGACTGGAATGCACGTGCCTCACGTGTAACCGTTGCTTCTTTCTACATGGACCGCACCGAAGTAACCAACTTCCATTGGCTCGAGTACATGTATTGGATGCGTCGTGTGTACAACAAATCATACCCACACGTGTACAAAAAATGTTTGCCAGATACGCTTGCATGGCGTACGGCACTCGGTTACCGTGAAAAATACGTCAACTATTACTTACGTCACCCTTCTTACCGCGACTATCCGGTTGTTGGGGTATCTTGGTTACAAGCCAACGACTTCTGTAAATGGCGTACTGACCGTGTCAACGAAGCAATTTTGGTACGTGAAGGAATTTTGAAATGGCACTTTGCGGACGAAGGTAGTTCTGATGTAGGTGCAGCAAACAAAGCTGATTACGACAAAAAGTACGCTTCTGTACCTCAAAATATGTTCTCTACTGAGAACTATTTGAACGGAAATTACAATGTCGAATCAGAAGGTGGTTATGTCTTAAACAAAGACAACAAACCAAAACCTGGAGTTGACGCAAAAACGAAACGTGCCGTTCCACGTGACCCCTATCAATTAGAAAACTACGATCCAGTCTATGCAGACATCGACAATGGCCGTTTAGGAACACGTCCTGTACGCATGGAAGATGGTATTTTATTGCCAGCTTACCGCCTTCCTACGGAGGCAGAATGGGAATTTGCAGCATTAGGATTGATCGGAAACCTTGATCCAAATTCTGAAAACATCAACGATCGTCGTATTTATCCATGGGACGGACACTACGTGCGTCAAGAAGAAGAGCAATTCGCCGGTGCGATCCAAGCAAACTTCATGCGTGGTAAAGGTGACATGATGGGTGTTGCTGGTCGTTTAAATGACGGTGCCGATATCACAGATCGCGTCGACTCTTTCTGGCCAAATGACTACGGTCTTTACCACATGGCAGGAAACGTTTCTGAATGGGTAATGGACGTTTACCGTCCGATGACTTCAGAAGTTGCAGAAGAATTTATGCCATTCCGTGGGAATAAATACCAAACACAACTTCTTGTTCCAAACGGGCTTTACGACAAACCTGTTAAAGCCAACGAAAACATCTATGATGTCAACGGCATGAAAGAGTTTGTGAATGAATTTGCACGTGTGAAGTATTTGGCACATGCGAACAAAAAATACACGCAAGATGCCAATTCAAATTACCAATCAAATGTAAATGGTAAAGCGGATGCGACAAAAGACAGCTCAAAAACAGGTACAGATACAGCTGCTGGTGCACAAGGCGCTCCTGCTGCTGGGATCAATAACAATCCAATGAATTCACGTGTCTATGCGCGTCAAGACCCGCGTAAATACCAATTCAACTCACCATCAAGTTCTTACATTTCAAATAACTCTCAATTTACATCGCAAGAGCGCATGCAATTCGAGTTCCTTGATACGTTAAACATGATGCTCGATACTGCTATCGCATTAAACAACCAAGGACGTAAAATAGCAGCATCTGCCTACATTGAACGCGTGTTGTTTAACAAAGACCTTCCTATGGAAATTCAAGATGGTGCTAAAAAGACAGATCTTCTTGAACTCATGGCATTGGCATTTGACCGTCAAGAACCAAATGCATACTTAGGTATCGACACTGCATTATTTAGCCGTGAATACCTTGAGCGTAAATTCTTATCTTACACCACAGACCCAACCATCACCACTTGGATCATGACGCTTCGTAACGGTTTGTCAGAGTTCATTACAACTACAAAAGGTAGCCAACGTTGGAGAGATGTGACTGTTGAAGAAAATGCAGGACGCCTTAATTACCGTAAAGACGACTACATTGATTATTTAGATGGCGACTTAGAGTCTTCAATCTATTACAACAATGCAAAACGCAAAGAAGAAATCAATAGTGGCCTCCGTGATCCGAAATTGGTCATGTATCAAAGTGAACACGAGAATTTCAACCTGAATAACGACCTTATCAATGCGGGTAAGTCGGGTTGGCCAACAACTTTAATCAGCGACAAGAGCCGCGTCTACAAAGGTGGTTCTTGGGCAGACCGCGCTTATTGGCTAAGTGCAGGTAACCGCCGCTTCCTCGACGAAGACAAAGCAACTGCAACCATTGGTTTCCGTTGTGCCATGGATCGTATAGGAAGTTCACGCAGAACTGATCTCAAAGAATAAAAGAGCCCTTCAAAAAATAGATAAAGCCCGAGCAATCGGGCTTTTTTTTTTGCAATTTTGTACCATGAAAAAATGGTTGACTCTCTTTGACGCTTGCTCGGGTGTAAGCACCGATAGCCGAAACATTGCAAAAAACTGCCTTTATATTGCGCTTAAAGGCAACAATTTTAACGGCAATCTTTTTGCACAACAAGCCATTGCAGCAGGAGCTAAGTATGCCATCGTCGATGAAGCTGAATACGCTGACGAAACGCACATTTTTTATGTAGAAAATAGCCTTGTGTTTCTGCAACAGCTCGCCAATGCACACCGCAACCGTTTTGATGTTCCTGTTTTAGGTATTACCGGGAGTAATGGCAAAACAAGCACGAAAGAACTCATTAATTGTGCGCTATCGTGTCAATTCAAGGTGCTTTGTACAGAAGGAAATTTGAACAATCATATTGGTGTGCCTTTAACATTGTTGCGTCTCAATTCAACACACGAAATAGCTATCATTGAAATGGGTGCCAACAAGCCTTTTGATATCGATGAATTGTGTCGAATAGCCAGGCCGACCCATGGCATCATTACAAATATTGGCAAGGCGCATTTGGAAGGATTTTTAAGTTTTGAAGGTGTTTTAAAAACCAAAAGTGAACTTTACGATCACGTCGCTGCCAATTCAGGAGTTGTATTTGTCAATTCCGATGATGCCGTTTTAACAAATGCCCTTGCATCTAGAAAAGTGAAAGTCCATAGCTTTGGCGAACAAAATGGTGAAATTAGAGGGGAACTCACTTTCCTAAATCCATTTGTTCATTTTCGATGGTCGCAAGAAAACTACAGCTCGCCCCTGCTTGCTACACAAATGATTGGGAAATACAATTTCACCAATTTTTTAGCGGCAATTTCGATTGGTTTGCATTTCGGCGTTGCTCCAGATACACTAAATAGCGCACTTTGTGCGTATGTACCCGCCAACAAACGTTCACAAGTCGAACAAGGAATTAGCAACACACTCATTGTCGATTGTTACAATGCCAATCCGTCAAGTATGGCTTCTGCTCTTGATTCATTTATAGAAATGAAACACGAAAACAAGCTTGTTTTGCTTGGTGACATGCTTGAACTTGGTGCCGATGGTCCTGCTGAACATCATAAAATTATTGAATTTTTAAAGCAGCATCAGCTAGCCTTTCATACGGTTGGGCCACTTTTTAAAGCGCAACATCAAAACGGATTTGAAACAACTTCCGATTTAGTCGCCTACTTGAATGAAAATCCGCCCAAAAACAGCTTGATTTTACTGAAAGGTTCAAGAGGTATTGCGTTAGAACAAACACTAGACGTTTTGCGCGCAAATTAAGCACCATATTGCATTAAATACGCCTTCAGGAAAGGGTCCAAAGCACCATTCATGACGGCATCGACATCGCCAGTCTCGGTACCTGTTCGGACGTCTTTGACCAATTTATACGGATGCATGACATAGTTTCGGATCTGACTGCCCCACTCGATTTTCTTTTTACCCGCTTCAATTTCGTTGCGCTTTTCCATGCGTTCACGCAATTCGAGTTCGTACAACTGTGAGCGCAATAATTGCATGGCCTTCTCTTTATTCGCTAATTGCGATCGCGACTCAGAGTTCTCGATAATAATGCCAGAAGGTGCGTGACGCAATCGTACGGCCGTTTCTACCTTATTGACATTTTGACCTCCTGCCCCACCCGAACGAAAGGTTTCAAAAGAGACATCGGCAGGATTGATATTAATTTCGATTTGATCATCGACCAATGGATAGACATAAACAGATACAAAACTTGTATGACGTTTTGCATTCGAGTCAAATGGAGAAATACGGACCAAGCGATGCACGCCATTTTCGCCTTTTAAATACCCAAAGGCAAACTCTCCTTCAAATTCAAGTGTGACGGTTTTTACACCTGCAACATCGCCTTCTTGAAAATTGAGCTCGGTGATTTTATAGCCTTGTTTTTGCCCCCACATGAGGTACATGCGCATTAGCATACTGGCCCAATCACAACTTTCGGTTCCACCCGCCCCTGCCGTAATTTGTAGAACTGCTGACAAGGAATCTTCTTCGGAAGAGAGCATGTTTTTGAGCTCTAATTCTTCGATTTCGGAAACAATTTGTGTATACGCCGCGTCGAGCTCTGCTTCTTCAGTCATGCCTTCTTTGACAAATTCGAGCATGACATCGAGGTCTTCGACCGCTGCGTTGACGCGATCAAACGTTTCGACCCAATACTTTAAACCGCGAATCACTTTCATTTTTTCTTCGGCTTTTTTAGGGTCGTCCCAGAAACTTGGATCTTGGGTTTTGAGCTCTTCTTCGTTAAGCTGCAGGCGCTTTTCTTCAATTTTAAGAAAGTTCTGAATCGAGACGATACGCTTTTGGAGGTCCTTGTGTTGCTCAATGGTCATGCGGCAAAGTTAAGCAATCTGTTGGGAAAGTAAGTCAAGGCCATAGTTGGTTTGAACAAATTTCTTACATTTGTCAAAATCAAAATTGTCATGAATATTCCAGCAGACTTAAAGTACACAAAAGATCACGAATGGGTAAAAATGGATGGCGATGTCGCTACCATCGGAATCACAGAATTTGCACAAAGCGAATTGGGTGACATCGTTTATGTTGAAATCGAAACAGTTGGCGAAACACTTGCCCAAGAAGAAGTTTTTGGTAGTGTTGAAGCTGTAAAAACAGTTTCCGATTTGTTTATGCCGATGTCTGGTGAAATCATTGAATTTAATGAAGGACTTGAGGCAAACCCTGAATTGGTCAATTCAGATCCTTATGGAGCTGGCTGGATGATTAAAGTTCGTGTATCAGATAGCTCAGAATTTGCAGCCTTATTAGATGCTGCAGCTTATCAAGCGGAGATTCATTAATCCGAATAATCAACGTCATTATAAAAACCGCTTAATGGCGGTTTTTTTATGGCCATACCTGAAGTTTTGATTCCGAAATTTCTTGCGTATGAATAGGCAATTGATAAAAGAAATCACGGTGAAGTAAGGCCTCTAACTGATCAATACTGATCGCAAAAGTCATTAAGTCCGCTTTCGACGATGCATTCGGAATCACAAAAGCAATCCCTTTTTTTGTTTTGAGCGATAGTACAGCCTTAAAATAGGCTTCAGGAACACTGACATGATTGGCTCCGATTTGAGGCAAGCCTGCATGCAAAATTGGCCCGGTACAAATCAGTAACGAATCGAGTTGTAACGCCCAATCGCGCACTTGTGTTTCAAGGCGTTTCCATACACCTCTGTTAAAACCAGGGACTTGTGGACTCATGTTACTGTAATAAAAGGACTCTGACATTACCAGTTCTGACCAACGCATGTCGGCAGCCGGTGCCAGATGCCCCCGGTCATAGCCGCTTTTCGCATAATCGGCATCGGTGGCAGTTCCAGATGTCACACTCGGGTCTTGACGAAATTGATCGGCACGTTCTAAGGCACCTGCCGCATGTGCAGCAGTCAGGCAATAAGCCACCCAATTGGCTTGTTCGTGCGCTTCATTGTAGGAAAATGTATATCCTGCATGACGGATTACCTCTTCGCCAGTTAATGGTTGCGGACAAGCCTCTTCAAGCGCGCCAGAATGCGATTGAAGCTGGAAGGCAAACAGCACCCACAAAAAAACCGGCAAAACCCAAAGGCTTGCCGGTTTGAAAAATAGATTGAAACGCGAATTAAGCGTCAATTTTTGCATATTTTGCATTGCGTTCAATGAATTCACGACGCGGTGGCACATCGTCACCCATAAGCATCGAGAAAATTTGGTCACATTCGGCCGCATTTTCGATGGTTACTTGACGTAAGGTTCGGCTTTCTGGGTTCATGGTGGTTTCCCAAAGTTGCTCTGCGTTCATCTCTCCAAGACCTTTGTAACGTTGTACATTGACTGAAGACTCACTACCGCCACCTTTTAATTCCTGAATCAAGCGATCGCGTTGATCTTCGTTCCAAGCGTATTCGGCTTTGGTTCCTTTTTTCACTTGATAAAGTGGAGGTGTTGCAATGTAGACATATCCTTTTTCGATGAGTTCTTTCATGTAACGGAAAAGGAAAGTCAGGATGAGTGTTTCGATGTGTGAACCATCGACGTCGGCATCACACATGATAATGATCTTGTGGTAACGCAATTTTTCAAGGTTGAGCGCTTTGGAATCGTCTTCGGTTCCGATACGCACCCCTAATGCGGTATAGATATTCTTGATTTCTTCGTTTTCGAAGATTTTGTGCTGCATGGCTTTCTCGACATTCAGAATTTTACCACGCAACGGCATAATGGCTTGGAAATGACGGTCTCGACCTTGTTTGGCCGTACCACCTGCCGAGTCACCCTCGACAAAGTACACTTCACAAGCAGCCGGATCTTTTTCGGAGCAATCGGCAAGTTTACCTGGCAATCCGGATCCGGTTAATACATTTTTGCGTTGAACCATTTCGCGGGCCTTACGCGCTGCATGGCGTGCACGCGCTGCAAGAATCACTTTTTCGACAATGAGTTTTGCCTCTGAAGGATGTTCTTCGAGGTAAGCCGATAACATTTCGGATACGGCCTGACTCACTGGAGCCGTTACTTCGCGATTACCGAGTTTGGTTTTAGTTTGTCCTTCAAATTGAGGTTCGGCCACTTTTACGGAAACCACTGCTGTTAGCCCTTCACGGAAGTCGTCGCCATCGATTTCGATTTTTTCTTTGGCAAGCATCCCAGAATCGGTTGCGTATTTTTTAAGGGTGTTGGTCAAGCCACGACGGAAACCAGAAAGGTGTGTACCACCTTCATGGGTGTTGATGTTATTGACGTACGCTTGAATGTTCTCTGTGTAGGAATTGTTATAAGTCAGGGCAACTTCAACAGGAATACCTTCGCGTTCACCTTCAAAGTAAATGACATCGCTAATCAATGACTCGCGGTTGCGATCGAGGTAGGCAGCAAATTCTTTGAGACCACCTTCTGAATGGTAAGTGGTACTAATTGGATTGCCTTCGTCGTCGAGTTGGCGCTTATCTGATAAAATGATGGTTATGCCTTTGTTTAGGAATGCTAATTCACGCATACGAGCCGCAAGCGTATCGTAGTTGTAAATGGTATCTTCAAAAATACTTGCGTCTGGTTTAAAGGTTTGGAAAGTACCAGTTATGGTTGAAGTACCAATTTCACGAACCGAGTACAATGGTTTTCCGATAGAATATTCTTGTTCAAAGACTTTGCCTTCACGGTGTACGACCGTATGCATGTGGCTAGAGAGTGCGTTTACACACGAAACCCCTACCCCGTGCAAACCTCCGGATACTTTGTAGGTATCTTTATCAAATTTACCACCGGCATGCAATACAGTCATTACGACCTCAAGCGCCGATTTTTTTTCTTTTGTATGCATTGCGGTCGGAATTCCGCGACCGTTGTCAGTAACTGTGATGGAATTGTCTTCGTTTATAAAGACTTCGATGCGATCACAATAGCCCGCAAGTGCCTCATCGATGGAGTTATCGACAACTTCGTACACCAAGTGATGCAAGCCTTTGATGCCGACGTCACCGATATACATTGCAGGACGCTTACGTACTGCTTCTAATCCTTCTAGGACCTGAATATTATCTGCCGAATAATTATCTCTCTTTTCGTCTTCAGCCATGTTTTCGTTGTTATGTTTAAATTCGATTTTTAGCGTTCTAACAAAAATAGCAAAAAGCCCCTCAGGACAGGGGCTTTAAAGCAAGCGAGAAGCTTGAATTTATCAACATAATATCAACGAAATGCACTATTTTTCGATCCAATCAATAATGCTCGGATCGGTTGGCAAGGTACGCGGCGAAACGACACGTACTAAATGCCCATTTTCATCGAGCAAGTACTTCTGAAAATTCCATTCTACTTTACTGTCTTCGAGGCCATTCTGGCGCTTCTGAGTCAGGAATTGATACACCGGGTGCATGTCATTTCCTTTGACACTGATTTTTGACATCATTGGGAAAGTAACCCCATAATTTAATTTGCAAAAGCTGGCAATTTCTTCGTTGCTACCCGGCTCTTGGCTTAAAAAATCGTTGGCCGGAAAACCTACAATCACAAAATTTTTGTCTTTGAAGCGCGTGTATAATTCTTCAAGCTGTTCGTACTGGGGAGTTAAGCCACACTTAGAAGCCGTATTAACAACCATTATTTTTTTGCCTTTTAAAGTAGCGAAATCAAAGATTTTTCCGTTGATGTCGTTGACTTTAAATTGAAAAATACTTGCCGTATCGGAAGGTAAAAAGCTCATGAGAAGAATGCAA
>JBDLQL010000007.1:0-75704 GCA_039800565.1 Bacteroidota bacterium | reverse complement strand
ACATATCCCCATAAAGCAACAACATTTGTCGCATGGCCTGAGGGGAAAGCAAGTTCGCCAGATTCCAATTCACCCATGCGTGGCCATGAGGACCATGGGAATTGCCGACCCATCGCCATCTTCATCGAGCCGTAGGTAGTTGGCCACCAATTGGCTTTCTTTTAAGCGCAGTGCTTTGGCCATGCGCCGAATATCAGGTTGTCTAAAAATCGGACTCGTGGTTTTGCAACAATTGGCGCAATTCAGGCAATCGCGCTTTGCAAATTCTTTTTGGTGTGCCGAATGAAAGCGCTGGTCAAGGTCTTTGGGTTTTTGTTTGTTCCATTTAAGGAGTTGTTGTTGGTTGCTCTTGAAATTGGTTTTTGCCAACTCCAGGATTTCTTTATCAATACTTGAAATCTCAGCCATTGCTCGTTAACTTTGTACGAAGATACAATCAAAATGGAATTCCCACAGTTCAGAAAACTCGAGAATGGAAAGTCGCTCTATCAAATTCTGTCACCGACACAGTTTATTGAATGGCAACAAATCGGTTCGACCTGGCACCGCTATGAATTTGAAGTGCGGCAATTTCCTGATTTAGTGCGTCTTCAAGAAATGCTGCAGGCAAATCGTCCGTTCGAACGCTTGCCAGAAATCGAATTTCAAGCCCTTTTGGCCACCTTGTAAACAAATCAACGGTTCCAACTTTTTCCGGACATGAAAAATTCAGCAATCTTGACGAATTCTTTGTAGTTTTGCTGCATGGCAATCCTACCGCTCTTCTTAAGTGATGTCGCAGGTTCAGAAATACTGATCATTGTAGTGGTAGTGCTTTTCTTTTTTGGTTCGAAAAGTGTCCCTGGCATCGCCAAAACCCTCGGACAAGCCTTGTATCAAGTGCGCAATGCCTCCAATGAATTGCAACAAGAAATCCGCAAATCTGGTGAGGCCATGAAAAGCGAGCTCAACGTTTCAGAATTACTCAAAGAAACCGAAGAAGCCATTCAAGAGCCCCTCGACCAACTTTACACAGACATCGACAACACGGTGCATTACAACCCGATGCCCCGCCACCTTCAACAGCAAGTTACTGCGGGCAATCCGGTCGAAGACGAAGCACCAACACAAACAGAACCGACGCCAGCGTCGAGTCAATCCACAACTTCTCAAACCCCAGACGCATGATTCAAGTAGGTATTATAATGGGCAGTAGCTCTGATTGGCCCATCATGGAAGCGGCTCAACTTCAATTGCAAGCCTTTGGTATTGCGTGCGAAGCCGAAGTGGTTTCTGCGCACCGTACGCCCGAAAAAATGGTCGCTTATGCGAAAGGAGCCGCCGCACGCGGAATCAAAGTAATTATTGCCGGTGCTGGCGGAGCGGCTCATTTACCAGGCATGACGGCCTCCATGACCTCATTACCTGTTATTGGCGTTCCGATCAAATCGTCTAACTCGATCGATGGCTGGGATTCTATTCTCAGTATTTTGCAAATGCCCAACGGCATTCCGGTGGCAACAGTAGCGCTGAATGGTGCTAAAAATGCAGGAATTTTGGCCGCGCGCATCATTGGTGCGTTTGATCCGGAGGTTCAGGCCAAACTTAATGCCTATGCCAAAGAAATGGAAGCGCAGGTGTTAGCTGCAAAACTCTAAGTTTTATTGGTACAATAAGTACTTTTTTCGGATGGCCAAAAATGCTTGAAGGCCAGGCTGCCACGTTTCCCGAATTTCTTTCGCTGACCATCCTTTGTCGAGTTGTTCTTTGAGGCTAGCTGTTCCGGCAAGGCGGTTAAAAAACCCACTTTGATCGATAAATTCGGCCTTATCGCTTAACAATTCTTTGGCATTGATGAGGTAGCTTAAATTGAGTTCGTAAGAGCGCCGATTCATGCTTTGGCCCAATTGGTACCCATAACATACTTTGTTTTGATGCAAGGGGTTTTTGGCCCCAGCAATTGGTACCGGTATGAAACTAAATCCGGTGTTCGGGAAATTAGGATGGCCATACACTTCAAATGGTGTTTCGGTTCCGCGTCCTACACTGACGGTTGTGGCTTCAAATAAACACAAGCTTGGGTAAAGGGCAATTGCAGCATCGGTGCGCAAATTTGGAGAAGGCGCGACCGGCAACGTGTATTTTAATTTGTGCTTGTAGTTTTTACACGGAATGACCCATAGTTGGCATTTAACTTGGTTGTGCAGCCAGCCTTCACCGTTGATCATCATGGCGTATTCGCCGATGGTCATGCCATAAACAATTGGCACAGGGTGCATTCCTACAAATGATTTAAATGCAGGCTCAAGTACAGGCCCATCGACATAATGCCCATTTGGGTTTGGTCGGTCAAGTACTACAAGTTGTTTGTGCTGTTCGGCACAGGCTTCCATGACATAATGTAAAGTTGAAATGTAGGTGTAAAAGCGCACCCCGACATCTTGGATATCGTAAATAACAAGGTCGACATCGGCCAATTGTTCGGCGCTTGGTTTTTTGTTGTTTCCATATAGTGAAACCAATGGCAGGCCTGTTTTTTCGTCAATGCTGTGGTCGACGTGTTGGCCGGCATCGAGGTCGCCGCGAAAGCCGTGCTCGGGCGAAAAAACCTTGACCACTTTAAACTGCAAAGCCAATAACGTGTCGACTAAATGGGTGCCATTGACCACAGATGTTTGATTACTAACCACCGCGATGCGCAAGTCTTTAAGCGAATCGACCAAAAGGTGCAAGCGATCAATGCCGAGTTGAACTTGCTTGATTTCTGGTTTTTCGCTGCGGCTTTCTTCTAAAACCGGATGAACCAATAAGGAATCTTCTTCGATCACAATGGTTTCGGCAACAGGGAAATGTGCAGGGCTTGTATTGGTATCGAAAAGCCCACAAGATGCGAGTAAAAACAAGCTCAAGACACCAGAAGCCAATTGCTTTGTGTATTTTTGAATTCTTGTTAAGTACCGCATGTCATTTGCACGTTTCATATCGGGTCGTTTGGTGCAGCAAAAGCTGCAAGGTCTTCGGGTTTCGAGGCCCATTGTTCGCATTTCGGTGATCAGCATTGCCTTGGCTATTTGTGTCAATTTGCTCACGGTAGCCATTGTTCAAGGTTTTCAGCACGAAGTGCGCGACAAAATTACAGGTTTTAACGCTCCACTTTTCATTTCGAAGGCAGGTTCTGCACATATTTTTGAAGCCGAGGCTTTTGATGGCCGCTCATTTTTAAAAAAATACCACCACATCTCCGGTGTTCGGCAAGTGTCTCCGGTTGCCTACAAACCCGCCATGTTGCAATCGGCGCGTTTTAGCGATACCATCCAATTGGCAACGGGACGTGACTCGATTACCGAGCGCCAAGATATTTTAGGCGTTGTCATGAAAGGGGTCGATGGGTACTACGATTGGCGCTTCATTCAACATCACCTCAAAGCGGGGCGTGTGTTGCGTGCTGGGCAGGCGAGTGAATTGGTTTTGTCGGCACAAATAGCGCGCAAACTCAATTACAAACTCAACGACGAAATCTCGGTTTATTACGTACGCAACCAGCCTGTGTTACGCAAGTTTAAAGTGGTGGGCATCTACCAAACCGGACTCGAAGAGTACGATCAAAAAGTGGTTTTTTGCAATTTAAACGGTGTGCAAGCCATGAGCGATTTTGGGACTAAAATCCGACTCGAGCTCGATCAAGACAGCACCCAAATACAAGGCTATACCCTTCGTGTTCAGGTCGAAGGCGATGCAAGTTCCTTGCTTTTTGATTGGGGCCAGGGCCCTGATATTTATACTGGAATGCGCATTGCGAAACTCATCGATACCTGTTACCGCGTAAAAGCCTACCGGTATCAAGAAGGCAAACAAAAGCCCGAACTCCTTGACAGCGCTTCGTTGTGTGTGAATCTCAATGAAAATGGGCCAGTCGTGCAAAGTACTGAAGGAATTGGCACGGCGCGTCATTTCATTAGTGGTTACGAAGTTTCCATTGACAACTGGGAGCAACTCGAACCCATCAAAAAAGCGCTCAAAGAACAGATCGAATTTCAGCCTTTTGATGGAATGCTCTTGCAAGTTCAGGCCATTACCGATACCGAAGCCGATTTGTTTGCTTGGCTACATTTCTTAGATTTCAATGTTTACATCATCTTATTTTTGATGCTGTTAATCGGCATCATCAATGTGGGTTCGGCGATGCTGGTGCTCATCGTCATCCGAACCTCTTTCATCGGCTTATTGAAAGCACTCGGCACGCGCGATTGGGCAGTGCGCAAAATTTTCTTGTACCAAGCGGCATACCTTATTGCACGGGGCTTGTTTTTCGGAAATGTAATCGGAATTGGTTTGTCATACGTGCAGTTGCACTTCGGATGGTTTCAACTCGATCCAGAGGTCTATTACCTCGATCGCGTTCCGATCGAAATCAATCTCGTTTCCATTTTGTCTGTCAATCTCCTGACCTTCCTGACCTGCATGTTGGCCTTACTGATTCCAAGTATGGTCGTCATGCGCATTTCGCCCACCAAAGCCATTCGTTTTCAGTAATGTTTCAGGTTGGCGAAGCAGTCAGTTTGTTGTACGAGGCGGGTCAATTTCGAATTTTGGCCCAAGACGGAACGGTTTATCTTGTCGAAGATGAACATGGTTTTACCCAGCGTGTAGAGGCTTCCCTAATTGTGGCAAGAAAACCCATTGTTCTTCACGATCGCATCCCCATAAAAGAAGCGCATGTGAAGTCTAATGCTACACTTCCTGCTGCTGCTATAATTGCTCGTTTAGACTTGCATGCCGAACAGCTAAATCTTCCGGCGGGCTTGTCTGCTCATCAAATATTAAGCACTCAAATCGACGTATTTAAGCGCTTTTTTAACCAGCAGTTAAGTCAGCGCTCACCACGCTTTGAGCTCGTTCACGGTGTGGGCGAGGGTCGGCTCAAGCAAGAAATTAGAAGTTTGGTTCAGGGCAAAATAGGGGTGCAAATGCACGATGCCAATTGGGCCAATGGTGCTGTGGGCGCTTCAATCATCGAAATCAAATGGACGCTGGCTACGCGTTTTTAATCAAACACCCACGTATAATACCCAATGTAATGCGAGGCAAAGTAACCCATGTGCTTGCGCTCCTTGTTCGGAAAGAAACGCTGCTGTTTGGAAGCAAGTCCTTTAATGCGTTGCTGTGGCGCCACACCATCTTGTAAACATGGCGCTTGTCGATGTGGTCCATAAAGCCGTGTTCCAAATTGCCTTACTTCGCGCCAATGCTTGGTGTTTAGATAACGCCCCACAGGATTTTCTGGTGCAAAGGCCCAATAAAAGCGAAAGTTGATCCGATGCTTCAAGACCTGCATCATGCCCATCGCGTAGGCGTGCCCCATGCTGTGGCTCACGATATCGAGGCTGTCATTCTTGCTTTTTTCTGGATAGGTATTGAGTACCTGCAACAAATTAAGCCCAGCAATTTGCCCCGATCGGTAGCGTTCCATAAATCCTTCATAATTCGATTGTGTCGCCAACAAGGCATAAGTTCGAATTGTTTTTGAATCCGAAAGTGTCGTGTAGTAACAATGGTGGTTTTCGCTGCGGCAAGGTTTTGGGTAAAGGGCTGCGCTGCCCGCAAAACGCAGTAGTGATCGGTGATTGGAGCTGCTTACAGAATGGTGACCGTCGGCAAATAATAAGAGATCGGGTTTGAAATGGGCCTCTAATTTCTGACAAAATTCTGGATTGCGGTGCCAATAGGCATAGCGGTCTTCGTTGAAAATAAAATTGGCGCTGGCCGGGTATTCCAATCCTTTTTGACTTAGCTGAGCAAAGGCCTTTTCAGGGTCTTGGGCGCTCGAAACAGGTCGGTAACCATTGACATACACTAAAATATGTCGAGAGGGATCTTTTGTTTTAAGCGTCTGGCGTCGTAACTGCTTCCCTTTAAACAACCACAATTCGTATTGTGTTTTTCCATGTGGGCCCTCCCGACGGCATACGATGTAGTGGTTTTGTGCCTTTTCGTGCACTTTCCAAGACGGTATTTCTAGCACACTTCGCGATCCTAAAAAGCGCGCCCGCTGATTGCTGTCAATCGAAAAGTACAAGACGGCTTCTTCTTGTTGGCTTGTCCAGGTATTGCCTGATTTGCGATACAGTTCAACGCCGAGTTTTTGACTGCTTTGTGTGTCAAAGACGGTCTTATTTTGTAAAAGTTCAATCAGTTTTTTCGTCGTGAAACCCTTTGCTTCATCAATGCGGTGTTGGCGCAAATGCACTTGTTGGTAATAGAAATCGACGGCACTAAACACCAGTACATTCCCTAGTACTACGGCTACCCAGAGCAGTAATTTCATCAAGCGGTAAGACCAACGCTTAAAAAAACGACTCTCTTGCATGCGTTTATTGATGCGTCGAAAGGTAATCAGTTGCAGCAGGACACTGCAGCCTAAGGCAATGAAATGAATGAGGCAGATTCGATAGCCAAACCACTGAAATCGCGGTCGAAAAAATGGATTTTTTAAATCGAGGTAGTGGATCCAGTAATTGCTTCTAAAGGCTGGATTGTGATTCCAATCAAAAACGGTTGTGGGTGAAGCGCAGCGAAAATGACCGTTCTGATCTTCTTCGATAAAAAGGTGAGCAATGCGACCGTTTCCGGTAGGGTTGTTGCGTAAAATGAGGCGATCTTGTTGGAGTAAAAAAGCAATGCTGTCTGTGCGCACTGCGCTCAGCGTATCGGTCTGAGCCAAGCTCAAATAGCTACAAAAGAAAAAAAGAAAGAAAAAATGCCGTAAGGGCATTTTAAAGGTGCATAAAGTTCTTCTTGGCCAGCAGCTCGTCTTCAGATTCGCGGTAGTCTGGGTCGTCGACACAGCAGTCTACCGGGCAAACCGCAGCACATTGGGGTTCGTCATGAAAGCCAACACATTCGGTGCATTTTTCGTGTGCGATGTAATACACATCCATATTGACGGGTTCGTGTGGATGATCGGCTAAGATTTCGTCACCGTTTAATGTCGTGATGATTCCTTTAAGCGAAGTTCCATCGGCATATTTCCATTCGGCGCCGCCTTCATAGATGGCATTGTTCGGACACTCTGGTTCGCAAGCCCCACAATTGATGCATTCGTCTGTAATGATAATCGCCATTTGAATCTAATTTTTGTGCAAATATACAAACGCTTGACGGATAGTTTTGTGCGCAAGGTGACAAAAAAAAGAGAAAAGCGTACTTTTGCAGCGTGAAACGCGAACAACTTATTGGTGCCTTTTCGGCACTTGGTACCGTACTCAAGGGCTTAGCCGAACAAGCACCTTGCCCAGCGGTCTTGACCAACGCTGAATACGAACAACTTCAGGCAATGATCGCCAAAGAGCAACATTACAACGGTTGGTTTACACCCGAAACCATTCGGCAAGCCATGGCCGAATTGGCTTCCTTTTTAAATCCTGAGGCACTACATACTTGGCTTGAAGCATATCCGCAAGCAGAAACACCAAAAACAATCGCGGTCATCATGCCGGGTAATTTGCCGTTGGTTGGTTTCCACGATTTTTTATGTGTGTTGTGTGCCGGGCACAAGGTGCTGGTCAAGCTGTCGTCTGAAGATGCCCGTTTGCTGCCTGCGTTGGCGCAGGTCTTGTTGACGTTTGAGCCCGATTTACAAGCACGTATTGCCTTTGCAGCAGGAAAAATAACAGGTTACGATGCGGTTATTGCTACCGGCTCTGACAATGCGCTGGCACATTTTAAACAGTATTTTACGAAGGTCCCTCATTTGTTTCGAGGGCACCGCACCTCTGTAGCTGTACTCGATGGAACAGAAAGTCAGGAAGCGTTATTTCGTTTAGGTTTTGATATCTTTCGCTATTTTGGGAGAGGTTGCCGAAACGTGACGCACTTAATTGTGCCTCAAGATTTTGAGCTCAATCGGTTTTTTGAGGCGATTGTGCCTTACGGCGACATTATTCATCACAAAAAATACGGCAATAATTACGATTATAACAAAGCTGTGCATTTACTCAACCTGAGCCCCATTCTCGATAACAACTTTGTCTTACTCAAAGAAAGCGAACAGCTTTTTGCACCCCTTTCGATGCTGCATTACCATCGGTCTGAAAGTCCGGAAGCAACAACTGCTTTTTTGGCGCAACATGAGGCGTCTATACAGTGTGTTGTTGGGCATGCTTACCTTGACTTTGGCCAGGCCCAATGCCCGCGCCTCGACGATTACGCCGACGGCATCGATACGATGCATTTTCTTGGTACCTTTGCCATATGTCATTCTTAGAACAATTCATGATCCGATACAAAACCCCACAAGAAATTGAAATGATGCGCGAAGCCGCGCAAATTGTGAGTCGCACCTTAGGTTTGGTTGCCAAGCACATGAAGCCAGGTGTGACCCCTCGTTTTTTGGATCAATTGGCCGAAGATTACATCCGAACACAAGATGCCATTCCAGGTTTTAAAGGCTTGTATGGATGCCCAAGCACACTGCTCATTTCTGTCAATGAACAAGTGGTGCACGGCTTACCGACAGACAAACCCATCCAAGATGGCGATATCGTTTCGGTCGATTGTGGTTCGTTTTATAAAGGATATTATGGCGATCACGCCTATACCTTTGAAGTTGGGGCGGTCTCTGATGCAAAAAAACAACTTTGTAAAGTCACGAAAGAATGTTTGTACCTCGGAATCGAACAAGCCACCACTTCTAATCGGATCGAAGACATTGGCTGGGCCATTCAACAACATGCCGAAGCGCATGGCTACGGCGTTGTTCGCGACTTAGTTGGTCATGGTTTAGGAAAAGAACTGCACGAAGAGCCGCAGGTTCCCAATTACGGGCGTCGCGGTCGCGGTAAAAAAATCCAGAACGGCCTTACTATTGCCATTGAACCCATGATCAATATGGGAACTGAAAAAGTCGAAACCCTTGACGACAAATGGACAATCGTTACAGCAGACCGCCAGCCAAGTGCGCACTTCGAACATAACATTGCGGTTGTCGATGGGCACCCCGTCATCTTATCTACCTTTGATTATATATATGAGGCTTTGGGAATGTGATTCTCTTTCAAAGGCAATTTTAAATATTCTTGATATTACGCTTAAAAGTAAAGTAAATACAACCAGCTGTTGTGTTCTTTTCTCGTTGCTTCCAACTACGTTATTTAGTTTTGTTGAAAATTTATCAGATGACAACAACTTCAACGATTAGCAAAAAAATTCTGAATGGCCGCAAATCAAAAGCGCTTACTCAATCTGAGTTAGGTGGTCTTATGTCGATTAGTCCGCAAGCGATTGGGAAGTGGGAGCGAGGCGAGTCTTTACCAGATATTTATCAACTCAACAAACTAGCCATAATTTTTAATGTGAGTCTCAATTACTTCGTTCAAGATTCAGAAAGTGAAATTAGTCACACAAATCATTCAGAATCAGACACTGAACTTATAATTAGTAAGGGTAATCAGATCTTAGAAAGAGATCTTTCGAGAGGGAATTGGGAGGCCTTTCATTTTTCTCAATTACTCGGGATTGCGCCAACTATTTCCAAGTCAAATTTCAAAGCTTGTCATTTTTATAAAATGGGCTTTCGAGGAGTCAAATTTCAAGATTGTAATATAGAATCTTGTGACTTTAATTCTTCAAATCTTTCAGATGCGAGTTTTTCTGGAAATAATATTTTAGATTCGAAATTTAACGAAGGAAATTTAACGAATTCGAATTGGTATAAAAATAACCTCGAGTCTTGTGATTTTACAAATGTAGATTTCTCTTTAACAAATTTTGAACTCGTTAATATCGAAAATTGTCTGCTTCAAAATACAAAATGGGAACACTCCAAGTTTTTAAGGACCAATTTGAGTAAAATTACTTTTACTGGAAGAATAGAATTTTGCCACTTTGAAAGCGTTTCATTCCATAAAGTTCAATTTAAAGATGCAACGCTGATCAATACATTTTTTAAAGACAACAGAAAAATAAAAAACGTCACTTTTGAAAACTGTAATTGTGATCAGATTACCTATGATTTACTAAGAGTGAGCAATGCAAATTTGGCTGGTTTGAACATTATTTGACTCAACATGAGCAAATAACTAAAAAAGCGCCTTTTGGGCGCTTTTTTAGTTTCTAAGAAAATTAGTTTTTACAAGTGGATCACTTCACCGTATGCAGCGGCAGCTGCCTCCATGATGGCTTCTGACATGGTTGGGTGCGGGTGAACTGTTTTGATGAGTTCTTCACCGGTTGTTTCGAGTTTGCGTACGGCAACCAATTCGGCTACCATTTCGGTCACGTTGGCACCAATTAGGTGGCCGCCAAGTAATTCGCCGTACTTGGCATCAAAAATGAGTTTTACAAAACCATCTTTGGCACCGGCGGCACTGGCTTTACCAGAGGCCGAGAACGGGAATTTGCCAACCTTGATTTCGTAACCCGCTTCTTTGGCTGCTTTTTCAGTGAGTCCGACAGAAGCGATTTCTGGTGAGCAGTAGGTACAGCCAGGTATGTTGCCATAATTAAGCGGTTCTGGGTGGTGTCCGGCAATTTTTTCGACACAAATGATACCTTCAGCAGACGCAACGTGTGCAAGTGCAGGACCCGGAACAACATCGCCAATGGCATAATAGCCTGGTAAATTGGTTTGGTAAAAGTCATTGACTAAAATGCGTCCTTTATCGGTAATGATCCCCAATTCTTCGAGGCCGATGTTTTCGATGTTGGTACTAATACCTGCTGCAGAAAGCACGACGTCGCATTCGATTTTTTCGTCGCCTTTGGCGGTCTTGACACTTACAACACAACCTTTGCCGCTGGTATCGACAGCTTCAACAGCTGCGTTGGTCATGACGTTGATGCCTGCTTTTTTGAACGACTTTTCGAGTTGTTTTGAAACGTCTTCGTCTTCGACAGGTACGATGTTCGATTGGTATTCGATGATGGTTACTTCTGTTCCGATCGCGTTGTAAAAATAGGCGAATTCAACACCGATAGCTCCTGAACCAACAACAACCAATTTTTTAGGTTGCGTTGGAAGTGTCATGGCTTGGCGGTATCCGATGATTTTTTGACCATCTTGTGGCAAGTTTGGCAATTCGCGTGAGCGGGCACCAGTTGCAATAATGACACCTTTTGCAGCTGCATATTCAGTTACAGCTCCGGCTTCGTCGGTTACAGCAACGGTTTTGTTCGCTTTTAAAACACCAGTTCCTTTAATGACGTCGATTTTGTTTTTCTTCATCAAAAACTGAATGCCGTTCGACATGCCGTTGGCGACATCGCGGCTGCGTTTGATGATTGCATCAAAATCTGCATTGGCGTCTTTTACGGTAATTCCGTAATCGGCGGCATGTTGTAGGTACTCATACACATTGGCGCTTTTTAACAATGCTTTGGTCGGAATACAGCCCCAGTTGAGGCAAATGCCGCCTAACGATTCGCGTTCTACGATGGCTGTTTTCAAGCCTAATTGGGAGGCGCGAATTGCCGTGACGTATCCGCCAGGTCCGCTACCAACAACGATGATGTCGTAACTCATTTTTTGAAAGTTTTAAGGGACAAATTTAAGGCGAAAAATTGAAAGTTGCTATCTGATTAATCGTTACTTTTGTGCTTGAATTCTCAAACACGTATGGAAACCAATCACCAAAAAGAAGCAACGCTCGAACAAGCCATTGATTTAGGCCTTCGCGCCGACGAATTTGAACAGATCCAACAAATTCTCGGACGCACCCCAAATTTTACAGAAACTGCCGTTTATTCGGTGATGTGGAGTGAGCACTGCTCCTACAAAAACTCCATTCTTTGGTTAAAAACATTGCCAAAAGATGGCCCACACATGTTGGTAAAAGCCGGCGAAGAAAACGCAGGTTTGGTTGATATTGGTGATGGCTTGGGTTGCGTGTTTAAAATTGAATCACACAATCACCCAAGTGCACTCGAACCTTACCAAGGTGCTGCCACAGGAGTGGGGGGCATCAACCGTGATATTTTCACCATGGGAGCCCGTCCAATTGCACAGCTCAATTCCTTGCGCTTTGGTAACATTGAAGAAGCGCGTACCAAGTGGTTAGTGAAAGGTGTTACCAAAGGGATCGGCGATTACGGAAATGCCTTTGGGATTCCGATTGTGGGCGGAGAAGTCTTCTTTGACGAATCGTACAATACCAATCCGTTGGTCAATGCGTTCTCAGCCGGGATCATCGATACAAAAAAGATCATTTCAGCCACGGCCAAAGGTCCCGGAAACCCAGTGTTTATTGTAGGTTCTGCCACGGGTAAAGATGGTATTGCCGGTGCGGCCTTCGCATCCAAAGACATCACCGAAGAGTCTGCCCAAGACTTGCCGTCGGTACAAGTTGGAGATCCATTCATGGAAAAACTCTTACTCGAAGCCACCATGGAATTGTCGCAAACCGATGCCATCGTCGGGATGCAAGACATGGGAGCCGCGGGTATTACGTGTTCGACTTGTGAAATGAGTGCCGCCGGAAATGTCGGTATGGAAATTTACCTCGACCGTGTGCCTACGCGTCAAGACAACATGTTGCCTTACGAAATCTTGTTGTCAGAATCGCAAGAGCGCATGTTGGTGGTGGTTCAAAAAGGAAAAGAACAGGTCGTTAAAGACATCTTTGATAAATGGGACCTCCACGCCGAAGAAATCGGTCATGTCACTGACACCGGTCGCATTCGCTATTACATGAACAACGAACTCGTTGGCGATGTGCCAGCTGAGTCATTGGTATTGGGAGGCGGCGCGCCACAAAACAAGCGCGAGTACTCAGAACCTGCCTACTACCAAGAATACAAAAAATTCAACATCAGCCAGGTCGAAGAACCAGCCGATTTAAAGGCCGTCGCCGATGCGCTGCTCGCCATGCCAAATATTGCTTCTAAACGTTGGGTTTACGAGCAATACGACTCCATGGTAGGTACCCGCAACATGACCACCAATCGCCCTTCAGATGCGGGTGTAGTCAATATCAAAGGTACCAACAAAGCATTAGCCATGACCGTCGATTGCAATTCGCGTTATGTAAATGCAGACCCTGAAATCGGAACCATGATTGCTGTTTCTGAAGCGGCTCGTAACATTACGTGTGCGGGTGGCCATCCGAGTGCCATTACTAATTGCCTCAATTTTGGAAATCCCTACAATCCAGAATCGTATTGGCAATTTGTCGGAGCGATCAAAGGAATGTCTGCAGCGTGCTTAAAATTTGAAACGCCCGTAACAGGTGGTAACGTTTCGTTTTACAACCAAACCGTCATGAACGGCAAAGAAGTGCCTGTTTTCCCGACGCCAACCATTGGCATGATCGGCATTGTTCCGGACAAAGAAAAGGTCATGACCCTCGATTTCAAGCAAAAAGGAGACCTCATTTTCTTACTCGGTGACTACACCGAAGACATCGCCTCTTCCGAATATTTAGCCAGCTATCATGGCATTAAAGCTTCGCCGGCTCCCTATTTCGACCTCGAAAAAGAATTTCAATTACACCAAGCGGTCAAAGGCCTCATTGCCCAAGACCTCGTCAATGCCGTCCATGACGTTGCTGACGGTGGTTTGTACGTAACGCTTGCTGAAATGGCCATGCCGCGCGAACTCGGTTTTGACATCGTTAGTGATGCTGACATTCGTCTCGATGCCTTTTTATTCGGCGAAGGTCAAGGCCGTGTGGTCGTGACTGTGACCGAAGATCAAGAAGAATCCTTTGTCGAGCACATGGTCTCGACAGGTGTCAACATGACGCTTCTCGGACACGTCACAAAAGGCAAATTGCAAATTGATGAGCAACATTTTGGCTTTATTAGCGAATCAAAAGCTATTTTTGATACGGCACTAGGCAAACATTTAGAAAATTAACATGGAATACAACACCACCCGAGGTCGGCTGATCTTGCCCGAATATGGTCGCAATGTGCAAAACATGATTGCACACGCCATGGAACTCGAAGACCGGACGGAGCGTAATCGTGCCGCACAGGCCATTATCGAAGTCATGGGGCAACTCAATCCGCACTTGCGTGATGTCGATGATTTTCGTCACAAACTCTGGACACACTTATTTGTCATGTCCGATTTTCAGCTCGATGTCGATTCTCCTTATGAAATTCCGAAGGAAGAAGTCCTCAACGAAAAGCCAAAGTTGATGGACTACCCCAATAGCAAAATCCGTTTTGGGCATTACGGGAAGTACACCCAAGCCATTCTCGAAGATGCCAAGAAGGTCGAACAGCCCGAGGAAAAAGAATTCCTCAAGAATACGATGGCCAATTTTATGAAAAAACAATTTTTGGCTTACAACAACGATACCGTTGAAAACCACGTGATTGCCCAACAACTGCTCGAACTTTCAAAAGGCGAACTCGTCCTAGAAAACCCAGACGATTTGGTCAATACAAACACCTTATTGCGCACCATGGGTATAGGTCAAAATAACCCTAAAAAGTTCAATAAGCACAAGAACAATAACAACAACTACAAGAAGAAAAAATTCATTAAAAAATAAGCAATGGCTTCATTTGAAATTTACGGCGGAAAGCCACTTAAAGGAGAAATCATTCCACAAGGTGCCAAAAACGAGGCTTTGCAAGTGTTGTGTGCTCCCTTGCTGACGCCCGAAAAAGTAACCATTTCGAATATTCCAGACATCGTCGATGTCAACAAACTCATCGCCTTGCTCCAGACTATGGGGGTAAAGGTCGAAAAGGTCGAGAAAGGAACTTATATTTTTCAGGCCAAAGATATCGACATGGCTTATTTGGAGTCTGAAGATTTCAAAAAGCGCGCTTCTTCGTTGCGTGGTTCGATCATGATTGTCGGCCCTTTATTGGCGCGTTATGGTCGTGGTTTTATTCCGAAGCCAGGCGGTGACAAAATCGGACGCCGACGTTTAGACACACACTTTGAAGGTTTTGCAGTGCTCGGTGCCAAATTCAATTACGATGCTGGTGAGCATTTTTATTCGGTAGAAGCCGATCGCTTGAAAGGTACGTACATTCACCTAGACGAAGCATCAGTAACCGGTACGGCCAATATTTTAATGGCCGCGGTGTTGGCTGAAGGCGAAACAACTTTCTATAATGCCGCTTGCGAGCCTTACATTCAACAGTTGTGCAAAATGCTCAATGCAATGGGGGCGCAAATTTCTGGTATTGGTTCGAATTTACTTACCATCAAAGGCGTAAAAGAACTTGGTGGCTGTTACCACCGCATTTTACCTGACATGATCGAAATTGGTTCGTTTATTGGCTTGGCAGCCATGACCAAATCCGAACTCACGATTAAAGATGTTTCTTGGGAAAACCTCGGGATTATTCCGAATGTCTTCCGTCGACTTGGGATCAAATTAGAACGCCGCGGCGACGACATTTACATTCCGGCTCAAGAAAGTTATGAAATTGACACCTTTATCGATGGCTCAATTCTAACCATTTATGATGCACCATGGCCCGGTTTTACCCCTGATTTGCTTTCCATTATTTTAGTGGTGGCCACGCAAGCAAAAGGCTCGGTCCTCATTCATCAGAAAATGTTTGAATCGCGCTTGTTCTTCGTTGATAAGCTCATCGATATGGGGGCACAAATCATTTTGTGTGATCCGCACCGTGCTACAGTCATTGGCCTGAATCGTGAACACGAACTCAAAGGCATCGAAATGACTTCGCCAGATATCCGTGCAGGCGTTTCATTACTTATTGCGGCACTTTCAGCCAAAGGAAAAAGCGTCATTCATAATATCGAACAAATTGACCGTGGTTACCAAGATATTGAGTACCGTCTCAATAACATTGGAGCCGATATCAGACGCGTAGGCTAATGAAAAAAAGTGTTCTCTTTGTTGTCTTTTTAGGAGCCATTGCTTGTTTGGGCTGGTGTTACCGCCAAGATACCGCCACAAATCAGCAACTGGCCGCAACTGCAGCGCCTGAAATCAGCTTACCCAATCCTAAAGGCAAGCTCACCAACCTTTCATCCTTGAAAGGGAAAATGGTATTGGTCGATTTTTGGGCCTCTTGGTGTGGTCCATGTCGAAAAGAAAGCCCCAACGTTGTAGAAGCGTATCATAAATACCACAAACGCAGTTTTAAAAACGCCAATGGTTTCGAGGTATTTAGCGTTTCCCTTGACCGAGACGAAGCGGCTTGGAAACAAGCCATAACGCTCGATCAATTGGTATGGAAATACCATGTCTGGGACAAAGAAGGGATTGCTGCTGCCAATTACCAAGTCGCCACCATTCCAAATGCGTTTCTCATTGACGGTGAAGGAAACATTGTGGCCAGTGGTGCCGAGCTTAGGGGGCTCAATTTGCACATCACCCTCGATAAGTTTCTAAAATAGCTTAGATTCGATCCAATACGTAACGGATGAGTTCGTCCATGGCCTGGTCGATACCAGTCGAAAACTCAAGGTTCGGACGATTGGCAACACCCAAACAAATGCTTGTGCATTGATGGCCTAAAGCTTTTCCAAGAGCAAATATGGCCGAACTTTCCATCTCAAAATTTACAAGTTGATGGCCATTTGCCTGAACTTGCGCAAACGCAACATGAATGTCTTTAATTGCACTTGGCAAGCGCAACGAGCGTCCTTGTGGGCCATAAAAACCAGAACTTGTAACCGTAATTCCCTTATAGACTTTGTCCGAATCAAGGCGAGCAACCAAGGTGGGGTCGGCAGCTACCAAATACGGGGCAATTGCTTTTGGTAATGGCAATTGTGCTTGTATTGTTGTCAATAATTCTTGGTCTGCTGCATCAACTGAAATCGGGTAAAAGTGGGCAACGTTATCGAGTCCGATGGCATGAGTTGACAACACAAACGAATGGACCGGAATAGAAGGCTGCATGATGCCGCAAGTCCCGATTCGTATCATTTCAAGGGACCGGAGCTCTTCTTTTTGTTGGCGCGCTACCAAATCAATATTTAGTAAAGCATCGAGCTCTTGAATGCAAATGTCGATGTTGTCGGTGCCAATACCTGTTGAGAGAACAGTGATGCGTTTGCCTTGGTAAACACCGGTATGACTCACAAATTCGCGGTGCCGAACCTCAGATTCGATGTGCTCGAAAAAGCGTGATATTTTGGCAACGCGGTCTTGGTCGCCGACCAATATAACTTTTGAAGCCAATTGTTCAGGCTTCAGGCCAAGGTGGTAAACTGCACCATTGGCGTCAAGAACAAGTTCGGTAGGAGGAAAGTGCATTAAAGAGATCCAAAAACTTTAATCAAAAGATCTGACACGCGGGCCGCCGGATTTTGACGGATGTTATTTTCTTCTTGCTCGACCAATTTAAACAAGCCTTCAATAGCGCGCTCAGTGACAAAGGCATCTAAATCCGGATTTATTTTTTCACCGCCTGACAATGCCGTAACGGTATTGTACTTTGTGATGATCGGATTCCAGTAGGCGGTTAGTTGAACCTTAGCAGTTGCTTCTTTTACTTTGGGTAAAAATGCGGCGCGAAGTTGTGCGCTCGTGTTGTCTTTCAAGAATTTTGTAGCCGCACCATTTCCGCCTTTTAAAATGGCAAAGCCATCTTGAATAGACATGTTGCTGATCGCGTTCGTGAAAATAGGCAGGGCTTCTTTAACAGCTTCTTCAGCGGCGCGATTTAGTGTCGTTTCAAACTTCTCTACTTGAGCGCTCATGCCCAGTTGAAGCGCTTTGTCTTTGACTTTTTGCGCATCAGGAGGGAAGGGCAATCGGATCTGTTCATTCTTTAAAAAACCATCGACCACACTTGAGTTGCTAACCGCTTTTTGAATGCCCACTTGCAAGGCTTCTTTGAGCCCAGCAATGGCATCTTCGTTGCTTAACTTAGGAGATGCTGGTGTGGTTGGTAATTGCGCTTCATTAGCGAGGGTCATGAGCTCTTGGGAGAATTTCGAGCATTGGACCGTCAAAAGTGAAATAAAAGAGAAAAACAGGAACTTCATATGCGATTAGCGAATGACGTGAATCATGCCCGATTTTTCGGATTTACCATCGGTATCTTTGTCTTTGAACCAGGCTTTCCAAGTATAGGTGCCAGGTTGCACTTTGATGTTGTTGTAATAGCCATCCCAGTAGCCTTTGATGTCGTAGGTTTCCCAAATGACTTCGCCCCAACGGTTGTAGATTTCCATATGGAAGTTTTCAACGTCGATTCCTTCGATGTAGAAAGACCAAACTTGATTGTGTTCGTCGTCGTCTGGTGTAAAGGCAGTCGGTGCATAAAAGATGACATCAGCAACAACGTCGATATTGATGACCGTAGAGTCCGAACAACCATCTGTCGTCGTGACAACAAGTTTGATCGGGTAGGTACCAATTTCACCTTCTGGATACGTAATTAGGGCTGATCCGCCATTGTTAATTACATTGGTAGCGCCTACCGATGACCAGTTGTATTGTGCAATGTTACCGGTAGAGATATCGTTGGTTTGAACGGTTGTTTCGAACCACGTAACTGGGTTTTTCGATATGGTAAAGTTGGCAATTGGGTTGTCAGTAACGGTTACGATGTCTTCAAAATGCCCATTGTAGACACAACCTAAGTTAGAAGTCACAATCACATCTAAATCGTATACGCCTGGTTGTACGATTGTGTAATTTAATGGATCAAGGTTTGGCACATCGAAGGAATCACCTGTAGAAAATACGTAATGAGTAGTTGCAATGGCACCTCCGTTCGAAGAGATGTTGTGCAATTCGAAATCGCCAGGTGTACAAATTTGACCGTCAACAGCGGTAATCAATGGAATGATTTCGAGCGGGAAAGTGATGGTCATGCACTCGGTAGTTGTAGGCGAGCCACAAAGTTCGCTTAACGTAACACAGTATACAGTTCCTGAATTGATAGGGTCAACCGTAAAGGTAGATCCATTTCCGATTGGAATGCCGTTTTCGGTCCACGAATAGGTATAAGCGCTTGAGCCGCCTGCACCAATGGCAGTGAGCGCAATAGCATCTTCTGAACAAATGACGGTGTCTTGAGTCAAGAAAGTGATGTCGAGTGGATTGGGTTGACTAATTGTAACCGAGATGGTTTGAACACAGCCGTTGGCATCGGTTACCGTACACGTATTGACACCTGCAGGTAAGTCAAGCGCCGTGTTGGCTAATGAAGCTGAAATGTCCCAATCATAGGCATAAGGTGCAGTTCCTTGGGTAACATTAATGGTCGCTTGGCCATTGGCAATGGTGTAGCAATTGGCATCAATTACATTGCTGGCTGTTAACACCATGGGCGGGATTTCAGTAATCGTTACATAAATGGTGTCTGAACATCCGGTTGCATTAGAAGCATAACACCAATAATTGCCAGCCGCCAAGCCTGTTGCAGTTTGGGTTGTTTGGCCGTTGCTCCACTGGTAATTTATTGCTCCTGTAGCCGGAGTTACATTCGCGGTAGCAGTACCATCAGATCCGCCAGGGCAAGAAACAGGTGTTGTTGTGGCTGAAAAACTTGCAGGGGTGTCTGAAACGACGACTGTTGACGTGGACGAACAGCCATTGCCATCCATCTGAACAACCGTGTATGTGCCAGCGGTGAGGTTTGTTGCTGTTGCCCCAGTTTGGCCGCTTGGAGCCCAGGTATAGGTACATGGAGCCGGCGAGCCTGCTCCTGGTGTAGCAGTGGCACTACCCACACCTTGTGTACACACATCAGGAAGTGAGGTGGTTGTTACCGAAGGGTTTGAGCGGGTAATCCAGGTGGTATCTTGGGTAATTGAACCAATATTGGTACCACAAGCAGCACCCGACAAGAAATAACCGGTTGTACCTGGAGGTACCGTGGTAACGTTGAGCGTTCCGTTGTTGTAAGGAAACGTTTGCCCAAGCGTATTGGCCCAAACAAAGTTGCTACCAGGGCTATTTACCATGATGTACGGAATTTGAGATATCGTGTAAGAGTTGGTATTTGAAGGCGAAGTTGGTAAGAAGCGACGGCCGTCTTGGTTGGCACCCCAAACAGTATTGTTTCGGCCAGGTGTAATGTGTGCGGTTGGTGATGCTGCGTTGTTTTCTGAACCTTGGATGGCTAAGCCGCTATTCCAACCTGTACAAATTGGTTTGTTCCCAATATGCAATTCAAAAATGTTTGAGGTTTCGTACATCACAATGGCCATGTAGTTACATTGTGAGGTACAGCTAAACATCATGATGTTTTTGTAAAGCACCACAAATTTTCGGTTTGGTGCCGTTCCCAAGGTTTGGTATTGAATTTGACCACCTAAAGACGGGTTGATGTCTTGATAGGTCAGCATAATCGTGTTTTTAGCAGAGGTAAAACTGGCAGAAGGAAGTGTACCTACACCACTTAAAGACCAAGGGCAGTAACCTCCGGCATTTGACAAGTTAAACGAAACGAGACCATTTGAGCCGATCACACATTGGGAATAACTTGTGCCGTAAAAGTTAAAGGGGAAACCAATATTCACAGCCGCTGACCACGAGTCGTCTGAAAGCGAGACACTACTTGGTGCATTTAAGTACAAACCTGCAGCTGTTCCGGGTGTCGAACCCGTATTGCAATTATTAATGGTTACCGCTTGCCCTGGGCAAACAGTTGCATCTTGCCCTAAGCACAAAACAACTGGGGCTTGTGCCCAAGATACGAGGCTAGAAATGCTTAAAAAAGCAAATAAAATAACACGTTGTAACATAGTAGTATAGGTAGTAGCTGATTTCATATTCAATCTAAAGTTCAGGCCATAAACGCAAACCTAATAGGCAGGGTTGCTTGGCTGCCCAAATTTAATGAAAAAAAACAAAAAATAGTGGGCTTATTTAAGTGTCAAATTGACACTAATAAATTGTTGAAAAAAGATGGTTTTTCGAAGCAAAATTGGATTACTTTTGCCCTGTTTACAAATTAATAACAACAGATATGTCACAACAGTATCATGCAGAGATTGAAGCGTTCATGGAGCGTGTACGTGCCAAAAACGGTCACGAACCTGAATTCTTGCAAGCGGTACAGGAAGTCGCTGAAGCCGTGATTCCTTTTATTGAATCAAACCCAAAGTACAAAACGAATAAAATTTTGGATCGCATTGTCGAACCAGAGCGCACTATTATTTTCCGCGTTCCTTGGTTAGACGACAACGGAAATGTACAAGTGAATCGTGGTTACCGTGTCGAGTTTAACAGCGCAATTGGCCCATACAAAGGGGGCTTGCGTTTTCACCCTTCAGTCAACCTTTCGATTCTTAAATTCTTAGGTTTCGAGCAAATCTTCAAAAATTCACTGACGACATTGCCAATGGGTGGTGGTAAAGGTGGTTCTGATTTCGACCCGAAAGGTAAATCAGATAACGAAGTGATGAAATTCTGTCAATCATTCATGTCTGAATTGTCGCGTCACATTGGTGCCGATACAGATGTGCCTGCGGGTGACATCGGTGTTGGTGGCCGTGAAATTGGCTACATGTTTGGTCAATACAAGCGTTTGCGCAACGAATTTACGGGTGTATTAACCGGTAAAGGGCGCAACTGGGGTGGTTCATTGATTCGTCCAGAGGCTACTGGTTACGGAACGGTTTATTTCGCCAAAGAAATGTTGGCGACAAAAGGCCAATCATTTGCAGGTAAAACAGTTGTTGTATCTGGTTCAGGAAATGTGGCTCAATATGCGTGTGAAAAAGCAACGCAATTAGGCGCAACTGTTGTAACTCTATCTGATTCAGAAGGCTACATCTACGATGCGGCTGGTATCGATGCGGAGAAATTAGCCTGGGTAATGGACTTGAAAAACAACCGTCGCGGACGTATTTCTGAATACACCAAGCAATACCCGTCAGCAAGTTTTGTAGCCGGAAAACGCCCTTGGGAAGTAAAAGCAGACATCGCTTTGCCTTGCGCTACTCAAAACGAATTGAACGGTGAAGAAGCGAAGGCACTGATTGCTAACGGCGTGATGTGTGTGGCTGAAGGTGCCAACATGCCTTCAACTCCTGAAGCAATTGCGGCGTTCCAAGCAGCAAATGTGTTGTTCTCACCAGGTAAAGCGTCTAATGCAGGAGGTGTGGCCACATCAGGTCTTGAAATGTCACAAAACTCATTGCGTTTGTCTTGGTCTGCAGAAGAAGTTGACCAACGCTTACATGGCATCATGGTTTCAATCCACGAAGCTTGTGTGAAATATGGTAAAGATGCCTCTGGAAACGTAGATTACGTAAAAGGTGCAAACGTTGCTGGTTTCGTGAAAGTGGCTGACGCCATGATCGACCAAGGTTTGGTTTAAAAAATCGACACCTCATACTTGAAAAGGCTCCTTCGGGGGCCTTTCTTTTTTACCTTTGTTTCATGCGATATTTGCTATTGATTTTTGTGTTGGCAGCTTGTCAGCTTCAAGAAATGCCCACTCCTGTGAAGGTCTTTGGGCATGCTGGCAATGGCTTGGACATCATCAAAAGCATCTACCACGACAATTCCAAAGAAGCCATTGAACTTGCGTTGTCGTTGCCAGATATTGATGGGGTTGAGGTGGATGTGCGCATGAGTGCCGATGGCACCCTTTGGCTGTATCACGAAAACACACTCGAAGCAGAAAGCGAGGGGCAAGGTAGTTTGTCTGCGTGCACCGATCTGCAGTTGGCGCCGTTGCATTACAAATCACTTCATCATGAACGGCTTGTCCGACTTTCAGAAGTGCTGCCTCTGATCAAGCCGGGCCAGCAATTCCTTCTAGACCTCAAACATTGGAATGCTACAAGTGCGTCTGCGGTTGATCTTATGCGTTTCAAGAACGCTCTTTTGGCGCTTCTTCAAAACCAATCAAACTGCGTTGTTCTGATTACGAATGCAAGTAGCTTTGTTCCGCTACTGACCCCTCATTTTAATGTGGTATTTGAAAGCGGATCGCGTGAAGAATTGCATGCGACCCTCATGAAGTATCCACAACTTAGAGGTGTGGTCATGCGAAATGCGGCCCTGAGTGAAGCTGATGTGCGCGCATTTAAGGCGCAAGGAAAATGGGTGTTTGCTTTTGACGTACGTGCAAGTTCGTCACAAAAAAAGGCCCTTTTGAAAGGGCCTAGTAGTTTGTTGTCAGACGACCCGAAAGAAGCACTTCGGATTCGGGACGCGATGCATTAAGCTTTGTAAAAAGGAAGCTTGACCACTTTTGCCAAAATTCCTTTTTCGCGAATTTCAATATAGATTTCTGATTCCAATGCGGCATGACTCATGTCGACATAGCCGAGGCCGATACCGACTTTCATGCTCGGCGACATGGTGCCGGAAGTCACCTTCCCGATGACCGCTCCTGAGGCATCTAGAATGCGGTAATCATGGCGTGGAATGCCACGTTCAATGAGTTCGAAAGCAACCAATTTGCGTTTCAATCCAGCTTCTTTTTGTGCTTTTAAAAAGTCAGCATCGACAAATTCTTTGGTGAATTTGGTGATCCAACCAAGCCCTGCCTCTAGTGGCGAAGTACTGTCGTCGATGTCGTTGCCGTAAAGGCAGAAGCCCATTTCAAGACGAAGGGTGTCGCGCGCAGCAAGTCCGATTGGTTTAATGCCAAAATCGGCACCAGCTGCAAATACCGCGTCCCAAAGTTTTTCGGCGTCTTCGTTTTTTACATAGACTTCAAAGCCTCCGGAACCTGTATAGCCAGTTGCTGAAACCATCACGTTTTCAATGCCAGCAAAAGTGCCATATTGAAAGGTGTAGTAAACCATGTTGCTAAGGTCAATGTCAGTCAGGCTTTGCATTGCTTGAGCAGCTTTAGGGCCTTGAATAGCTAAAAGCGAATACGCATCAGAAAGGTTGAGCATTTCTACCCCAAGGTCATTGTGGCTGCTGATCCAGTTCCAGTCTTTCTCAATATTTGAAGCGTTAACAACGATAAAGAACTCTTCAGCATTTACACGGTAAATGATGAGGTCGTCTACAATGCCGCCTTTGCCATTCGGCATGCAGCTGTATTGTGCTTTCCCGTCGAACAACACTGAAGCATCGTTGCTGGCTATTTTTTGAATTAGTGCGAGCGCATTTGGTCCGCGCAAAACAAACTCGCCCATGTGCGAGACATCAAATACGCCAACTCCTGTACGAACACATTCGTGTTCGGCATTAACACCTTCGTATTGGACGGGCATGTTGTAACCGGCAAACGGAACCATCTTGGCACCGAGTGCAATGTGTTTGTGGCTTAAAGCGGTAGCTCTCATGTTAACCTTTGACACGTTCAACATAAACTCCGGTGCGTGTGTCAATTTTAATGACTTCGCCGTTGTCGATGAACAACGGAACGCGAACTTCGGCACCTGTGGCAATGGTTGCAGGCTTCATCGAGTTGGTGGCGGTATCACCTTTGACACCTGGCTCGGTGTAGGTTACTTCAGAAATGATGTACATTGGCAATTCGACAACGAGTGGTGTTTCTTCGTCGGCATGGTACAAAATATTGACGGTCATGCCTTCTTGCAAGAAACCTGGTTTTTCGACCATTTTTAACGGAATGTTCACTTGTTCAAACGTTTCGTTGTTCATGAACACATACGATTCAGTTTCTTGATATAAATATTGGTATTCGCGGTTTTCGATGCGCACCACTTCGATTTTGTGTCCGGCAGAAAACGTATGGTCAAGGACTTTTCCACTTTCGATTTGACGCATTTTGGTGCGGACAAAAGCGGGGCCTTTTCCGGGCTTGACGTGTTGAAATTCAATGATTTGAAACAATTTTTCGTTGTGCTTGATGCACAATCCGTTGCGGATGTCTGCGGTAGTTGCCATAATTCAGATTCAGTTTGAGGGCAAAGATAGCACGATTCCTATTGTTATCAACATTTTCAGTTCATAAATTCAAGAAAACACGGGTCTGTTGACACGCATGAATTGTTATTTTTGTTTGCGTTTAACCCTAAAAGTACAAATGGCTGAAAATCAATATACCGAAGACAACATCCGCTCCCTTGACTGGAAAGAGCACATTCGGCTCCGTCCGGGGATGTATATCGGAAAGTTGGGCGATGGTGCTGCTGCCGACGACGGAATTTACATCCTGGTCAAAGAAGTTGTCGACAACTGCATCGATGAATTTGTAATGGGCAATGGCAAGCGCGTCGACATCAAAGTCAAAGACGGCAAAGTTTCGGTCCGTGATTACGGTCGCGGCATCCCGCTCGGTAAAGTAGTCGAAGTTGTTTCGCGCATGAATACCGGCGGTAAATACGATTCAAAAGCTTTTAAAAAATCAGTAGGACTAAACGGCGTTGGTACAAAGGCCGTCAATGCCTTGTCTTCCTACTTTATGGTATATGCGGTGCGCGATGGCGAAAAAAAGACGGCAGTCTTTGAGCGCGGCGAGCTTGTATCTGAGTCGACAATCGAAAAAACAGACGAAAGCAACGGTACCTACGTAGAGTTTATTCCCGACGACAGCATTTTTAAAAAGTATGCCTTCAAAACGGCTTACCTCGATAAAATGATGTGGAATTACTGCTACCTCAATCGGGGGCTTTCCATCTACTACAACAACGAAAAATACAATTCAAAAGACGGGCTTAAAGATTTGCTCGATAACAACATGGACGGCGATCCGCTGTATCCAATCATTCACCTCGAAGACGAAGACATTGAAGTGGCCTTCACACACGGCCGTACCTATGGCGAAGATTACTACTCGTTCGTGAATGGGCAACACACCACGCAAGGCGGAACGCATCAAAGTGCTTTTCGTGAGTCGGTAGCCAAAGTTATCCGCGATTTCTACAACAAGAATTACGAGGCCTCTGATATCCGCCAATCGATTGTGGCTGCTATTGCTGTTAAGGTAATTGAGCCGGTGTTCGAATCACAAACCAAAACAAAGCTCGGTTCTCAAGAAATCGAACCCGGAGGTAAGTCCATGCGGGCCTTTGTCAATGACTTTTTGAAAGACAAACTCGATAACTACTTGCACCGCAATCCGGATGTTGCTGACATCATTGAAAAAAAGATCAAGCAATCAGAGCGTGAGCGCAAAGACTTGGCCGGTATTCGAAAATTGGCCCGAGACCGCTCTAAAAAAGCCAACCTGCACAATAAAAAATTACGCGACTGTCGGATCCACCTCACCGATTTGAAAGACGAACGTCGTGAAGATACGACCTTGTTTATCACCGAAGGGGACTCGGCTAGTGGGTCCATTACCAAATCGCGCGATGTCAATACGCAAGCGGTATTTTCACTCCGTGGAAAGCCACTTAATTGTTACGGACTCACGAAAAAAGTGGTCTACGAAAACGAAGAATTTAACCTCATTCAGGCGGCGCTAGATATCGAAGAAGAAATGGACAACCTCCGCTACAACCGCATTGTAGTGGCTACCGATGCCGATGTCGATGGCATGCACATTCGCATGCTGTTACTGACCTTCTTCTTGCAGTTTTTCCCAGACCTCATCAAGCGAAATCATGTCTACGTATTGCAAACGCCGCTTTTTCGGGTGCGCAATAAAAAGAAAACGATTTATTGTTATTCAGAAGAAGAACGACGCAATGCCATTGCCGAATTAGGGAAAAATCCAGAGATTACCCGCTTCAAAGGGCTCGGCGAAATTTCACCCGATGAATTCATTCATTTTATTGGCGAAGACATTCGTCTCGAGCCGGTCATCCTGACCAAAGACGCCTCGATCGATTCGATTTTATCGTATTTTATGGGTAAAAACACCCCTGAACGACAAGACTTTATTATTGAGAACCTCCGGGTAGAAAAAGACCTCGCTGAAACTGTGGCTTCACAAGAAGAGAACACCGTTTCAAATGAAACTGAAATGGCAGAATAAGATGGCAGAAGACGAACAAGACGCAGGACTCGATCCGCAAGCCCATGAAGGCGAACACAATCCGTTTGATGGCAAAACCATCGACGAAAACATTGTGCCTTTGGGTGGCTTGTATGAAAATTGGTTTTTAGATTACGCCAGTTATGTCATTCTCGAACGTGCGGTTCCTAGCTTGTACGACGGACTTAAGCCGGTGCAACGTCGCATTTTGCATTCGATGCGCGAAATGGAAGATGGTCGCTATAACAAAGTCGCCAATATTATTGGAAATACCATGAAGTATCACCCACATGGCGATGCTTCTATTGGTGACGCCTTGGTGCAGATAGGGCAAAAAGATTTACTTATCGACTGCCAAGGAAACTGGGGCAATACACTTACTGGCGACGGCGCAGCTGCAGCGCGTTACATTGAAGCGCGTTTATCCAAATTTGCCTTGCATGTGGCGTTTAATCCCAAAACGACCAATTGGTTAGCCAGCTATGACGGCCGCAACAAAGAGCCCGAACAACTCCCAATGAAATTCCCGATGTTGCTGGCTCAAGGTGCAGAAGGGATTGCCGTCGGGATGGCTTGTAAATTTTTGCCGCACAACTTTATCGAACTCATCGATCAGTCGATCAATCATTTGCGCGGTAAAAAGGTCGAAATTTTGCCCGATTTTCCAAATGGAGGAATGGCCGATTTTTCGGGCTACAATGATGGCTTGCGCGGAGGCCGTGTGCGCGTGCGTGCTAAAATTAAAAAGGTCGACAACAAAACCTTAATCATCAACGAAATCCCTTTCGGGACCACGACCACTTCGCTCATCGAGTCTGTTATTAAAGCCAACGACAAAGGTAAAATCAAGATCAAAAAGATCGAAGACAACACTTCGTCAGAAGCCGAAATCTTAGTGCATTTGGCACCTGGTGTATCGCCCGACAAAACCATCGATGCACTTTATGCCTTTACAGACTGCGAAGTCAGTATTTCGCCAAATTCATCAATCATCGATGGCGACACTCCACGTTTTATGGGGGTGTCCGAAATTTTAAAAGTCAATACCGACCACACCTTATATTTGCTGCGCCGCGAACTCGAAATCAAACTCGACGAACTCGAGCGTCAGTGGCATTTTTCAACGCTTGAAAAGTTGTTCATCAATCACGAGATGTACATCGATTTCAAGCATTATGCCGACAAAGAGAGTTTATACGGTTATTTGTACAAGCGCTTCGAACCCTTTAAAAAGCAGTTGCTGCGCGCCATCCAAGACGAAGATTTACACAAACTGACCCAGATCCCCATGATCCGGATCACGCGCTTCGATGCGGATAAAGCCGATGAAGTTTTGCTCAAAATCGAAGAAGAAATTGAGCAAGTTAAACACGATTTAGCCAATCTTGTTGAGTTTGCCATCGAGTACTTCAAAGACCTTAAAAAACGCTTTGGCGCCGGTCGCGAACGCAAAACCGAAATCAAAACCTTTGATACCATTTCGGCCACCAAAGTCATTATTGCCAACCGTAAACTCTACGTCGATTATGAAGAAGGGTTTATTGGTTATGGCATCAAAAAGAACGAGCCAGTCTGCGATTGCTCCGAAATCGATGACATCATTTGTTTCTTCTCGACAGGCAAACTCATGATTACCAAAGTCGCCGACAAGAAATTTGTAGGCAAAGACCTCATTTATGCCAATGTCTGGAAAAAAGGCGACACCCGAACCATTTACCACTTGTTTTACCAAGACGGTTCAGGTGGGCCAACCATGATGAAGCGTTTTTATGTCAATTCAATCACGCGCGATACCGAATACGACCTCACCAAAGGAACCAAAGGTTCGAAAATGCTCTACTTTAGTGTGCACCCGAACGGCGAACGCGAAGTGGTCAGTGTGTTGCTTCGACCGCGTCCGCACTTAAAGCGCTTGCGCTTCGATGTCGATTTAGGAGCCTTACTTATTAAAGGGCGTCAGTCGGCCGGAAACCGTGTAACCAAAGAAATCATTCAAAAAATTGTCCAAAAAGAAGTCGGAGGTTCTACCTTGGCGGCGCGTAAAATTTGGTACGATCAAGTAGTAGGACGCCTCAACGACGAAGGCCGTGGCAAGTTTTTAGGTTCGTTCAAAGGTGATGACCGCATCTTAACGCTCTACAAAAACGGTGAATACCGCCTCAGTACTTTCGATTTAGCGACGCATTTCGACGAAGACATGGTGCACATCGAAAAATGGCTCCCAGACCGCCCACTTTCGGCGGTGTATTTCGATGCCGAAAAAGAGTTGCATTACGTCAAGCGCTTTGTTTGCGAAATTACTTCCGACAAACGCATTTCTTTTATTTCAGAAGCAGCAGGTTCATACCTTGATTTGGTTTCGACAGCCTTCCGTCCAGAAATTCGCATAGTCTTCAATAAGTTGCTCAAAGAAACCAAGAACTTACCAGATCAGGTCTTGAATTTGGCCGATTTAATCGATGTGAAAGGCATGAAAGCGCAAGGTAACCAAGTGACCAAAATGAAGGTTAAAGAAATTGTCTTGACACACGCCATCGACGAAGGCAAAGAACCGTGGCCTGACACCCAGCAAGAAGTTGAACTTCTTGACGGAGAGGAAGAAGATGCAGCTGAAATGCCAACGATGGAATGGGACTTATCGAAGAATGATCCTGAAAACAGCGATCAAATCCCGTTGTTTTCTGAAGAATAGTAAACAGCAAAAATGAGAACTGACGCAGGTCATTTTTTTAGCGTGCTGCCTTTCCTTATTTTTGTACCGATCCTTTAATCATGCAACTATGAAATTGCTACAAGAAGACCGCATTAATTTCCTGAACATCGGTCTGATGCTCGTGACAGCCGTGTTGGCTTATTTTTTTCCGTTCGAAACCTTTTTATTGGCCTATGCTTATTTAGGCCCTTTGCATTACCTCACAGAAATTAGCTGGTTGCACGACCGAAATTACTATGCGAAAGGAAAGTTTGATTACTGGATTCTTGTGATTATTGGCTTGGCGCTTACTTATGCCGCTTATGCCAAAGATTTTGGCTTCAGTAAAGATGTCTACGATTATTTTGTCGAAATGAACTTGTTTGACAAACTGCTGGTATTCGCCTTGTTTGCTTCCATTCTATTTGCACTTGTCAAAAATCTATGGGTCAAGCTCATTGCCATTTTTATGCTGTATGTGTTTGTAGCAGGTTGGCTAAGCCCCGAGCGCGCAGCCGCTAACTCCGAGAGTACCACCGTTTTTGCGCTTACGGCCCTCATTCCTACGCTTATCCATGTCTATGTATTTACGGGCTTATTTATGTTGTATGGTTCGTTAAAAACCCGCAGTAAATCAGGGATGTGGCAAATGGTCGCGTTTGTAACGATTCCGCTCATTTTGGTTTTTGCCTTGCCAACCGACCCAAAACATGGCTTTTTGTCGAAGTTTGGGAAAGAAGCCTATTACGCAAAAGGCGATGGTTTTTACATGACCAATTACCTCATCATGGATCACTTTGACCTTGTTCAGGATAAAAAACTCAGCAACCAAGAATACCTCGACATCATTACCAAGCCCGGAAACAAAAATTACTTTATACAGCAAGGCATCATTTCGGACAGCAACTTTTTGCGCCATGTAGATAGCCTCAAAGCCATCTCCTCACGTCCGTTCATGATCAAGCCAATGCCGTTAAATACCAGCAATTTGGCCCCCCAATTCCAATACGATCATTTGCTTTACTTCTTTGACACGTCGTCTCGTTACGTCTCAGAAATCAATAAATACCGCAATCAGGCCTTGCCTAAAAAAATCATGAAGTCGATGTCTAAAAAAGAAACCGACGACTTAGTGTACTACTCTAATATCGGCCTGATGCTGATGCGCTTTTTTGCCTTTGCCTATTTATACCATTACCTCAATTGGTTCAGTAAAACAGAAATTATTCGTTGGCACAAGGTTCCAAAAGCCCGTTTCTTAGCAGTCATTATTTTCTGGCTGGCGTCATGTGTGTTCTATGCCTACGATTATTCATTAGGTCTTAGCTTGCTCTTCTTGTTTAGTTTTGCACACGTCTTGTTAGAATTTCCGCTCAATATCGTTTCCATTGTCGGCATCGGCACTGAGTCGCTCTCTATTTTCAAAAACGGCTTCAAACGCCCTGAATAATTTTTACTAAACCCAATACCCATGATCAAAACGTTATTATTATGTTTCGTGTTAAGTGCGAACTATGCCTTTTCGCAACTCGTTACAAGCTTGCCCGATGGCCGCTACACGTTGTCAGAAGCAGGCGCTTCCTATTTTGCCAATTTGTCGCTGAACTGTACTGGAAAATATTCACCTCACTATTTTTACAAAGCCTTGCGCAAACCAGGCGATGCCAAAACGCCGAAAGAAGTATGGCCAGCGTTTTATGGTTGCTATGACTGGCACAGTTCGGTACATAACCATTGGGCACTCATTAAGTTACTCAAAACTTATCCGAACATTCCGGAAGCAGCTGCGATCCGCGAAAAATTAGAAGCCAGTTTTACGAAAGAAAACATCGAAAAAGAGGCTGCCTATTTTCAAAACAACGAAGAGCAGTACTTTTTTGAATTTCCGTACGGTCAAGGTTGGTTGTTGAAAGTAGCCGATGAATTAAAAGGATGGGACGATCCGGATGCAAAACGTTGGCTCGAAAACCTTGGGCCCTTGCGTACTTTATGTGCAGCAGTCGCACAAGTGGTCTGGAAAGAACAAAAAGAAGTGGGCATTTCAGGAAGCCACGATTCTCCGGCATTAGGTTTGTCGTTTGCCTATGATTACGCCAAGCACTTCCAAGACGAAGATTTATTGAAAGTTGTCGTGAAGGCCTCAAAACGTTTTTACGCAAAACTTGAAAATGCGCCACTTACCGCCGAGCCAAAAGACTACGATTTTATGTCTGGTAGCTTACTTATTGCTGACCTGATGCGTAAGATATACAGCCCTGAGCAATATGTTGTTTGGGCCAAAAAATTTGCTCCCGATTTATTCGATGCTTCACGTGTAGCTGTTGCCTTGCAAATCAAGAAAACTGAAAAACACGATGGGTACGAGTCACATTGGGATGGTTACCACCTCAATCGCATTTGGTGTTTGAATGGCATGCTCAAATCGCTGCCAGCGGGCACTTTAGATGCGGCTACCCAACAAGTGTGGGCCAGTTCTATGAATGCCATGTGGGATTACGCCCAAGAAAGTATTGGAAAAGGAAATTACGACATCGACCACTGGTTGTCGTCGTTCTCTGTATTTGCATTAATCGGTTACGAGTAAGCGAACTTTTTCGAGGGCCCATTCTAATTGGGCTTCCCGACTCATGTCAGAGTTGTCAAGTACCAGCGCATCACTGCACTGAACGAGTGGACTTTCTTCACGGGTGCTATCAAGCAAATCGCGTTGGCTTAGATTGAGCTGAATTTCTTCAAGCGTTTGTTCAATTCCTTTTTGTTGCAATTCGGTAAACCGACGTTGCGCCCTAATTTTTTCGTTGGCAGTTACAAATAATTTGAGCTCGGCATTCGGAAACACGACCGACCCAATGTCCCGGCCATCCATGACAATGCCACCATGCAAGCCCATTTGGCGCTGCATTTCGACGAGTTTTTCACGGACAGGCTTGAAAGCTGCCACGCTTGAAACAATGGCAGCCACTGCTGGCTGCCGGATTGCTTCAGATACATTTTGCTGGTTTAAAAAAAGTTCGCCAGCAGCATTAAAATGGATTTCTATTGAAGGAAGGTTCTCGCTTAAAGCCGCTTGATTTAATCCTTTATCATCGATGAATTGATGCTCGAGACAATACAACGCAACTGCTCGGTACATGGCACCCGAATCAATAAATACATAGCCAAGTTTTTCGGCAAGGGCTCTGGCCAAAGTGCTTTTGCCACAGGCCGAATAGCCATCAATTGCAATTGTAATGCGTTTTTGTCCCATTAATAGTAAATAGCGCGGCGTACGTTTGAAATGTATTTTGCCAAGCGGATTACTTGTTTGGTGTAGCCAAATTCGTTGTCGTACCAGGCATACAACACCACATTTTTGCCGTCAACCGACACAATGCTGGCATTCGAGTCAAAGACCGAACAACAGGTGTTGCCAATGATGTCACTTGAAACCAATTCGGGGTCAAATGAATAGTAAATCTGATTGACCAACTCGCCATGGAGCGCGGCATCTTTGATGAGTGCATTGATCGATTCGACATCGGTTTGTTTGCCTAATTCGAGGCTTAATATTGCTAACGAGCCATTTGGTGTCGGGACACGCACCGCATTGGCAGTTAATTTGTCTTTTAAGTCAGGAATAACCTTGGTTACCGCTGAACCAGCTCCTGTAGAAGTAATGACCATATTGACGGCAGCCGAACGTCCACGACGTGGTTTTTTGTGCATGTTGTCGAGTAAGTTTTGGTCATTGGTATACGCGTGTACTGTTTCGATGTGACCTTTGACGACACCTAACTTGTCATTGACCACTTTTAAAATGGGCGAAATGGCATTGGTTGTACACGATGCCGCTGAAAATATGTTTTCGTTTTCGACATCGAGTGTGTGTTGGTTGATGCCATAAACGATGTTTGGCACTTCTTTACCTGGAGCGGTAAGCAATACTTTCGAAACACCTTTGGCTTGTAAATGGCGTGACAAAGCTTCACGGTTGGTAAAGACACCGGTGTTGTCAATGATGAGGGCATTGTGAATGCCATAAACTGTGTAGTCAATGTCTTCCGGATTGGCGGCATCGATCATGTGAACGATTTGACCATTGATGAGGAGGCATTTGTTGGCTAAATCTTCTTTGACACTTCCTTTAAAAGCGCCGTGCACAGAGTCGTTGCGCAACAACGAAGCACGTTTAATGATATCGGCATCCGATGAGCCACGCGTTACAATCGCACGCAAACGCAACTGTTGTCCTTTTCCGGCTTGTTTAATGAGTTCGCGCGCAGCTAAGCGTCCGATACGTCCGAAACCATACAACACGACATCGCGCGGTTCAATGGCTGTCGGAGAACTGATATTACCGAGTTTTTCCATTAAGAAACGCGCCATACCTGATTGTTCGGTATGACCCGCCAACCACTCGCTTGCCAATAAACCAATGTCAAGTTTAGAAGGTGCAATGTCAAGCGTCATGAGTGTTTCTGCTAGGGCAGCAGTGGTAAACACATCAATTGGTTTATTGACGACCTGCTTGGCGTACTCGTGAAGGTTTAAAATTTCCGAAATGGTTGTATCGGTAAGGTGATTTCTAAAGAGCACCAATTCGATGCCTTTATCGTAAAGTAGTTCGCCGACTTTACTTTGCAGTTTGACTGCAGCACGTTCACGCTCAATGTGTAAATTGAGTTCTTTTTCGTAACCGTCTTTTGTTTCCATGTTGATTGATGATTTGGATTGATGATGAAAATAAAAAGGGTAGGGAGCAAAAAAGGCTACCCACATTCGTAGATAGCCTTTAGTTGCTTAACCTAAATAGGATTTTAGGAGTTTGTTTCGGGAGGTGTGTCGGAGTCGGCGAATGGCCTTCTCTTTGATCTGACGCACACGCTCACGTGTCAGATTGAACTTGGCGCCAATTTCTTCGAGCGTAAGCCCATGATTCATGCCAATTCCAAAAAACAAGCGAATGATTTCGCGTTCTTTGTCAGTAAGTGTACTGAGTGAACGTTCGATTTCTTTTTGCAACGACTCGGCCATAAGGGCTTGGTCTGTTTTTGGCGCATCCGTATTGGCCATAACGTCCATAAGCGTACCACCATCCTCATTTGTAGTGAGTGGTGCATCCATCGATACATGGCGGCCAGAAACATTCAGGCTTTCTTTGATTTTATCTTCAGGAACTTCAAGTGCTTCGGCTAATTCTTCGGCACTTGGTGGACGTTCAAACTCTTGTTCGAGTCGTGAAAATGCTTTGTTGATTTTATTTAATGAGCCCACTTGATTAAGTGGCAAGCGAACGATGCGCGCTTGTTCAGCTAAGGCTTGTAAAATCGATTGACGAATCCACCAAACGGCATAAGAGATAAATTTGAATCCACGTGTTTCATCAAATTTTTGAGCCGCTTTAATCAAACCTAAGTTTCCTTCGTTGATGAGGTCAGGAAGTGTAAGCCCTTGGTTTTGATATTGCTTTGCAACTGAAACAACGAAGCGAAGGTTGGCACGCGTTAATTTTTCGAGTGCTTTTTGGTCGCCTGCTTTAATGCGGCGCGCTAATTCAACTTCTTCTTCTGCGGTAATCAATTCTTCACGACCGATGTCTTGAAGGTATTTATCCAGCGATTGACTTTCTCTGTTGGTAATCGATTTGGTAATTTTTAACTGTCTCATGCTTGCGCTTTACTTGCTTAATTCGTGAACTAATAGAGCCTCGTGCTTCAGGCAAAGTAACGCCAAAAAATAGGTTTAAAAAAATCAAAACAAGCCTTTTTTTTGGCAGTTATTAACGAGTTCTTAACTTTTTTCAACGGCACTTTTTGCACTATAATCCGAAGCCTCGGTAGTCGCGTTTGCCTGTTTCATCCATGATTTCAAGTAAAATTCCGCGGTTGACGCCACTTAGTTTTTGCGTGAGTTCATCGACGGTTTCAATGGGTTCGTTATTGACTTTAGTAATGACGGTGCCTTCTTGGAGGCCGATCGCTTTTAATTTGCCTGTTGAAATGCTTTTTACCTTGACACCGTAACTTACGTTAAGTTCGCGTTTTTCTTTGTCTGAAAGTTCGATAAAGGTGGCGCCGAGTGCGTAATTTTTACTGATTTCTTCTTTAGACATGAGGTCGGTTTGGCCTTCTTTGTTGCGCAAGACAAGCTCTTTTGTGACAAGATCGCCATTTTTTTGACGTACACTCAGGCTGACTTTATCGCCAGGGCGTCTTTTGCCGATTTCTTCTTGAAGCGCGGCCACCGAATTAACCTCCTTACTGCCGATTTTTAAAATCACATCGCCGTCGTGTAAGCCAGCTTTGTCGGCACTGCCATCTTCAATGACTTTAGCAATAAAGACTCCTTTTAAATCTGGAAGCTTGTTTTTTTCTTTTAATTCTTGACTGATGTCGGAGATCTGAACGCCTAAATAGCCGCGCTGTACAATGCCGAAATCAATGATGTCGCGCATGACTTTGTCGACAAGATTGACGGGTATGGCAAATGAATAGCCAGCATATGAACCTGTTTGAGAAGCAATCGCAGTATTGATGCCCACAAGTTCTCCACGCGTATTGACTAAAGCGCCGCCGCTGTTGCCCGGATTAACAGCCGCATCGGTTTGAATAAAGGACTCAATTGGCACCACATCTTGTGTGCTGCGTTCGGCAAGCAAGTTGATGTTACGTGCTTTGGCCGAAACAATTCCGGCCGTCACGGTTGAGGTGAGGTTGAACGGATTGCCTACAGCCATTACCCATTCGCCAATTTTTAAATCGTCTGAATTGCCGATCGGAATGGCCGGAAAGTTTGACCCTTCAATTTTTAGAACAGCAATGTCTGTAGACGGATCAGCTCCGATTACTTTCGCATCGTATTTTGAGTTGTCGTTTAAAATAACTTGGATTTCACTGGCATTTTCGACGACATGATTGTTGGTCACGATGTATCCTTGTGATGAAACAATGACGCCTGATCCGGCTCCGGCACCGTATTGCTTGAATTCACGGCCACCAGCGCCAGGGCCATAAAAGAACTCTTGAAATGGATCGCGCTGAAACGTAGTTTGAACTACTTTTGTGGTGATGTGTACGACAGAATGCACGGTGCTTTCAGCAGCGGCAGTAAAATCGAGGCCTTGCGGTACGCCGGCGTAATCGACCTGATGGAAGTTGTTGCGATTGCCATCGATCACTTTGTCTGAAAGTGATTCTGAATGATGTGAAATGATCACATAAGTGGCTAAAGGAAGGGTGCCTCCAAGGATGCCCATTCCGAATAATTTGAGTGAATTTAAAATGGTCATGTTGTCAGTTTTAAAAGTTCAGTCCATCAACGCAAATTGCATTCCAAAAATTGCACGTAAAATGTTAAATTTTGTTAAGAGTTCATCCAACACAAATGTGTATTTTTGCTAGGCCTATATGAGACGCACTTTTACCAAATATCAAGGCACGGGCAACGATTTTATCCTCATCGATGCGACTGCTCCAGACGCTGACATTTTGTCAAGTGCTGACATCATTGCACTATGTGACCGCAAGTTTGGCGTTGGGGCAGACGGCCTAATATACCTCACTTTATGTCAAAATGCTGATTTCGAAATGCACTATTTTAATGCCGATGCAAGTCAATCATTTTGCGGCAATGGCGCGCGCTGTGCAGTCGCTTTTGCAAAGGCAATAGGGCTCATTTCAGACCACACCCACTTCAAGGCAATCGATGGATTTCATCAGGCTACGATTGATGCGAATGGAGTCCGGCTCAGAATGAACGACGTGCAAGGAATTGCGCAAATTCATGGTCATTTTAACTTGCATACCGGCTCGCCGCATTACGTACTCCTCGATGCCGATCATTCGCATGCGCATGTCGTTGAAATCGGCAAGTCGATCCGGTACAGTCCGCGTTTCAACGCTGAAGGCATCAATGTCAATTTACTGAGCCTTGAAGAAGGAGGCATTCGGGTGGCTACGTATGAGCGAGGCGTCGAAGACGAAACTCTTTCATGCGGAACTGGCGTTACAGCTGCCGCATTGGTGTTTAACGAGCTCACTCAAAACACCCAGCAATCTGTTGCCGTTCAAACCAAAGGCGGCTCATTAAAGGTCGAATGGACCCAAGTTGGTCCAGGGCACTACCAAGATATTTACCTAAGCGGACCTGCGCAGGCTGTTTTTAAAGGCGTTTACCCATGTTAAGCGGAAACACACTTTTTTTGAGGGCGGTCGAAAAATCCGATGCAAGTACCATTTTCATGTGGGAAAACAACCCCTTAAACTGGAAGATTTCCAACACAGAAGTGCCGTTCTCGATGTTTGACATTTTGCAACTCATCGAGCAGCAATCCGATTTGCGTAAGTCAGGTCAATTGCGACTGATCATGAGCACCCATTCGCACCAAAAGCCAATTGGTGTAATCGACCTTTATGAGGTCAATTTTAAACACGGTTATGCGTCAGTCGGAATATTAATTGCCGAAACCATTGACCGCGGAAAAGGCTATGCCTCTGAAGCGCTCAATCTGTTGGCTGCGTATTGCAAAGATGTCCTTGAATTGCGCAATTTGCAGTGTTCAATCCATGCCGACAACACCGCCAGTATTCAGTTATTTGAACGTGCTGGTTTCCGGCAGGTTGGCGTCCGCCAAAATTGGTTGCGCCACAAAGGTCAATTTATCGACGAAATTTCTTATCAATTATGTCTAAACGCACACTCATTTACAGCGCAATAGCTGTTTGTATTCTTGGCTTGCTTTTGTTTTCAAAAACCTTGCGTTATGCGTGGTATGCTTTTTCAAGCTCGTCAAATAAAACGATGGTCCGTATCTATATTCCCAACAACGCGACCTCACCCGATTCAATTGCCGCTATCTTGATCCGAAATCAAATCCTTGATGACGCTACCGGTTTTTTAGCTGTAGGTGCGTATAAAAAATGCACGGCCCAAACAACAGCTGCAGGGATGTACGAAATTGCACCAAACACGGCCTTGCGTCATTTATGGAATGGCTTTACACGCAATGCCATGGGCAATGGAAATGCCGAAAAAACGGTGAAAGTGAGTTTTGAAAACTGCCGCAGCCTCAATGATTTGGCCGGAAAACTCGCAATGCAACTCGAACTAGATAGTGCCGCATTTATCGCCTACATTCAAAACGGAAAGACCCTCCAGCGCTTGGGTTTCAGCCTTGAGCAAATGCCCGCCTTATTTATTCCGAACACCTATGAGCTTTATTGGGACCAAAGCCCCGCTGATTTTGTAGGGCGCATGGCCCAAGAATTTAAAAATTTCTGGACCTCAGAACGAAAAGCTAAGTTGCAGCAAGTTGGTCTTCAATCGCCTAGCGAGGCAGTGACATTAGCAAGTATTGTTTATTCCGAGCAATCGGTTCGAAAAGAAGAATGGCCTATCATTGCAGGGCTTTATTTAAATCGCATCAAGCAAGGAATTAAATTGCAATCTGACCCGACCTTTAAGTTTTGCTGGGGTGATGCCTTGAAAGGCGTGGGGCGCTTATTAGCAGTACACCGCGACATCGATTGCCCATACAACACTTATAAAATTAAGGGCTTGCCTCCAGGCCCCATTTACTTGCCTCCAGTTGGTGTGGTCGATGCCGTCTTAAATCCAGGTCAACACGATTATATTTTTATGTGTGCCAAACCAGACCATTCCATGACACACAATTTTACAGCATCTGGCGCAGTACACCTCAAAAATGCAACGGCATTTCAGCATTGGTTAGATATCGGTCAACCCTAATTAAACGATGAAAAGAAGACAATTTATTCGCTTTGGAGCGCTTTTAAGCGCCCTAAGTTTGGTTGATCGCCCCAAGGCAAGCCAAACACTTACGCATTCATTTTCGGGAACAACCAAAGGTCCATTGGTGCTCTCGACCTGGAATCATGGTTTGGCTGCCAACGAAGGTGCTTGGGCCGTATTGTCGAACGGCGGTTCGGCATTAGATGCCGTCGAAAAAGGAGTCATGGTAACCGAAGCCGACCTCAGCAACCGTAGTGTTGGTGTTGGAGGTCGTCCAGATCGTGACGGACATGTCACGCTCGATGCCTGTATCATGGATTACCGCTCGCGTTGTGGTTCGGTCGCGTTCTTAGAAGGAATTGCACATCCCATTCAAGTGGCTCGTGCCGTTATGGAACGCACCCAGCACGTCATGCTTGTTGGCGAAGGTGCCAAGCAATTTGCGTTAGCTCAAGGCTTCGAAACGGCCAAAATGCCCATCCCTGAAGTCAAAAAAGACTACGAGCAATGGCGCAAAGAAAACAAAGACTTGTTCAAAAAACCCGAAATCAATCACGAAAACCACGACACCATCGGCATGATTGCCATGGATGCCGACGGACATTTTGCGGGCGCTTGTACCACGAGTGGATGGGCCTATAAAATGCATGGCCGAGTAGGTGATTCGCCAATAATTGGTGCTGGTTTGTTTATTGACCAAGAAGTAGGGGCAGCTACCTCGACCGGCTTGGGCGAAGCCATTATTCGTGTGGCGGGTAGCCATACGGTGGTCGAACTCATGCGTCAAGGTTACAGCCCCGAAGCGGCTTGCAAAGAAGCATGCATGCGCATTATTTCTAAACACGAAGACCTCACCGGCTTGCAATGTGGCTTTATTGCCATTGATAAAAACGGAAATTATGGTGGTTATTCGATTTATGCAGGCTTCAATTATGCCTTACGCAGCAACGACGCCAATGCCTTGGTCGATACCAAGTTTGACCGAAATTGGTAAAATGAAAGCCCTCGTTTTACTTGCTTTTGTACTAAGTATGGTACTACCGATTCAGGCGCAAGAATTCTTGACTTGGGAAGTTTTTCATCCCGTCAAAAAGGTCTGGATGCCATTTGGCCAAAAAGGATCTGTTCAAGAATGCTTGTGGCAAAGCGGCGAATTGCCAGATCCCTATATTGCCGACAACGAAACGCGTTACCAATGGATCGAAGATCATGACTGGACCTTTCGTACGCAATTTTACCTGCACGAATCGTTCGCAAAAGCCGATACCCTCGTACTTGACCTTCCGAACCTTGATACCTACGCCACGATTTTAATCAATGGAAAAGAATTTGCGCACACCGACAATTTTTTTGTCCATTACCGAATTTCGATACCAGTAAAGCAATTGCTGTGTGGCTACAACAGCATCGAACTAAAGATTGTTCCACCGGTGCGCTACCATGCGGCGCGTTATGCCAATGAGGCCTTTCATTATCCGGCACCAAACGACCAAGCAAGTGTAAAGGTCGCGCCTTACACGCGCAAACCGCAGTATCAATTTGGTTGGGATTGGGCCTTGCGCATGAACACCATTGGTTTTTCAGCACCAATCACAATAGCTGTTAAGGCGCCTTTGCGCGTCGTGCATTGCATCGTTTCGACACTTGCACTTTCGGAAACGGATGCCCAGCTTGAATTGAATGTCGCACTCGAGGGCACGACACTTGCCAATGGCTTGCGCATCGAATCTCGGTATTTTAATGGCCAAAGTACTGGCGGACAATCTGCGCAAAAAATCCAGGTGCGTGTCAAAAATCCAAGGCTATGGTGGCCAAACGGTCAGGGTGAAGCTTTCTTATATAAAGATACTTTGCGTTTTTACGATGCTGAGGGGCACTTGCTCTTGAGTCAGCCTTATTATTTCGGAATCCGGACGGTAAGATTGGTACAAGAAGCCGACCAATGGGGGACCTCCTTTGCATTTGAAATCAATGGTCGAAAAGTCTTTGTAAAAGGAGCCAACCTGATTCCGCCTTCCGTTTTTCCAGCCCAACTGACGCCAACTATTTATCAAGACCTTGTCGCACAAATGCAAGCCGCCAATTTCAATGCGGTCCGGGTATGGGGTGGTGGGTTGTATCCTTCCGATGCATTTTTTGAAGCCTGCTCCAAAGCGGGTCTGATGGTGTGGCAAGACTTCATGTTCGCGTGTGCGATGTATCCGGCCGACAAAGCGTTTTTAGCAACAGTTCAAACTGAGCTCGAACAACAAATACCACGCTTGGTTGCGCATCCATCGTTGATCTATTTAAATGGCAATAACGAAGTTGATGTCGCCTGGAAAAACTGGGGTTTTCAGACTCAATATAAGCTCGATGCAGCAGCTCAGCAACAAATCGAAGCGGCCTATAAAGCACTCTTTCAGACACTAATTCCTGAAGAAGTTGCGAAGTACACCACACTTCCTTATGTGCACACCTCGCCACTCAGTAATTGGGGGAAACCCGATTTTTTCAATCACGGCACAATGCATTATTGGGGTGTTTGGCATGGCGCCGATCCGCTTTCTGATTTTGCTGACAAAATCGGGCGTTTTAATGCCGAATACGGCTTTCAAAGCTTCCCGGAAATTTCGACCCTTGCGACCTTTGCGACACCGAAGCAATTTTCGTTGAACGATCCGGTCATGAAGCACCACCAAAAATCGTATGTCGGAAACGGCATGATCGCCAAGCATGCCACCGCACTTTATAGCAAAACCAATGATTTTAGGCGCTTTGTCTATCACTCACAACTTACCCAACGCGAGGCCGTCAGCTCGGCCATAGCAGGACATCGGCTCGATGTGCCGCGTTGTGCGGGCACCATTTATTGGCAACTCAACGATTGTTGGGCAGCGCCAACATGGTCAAGTATCGATTATTTCGGAAATTGGAAAGCCTTGCAGTATGCGGTTCAAGATGATTACCGCCCTATTGCAGTCTTACAAAAGAACGAAGGCAATGCACATTATTTGGTCTTGCTCAGCGAAGTTTCTGAAGATACCCTCGTTACCGTACAGGTTGAGCGTTTTGATATCAACGGAAAGTCAATTGGCTTGGAGCGTCGGACTTACCCAGTGCAGCCCAATACCCCACAAGTGTTACTTTACTTACCTGAAAGCACACAAGGCTTTGTTCGTGTCAGTCTCGACGAACGCTATAGTCGTTTGTTTAGCTATGTAAAAGCACGGCCGCTACCAAATCGAGCACCTTTTATTTGTGCAATTCAGCCACTTGATGCAGTTTCAAGAACAGGGGAGATTGTTATCGAAAACACCTTGCCTTTACCAGACTTGTGGATTTATTCTGAATCGCAAGGTCTGCATTTTGAGCGTAATTTTGAAACACTATTGCCAGGTCAACACACCCTAAAATTTACGTATCAGGATCATTTGCCGACAGTGGCTGAACTCACCTTTTTTTATAGGTAATAGTTGCTTTTTTTATACCTTTCAAAAGCAAAGAAACAAAAGCTACCTCTAGTTGTTTGCTAGTAATGAACTTGATTTCACTAACTGAGCAAGAGATTGATCGAATTATTGAAATGGCCTGGGAAGACCGAACGCCTTTTGATGCCATTTTAGTTCAATTTGGACTTAAAGAGGCTGAAGTAATCGCATTGATGCGTCGGGAATTGAAAGCCAGTTCGTGGCGTCGTTGGCGTGAAAGGGTCCAGGGAAGGGCGACGAAACATGTTTCCAAACGCGATTTTAAAGTTGGGCGCCACAAATGCGCCTTGCAACGTCAAATAAGTATCAATAAAATTGCGAAGAGTTAGTTGTGGAATTGCTACCTTTGCGGCATCAATCTCCAAAATGAAAATTATTCTCTCCTTAATTGGTGTTTGCCTGTTCTGTTTCCAGGTAAATGCCCAAGATCCAATTATCAAATTACCCGATTCCTTGATTCGAATGTTAGTCGAGGTACCTGTTCGCACCCAATGTTATACCATTGTTAATGTTTTGTATGGTCGAAGTCCGGTTGATTTTAACAAACGTATGCAAAGTGTGCAACAAGTCAAAAGTGCCGACATTGCTGCACTGCCAGCCCGAAGTGTACCCGAAGTCTTGAGTTTTGTCAATGGCGTCGATGTGCGCCAGCGTGGTCTGAGTGGAACACAAGCCGATATTGGCATCCGTGGCGGAACCTTCGAACAAAATTTACTTGTTGTGAATGGTTTTAAAATGACCGACCCACAAACAGGGCATCATGCCGCTAATTTACCCATACCTTTATGTGCCATTTCAGAAATCCAAGTCTTTAAAAGCCCAACCGTGTTGCAATTTGGGCAAAGTTCACTGACCGGCGCCGTGCACCTTTCAGCCTTTCCGATGGGGCCTTTCGAAATAAAAGTGCAGAGCTATGCCGGAAGTTTTCAGTCAATTGGCGCACAAGGCATGCTGCGCATGCAAACAGGAAATGTGCAGCATTTAGTTGCGTTTGCACAAGACCAATCGGCAGGGCATTGGTACAACTCCGATTTTAAAAACCGCCAGTTATTTTATACGGCAGCTCATTCTTGGATGCGCTCAAGAAAGCATTTCATGAACTATATGGCGGGCTATTCCGACCGTAATTTTGGGGCGAATGGCTTTTATACCAACGCGTTTCCGGACCAATGGGAGCACACCAAAATGGCATTTCTTGGACTCAATCACAACACCGTATTTGGCGATGTCATTTTTTCGCAACGTGTGCTTTACCGACAGCATCAAGATGAATTTCGCCTGAAGCGAAACGATCCTGCTTTTTACACCAATACCCACGTTTCAGATGTCATGAGTTATGAAGCAAACGCAAGGCGCTCATTTGGCAACACAGAAGTATTAATCGGTGTAGAAGAGCGTCTCGAGAAGTTGCAAAGCACAAACTTAGGGCAACGCAGTCGTGATTACCAAAGTATTTATATGCAAGCCGTTGGGGAACTTGCGACCTTGAACTACAGTGCGGGCTTGCTTTTGTTTTCTTATCAATGGCAAAACCCACAGCTAATGCCAAGTGCGCAGCTTGGAAAATCGTGGAAGCGAAACAACGTGTTTTTAAATTACAGTCGTGGCAATCGGGTGCCTAGCTGGACCGAAATGTACTATTCGGATCCTTCGAATGTCGGCAACCCAAACTTGTTGCCCGAATATTCAAATGCCACCGAATTGGGTTGGCGTCAACAACCCAAAATTTCAAAGCTACCAACTTACCAATTGAATCTGGAAGCGGCGGCCTTTTACCGCAAACACAGCAACATGATCGATTGGGTGCGCGATGCATCAAGCATCAATCCAAATCCAAACCCTTGGATGCCAGTCAATATTGCCTCTATTCAATTCAAAGGAATTGAAGCTTCTGTAAAACTTACAAATGCAGCTGTCAAATGGGGCTTGCGTCAGTTTCAGTGCAATTACACGTTCATTGCTGCTCAACACGCGTTTGATGCAGCATTAGAATCGCGCTATGCCATTTCGAGTTTGCGTCATCAACTCAATGCTGGTTTAGCGCTACAGTTCAGTTATTATGCCCAATTGCAAGTCAATTACCGCTTCATTCAACGCGTCTCAATGCCGGCTTATCATTTGTTAGATGCCAAGTTAAGACTCAATGTTTTTCGCAACTTTAGTTTGTTTGTTGAAGGAAATAACCTTACCAATACAGCTTATGTCGAGGCTGGATATGTTCAGATGCCTGGCCGTTGGTATAAGCTAGGCTTGCAGTTTCAGAAGAAAGCGTCAGAAAATCCGAAGCTTTAATTCGAAAATCCAACACGCGTACGTGCGCGTTTCAAAACCGACTGCGCTACTTCACGTGCTTTTTTGGCGCCAATGGCTAAAGCCGCATCAATTTCTGCGGGGTATTCCATGAGGTGATTGAAGCGTGCTCGTGGTGTTTCAAAACGCTCAAGAATGAGTTCGAACAATGCTTGCTTGGCATGTCCGTAGCCGTAATTGCCTGCTTCGTAATTTTTGCGCATTTGCGCAACTTGCGCTTCTGAAGCGAGCAGCTTGTAGAGTGCAAACGTATGGCAAGTGTCGGGGTTTTTGGGTTCTTCTAATGGCGTGCTGTCCGAAACAATCGACATGATTTGTTTGCGCAATTGTTTTTCAGGTAAAAAGATGTCAATAAAATTACCTCTTGACTTGCTCATTTTTTCACCGTCGGTACCAGGTACCAACATCGTTTGTGCTTGAATGCGTTCTTCAGGTAGTACAAAGGTTTCTCCGTAGGCTAAATTGAAGCGATTGGCGACATCACGTGCCATTTCGATGTGTTGTTTTTGGTCTTTTCCGACCGGAACAATCTCGGCATCGTATAAAATGATATCAGCTGCCATGAGCATAGGGTAGCTAAATAAACCGCCATTGACATCTTCGAGGCGGTCCGCTTTGTCTTTAAATGAATGTGCAAGTGTCATGCGGTTGTACGGATACATGCACAGTAAATACCAGGTCAGTTCTGTCACTTCAGGGACATCCGATTGGCGGTAAAAAACGGTCTGTTTTGGATCCAAACCAAAAGCCAACCAAGTCGCTGCAGTGGCGTAGGTGTTCTGACGTAACGTTTGACCATCCTTAATCTGGGTCAAGGAGTGCATATCGGCGATAAATAAAAAGGAATCATTTTGTGGGTCTTGTGCCAATTGAATGGCAGGTAAGATGGCTCCTAAGATGTTTCCTAAATGAGGAGTTCCTGTACTCTGAATGCCGGTTAAAATGCGGGCCATGTGTCAATTTTTGTTCAAAATTAGTCATTTTGTGGAAGTTTAAGGGGGCTTGCACTACTTCTGATTTGTGTATCTTTGAAACATGCAACGGATATTTGGCTTTTTTGGCTTGCTTTACAAACTTTACATCGCTTTGGTGTTTTTCTTTTTTGGGCTTTTATTTTACCCGTTGTTTTTTACCTTGCAATTGCGCCCTGCTTGGAAAAAAGCAGGTTTCAAGGTTTTTATTGCTTGGAGTTGGATGATGCGTATTTGTTGTTTTTATCCGGTGCGCTTTCGTTTAAAATCACCCCTTCCCGAAGGCCCATATGTCATTATTGCCAACCATACCTCTTACCTCGACATCTTTTTGTTGCATTCAATTTTGCCACAGCAACCTTTTGCATTTTTAGGGAAAGCCGAAATTTTAAAATACCCGATTGTGCGCACGTATTTTAAAGCGCTCAATATTCCGGTTTACCGCAAAGACAAATCGAAGGCGGGGCAAGCACTCGTGCAAGCAGGTAAAGCCATCGAAGACGGCTGGTCGATCGTTATTTTTCCGGAAGGAACCATTCCGGATCACCAATGCCCTGAAATGTTGCCCTTTAAAGATGGCGCCTTCCGCTTGGCAAAGCGTTTCGAATTACCGATTGTTGCGCTCACTTTTACCTCGAGCTACCATTTATTTTCCGATCCCACCGAAATTTTAGGTCCGGCCCATCCGGGCTTCGTAGATGTGTACCTCCATCCGTACGTCAGTCCAGTGCAAGTGCGCGAGATGGAACTCAATGAGTTACGTCAGTTTTGTTTTGACTTGGTCAATGGGCCAATTTTACAGACGCATCCACATCTCCAAAAAAAAATTAATTTTACACCATGAAGGTCACCGAAGAACTCATCGATCATATTGCTCATCTGTCCAGACTCAGTTTTGAAGGTCAAGACAAACAAGCGATCCAACAAGATATGGAACGCATGATTGCTTTTGTCGATAAGCTTTCTGAACTCGATACCACAGGCGTAGAGCCGCTCATATTTATGTCCGAAGAAGTCAATCGCTTGCGCGACGATGAAGCCGTCCAAAGTATTTCACATGAAGAGGCCTTGCGCAATGCCCCTCAAAAAGATTCGGATTATTTCCGAATTCCTAAGGTTCTAGACAAATAACTTGAAAGTCAGCGGATTTACGTTTATTCGCAATGCGCTATTGCTCGACTATCCGGTCGTGGCCTCCATTCAATCCATTCTTCCACTATGTGACGAAGTCATTGTTGCTGTTGGCAATTCTGACGACGCCACACGTGAGCTCATTGCCCAAATTGACCCGAAAGTCAAGATCATCGATACCATCTGGGACGACAGCTTGCGTCAAAACGGTGCCGTATTGGCTCAAGAAACCGACAAAGCCTTGGCAGCCATTGCCCCCGATGCCGATTGGGCACTTTACATCCAAGGCGACGAAGTGCTACACGAAGCCGATCATGCGTCCATCAAAGCCGCCATGCAACAGTACCAACAAGACACCGAAGTTGAAGGCTTGCTTTTTGACTACCTGCATTTTTACGGTTCTTACGACTACATAGGTGTCTCTAATAATTGGTACAAAAAAGAAATTCGCATCATTAGACCGCGCTGCGAGGTGTTTTCGTACCGAGATGCGCAAGGTTTTCGGCGTGCCGATAATCAGAAATTGAAAGTCGCACCGGCCCATGCGCGTGTGTTTCATTATGGGTGGGTCAAAGATCCGCGTGCGATGCAGCGCAAACAAGCGCATTTTCATCGCTTATGGCACGACGATACCTGGCTCGAGAAAAACATCAAGCCGGTCCAACAATTTGACTACGAAGATCATATTCATGAATTGGCCCGTTTTCAGCAAACGCATCCGATTTATATGCAGGCGCGCATCGAACAACGCAACTGGACCTTCGAAACCGAACCCAAGCGCCAAAAAAAACGATTCAAAAATCGAATGAAAGATGTATTGCGAAAAGTTGGTATCGAAACCAATTACCGCAATTACCAACTAATTCGCTGAATTCAAGCGAAATTTACAATACTTAATGACGTGTCCTCGCTGCGAAAACAAGGTTTCGTAGTAGGTTTTAATATGGAAAATAGCACGGGTTTCGGCATCCAAATCTTCGGGCATATTGGCATATAAATCCGGATAACATTCGAGCATTTCGTGGCCATGTTCCTCGATTTGTTCGAGGGTGTAGTCAAACAGCACATCGCTATCTGTCTTCATATGAATAATGCCACCAGGTTTTAAAATCTGCTTGTAACGGGCTGTAAAAATCGGCGAAGACAAGCGTTTTCGTGCCTTTTGTGGTTGTGGATCTGAGAAAGTGAGCCAAATTTCGTCCACTTCGTGAGGGGCAAAATAATCAAGGATGAAGTCAATGCGGGTGCGCAAAAAGGCCACATTTTGTAAGTTGTTTTCAAGCGCGTCTTTGGCCCCAATATAGATGCGGTTTCCTTTGAGGTCAACACCGATAAAGTTCTTGTCCGGAAAGTGCCGTGACATCCCGACCGCGTATTCGCCTTTACCACAACCAAGTTCAAGGATGATTGGGTTGTTATTTTTAAAAACGGTTGATTTCCAGTTGCCTTTGAGTGCAAAGGGCTCTCCCATTCGGGGCTCGTGCACGTTTTCAAAGGTTTTGATAGCGGCAAAGCGCTTTAATTTATCTTTTCCCACGGTGCAAAGTTAAGCGATTCATGGTAATTTTGCACGATGCATTTTGTCGAACCTTATTACAATTGGCGGGGCTATTACATGGCCGAAGAAGATCCGTCTTCGCCTTTTTATGGCCGAAGCTATAGCGAGTTCTCGTTTAGCCATCAGGTGTATGACTTTTATATACACCCGCAATGGGACGACTTTGGCTCGCAAACCTTGTACCTCAAAGTACTTTAGGCCGATTACGACGAAGCTTATGCCATCATTGAACTGATTGGCGAATGGAACGACGCCATCGAAAACGACATAATGGTCCTGAAACGCGACTTCATTGATCAGCTCATCGATACAGGCATCAATCAGTTTATTTTAGTGGGCGAAAACGTCTTGAATTTTCATTATTCAGACGATTGCTATTATGAAGAATGGTTCGATGACGTTGAGGAAGGTTGGATTGCGCTGGTCAATTTTCATGACCATGTGGTCCGAGAATTTGAATGTATTGGCATCGATCAGTATTTTGTGATGGGTGGTGAACTCGAAGAAATCGAATGGCGCACTTACCAACCCCAACACTTTTACCAAAAAGTGGCGGCATTGGTCCAAAAAAGACTGCAGTAAGTTTTAAGCAGCATCGCCCATGAGGCGATTTAACCATTTCGAAAGTACAATTACGACAAGGCCAGTTATTAGCGCATAAATGGCCAATTGATGATAACCTTCAGTGTACCCGTGCAAACGCGTTGCTAAACTTGCATGTTCGTCAGGGCTCGACATGCCTGCACCTAAAATTCCGGCAAAATACTGGCCATACGAAGATGCCAAAAACCACATGCCCATCATAATTCCTCCAAGGTGTTTAGGAGCCAATTTGGTCATTAACGACAAGCCAATTGGTGACAAAAAGAGTTCGCCAAACGAAATGATAAAATAGGCGAGCAAAAAGAGCCACAAAGAGGCCGTTCCGCTCGAATTGAGGTTAAAACGAAGCGCATAAAATATGTAAAACGCAAGGCTCAAGAAGAAAAATGCAATTCCGAATTTTTGGTAATAATTTGGTTCGACGTTTTTCTTTTTTAACCAAATCCATAAAAAACCAATGAGTGGGCTTAACAGAATGATGAACAAGGAGTTGGAGCTGTTGTTCGCAACATTCGGATCTAACTTTATAAAGCCGAGGTCGTTGCTAAGAAGGTCGCGAGCAACTAAACTTAACGAACCGCCACTTTGCTCAAAAAATGCCCAAAATACAATGCTTAAAAAGATGAAAATAAGCGCAGCGACTAATTTAATGTTCGCCGCTCGCTCGAGGGCTTTCATTTCATAAAACAAATAGAATAAAGTGAGGGGCCCTACGATGTACATAAATAAATCGGTGTAAGCTGTGTTGGTCACCATAATATAGATGAGTGGCAAACACAAAATACTGCCCCCATAAACCATCAGTTGCTTGCGCTTTAAGTGGCCAGGTTCGGCATGCGCAGGCTCTAGCCCAATAGGCCCCAGGTTTTTACGTGTCAGTAAAAAGTTAATGAGGCCCACACACATAAAAATGCCGGAAAGCAAAAATGCCAAGTTCCAGCTTTGTGTTTTACCAACATACACACACAAACCACCACCTAATAACGCACCAATATTGATGCCCGAATAAAAGAGACTAAAACCAGCATCCCGACGAATATCGCCAGGTTTGTACAAATCGCCCACCATGGTAGAGATATTGGGTTTAAAAAAACCGGTGCCAATAATAATGAGGCATATGCCATAAAAGAAATTATGTTGCGCATCCATCCCTAATAAGGAACTCCCTAAAATCATGAGGAGACCTCCCCATAAGAGCGATTTTTGGAATCCAAGAATTTTATCGGCAAACAAGCCGCCTATAAATGTAAAGGCGTACACAAAGGCTTGGATGGCGCCATATTTAAGCTGCGCCTCGCCCTGTTTAAAAAGTAAGATGTCGGTCATGAAAATGACCAGCATGCCGCGGTTTCCATAAAAGCAAAAGCGTTCCCACATTTCGGTAAAAAAGAGGCTCCAGAGTTGTTTTGGATAGGTGCCTTTAAAATCTTGAATCGATTCGAGTGTTTTCATAGGAGTGAAGGTAACAAAAAAAAGCCCCTACAAGAGGGGCTTTATAAAAATACATGGGATACTATTGAACGTTGTTTTCGCGCATGACGCTATTGAGCCATTTTAACATTAAGATTAAAACGATAGCCGCACCAAGTACCAATCCAAAGTTGAGGTAGAAGAAATTTTGTTTTTGTGGAAACGTTTCCCAAAGGCTAGAAAGCATTCCGGAAAGTTTGTTTCCGACAGAGATCGCCAAAAAGTAGCCACCCATCATGAGTGCTGTAATACGTGGAGGCGATAATTTTGAGACCAATGACAAGCCCATTGGCGACAAACAAAGCTCGCCGACAGTAATGACACCATAAGAGGCAAATAACCACCAAGAACCTGCTTTCAAGGTTAAATCGTTGGTTGCATATACCGCACCCACCATCACTAAAGCCGAAAGCGCAGTAATGACCAAACCGATGGCAATTTTTGTTGGCGTAGAAGGCTCGCGTTTACGACGGCGCATCATGCCAAAAATACCAACTACAACAGGTGTCAAGACCACAACCCAGAACGGATTGATCGATTGGTACAATTCGGTTGAATACAATTTCAAGTCTTTGCCTTGTGCCGGAACCTTATCAGCTGGCAACGATTTAAAGTAACTTCTTGACTTTTCGAGCTGAGAAATATGTGCCGAATAATCTGCTTTCGCTTTGAGTTCTTTTTTAGATACCGCAGGCATCTTTTCTTCGACATTGCGCAATGAATCGATGGTCGCTTTAAAATCTGAATCTGAAGAAGAAACAATCGCATTGTTGACCACAATTTGCGCCATGCCAAGTTGGTCGGCCACATCGGCAATTCCAGCGCTCATTTCACGATCGGTGTGGTCTTCGGCCCAAACGGTAAGGGCGTCGCCATTTTGATGGAAGATCGCAAAGAATAAAATGACACAGGCAAAAACCGCTAAAAGTGCTTTAATGGCACGGCTTTCTTTGGCATCGCCAGTAAACGCAAGATAAATAAAGAAGGCGATGACCGGCAAACACCCAATAATAAAGGCATCGTTGGTGTCAGAACCCAAGAAATTTCCTGGAATTAAATACCCCAAAATCCCAAAAACAAACATCGGAAGAACGGTGTAAGATAGTATTTTAACAGTCGACATATCGTTTTCTTGAACAGGCTTCACGACGTCGACATGTTTGATGTGCTTGGTACCTAGTAAGAAAACAGCTACACCAACAAGCATCCCGACTCCTGCAGCTGCAAAGGCATGACCCCAGCCGTAATTGATGCGCATGTAAGCTGCCACAAAGTTGCAAATGAAGGCACCGATATTAATTCCCATGTAGAAGATATTGTAACCAGCGTCTTTTTTGTCTTTCATGTCTTCGCCAGAATACAAATTACCAACGAGGGTAGAAATATTTGGTTTGAAGAAGCCATTTCCTAAGATGATCAGCAATAATGCCACGTAAAACGAGCTGATGCTATGTAATGAAAGTGCAAAATAACCGGCAGACATCATGAGCCCGCCAATAATAATCGAACGACGGTAGCCTAAAATACGATCTGCCAGCAACCCGCCAATAAACGGAGTGAGGTAGACCAATCCGAGGTAAGTGCCATAGATGTCTGATTTTTTCTGTGCATCAAAGCCCATTCCGCCGTTGTTCCAGCCATCGATCATGTACAAGGAGAAAATCCCGAGCATTAAATAATAGCCAAATCGTTCCCACATTTCGGTCCCGAACAAGTACCAGAGGCCCGTTGGGTGCCCCGCCTTCTTTGTATTTTCCATAGTTGAATTTTAGTTTACCTGCCGAATATAGTAATTTTGCCCCGAAAAAACGGAATATGTCAAATTGGTTAGAGCGAACAGAACTTTTATTGAGTGCGCAAAGCATGCAGCAATTAAAAGATGCACACGTGCTTATCGTAGGTTTGGGTGGGATTGGTTCGTATGCAGCTGAGTTTATTGCGAGGGCAGGAGTGGGTCGCCTCACGCTTATTGATGGCGATGACTTCGATGAATCCAATAAAAACCGACAATTAACAGCCCTCGATTCCACACTCAATCGAAACAAAGCAGTGGTGTTGGCTGAACGCATCCAAGAAATCAATCCGGATTGCCAATTACGCGTCATTGAAGAGTTTGTGGTTCCTGAGCGCGTCTGGCAAATTTTGGAAGCAGACCGCCCAAGTTACGTCATGGATTGCATTGATTCGGTGACGCCTAAGTTAGAATGGATTATCGCATGCAAGCGTTTAAAGATCAAAATCATCTCACACATGGGTGCCGGCGGCAAAACCGACCCCACACAAGTGCGTGTTGCTAATATGGACCAATTGTCTGGTTGCAAATTAGGCGCACACATCAAAAAAAGAATGAAACGACTTCGGGCTTCTTACCGCGGCGTAAAAGTGGTGTTTTCAACTGAAATTCAGCAGCCCCATTCGTTAAAAATGACAGACGGTACGCGATTTAAAAAAAGTTTCTACGGCACAGTCAGCTATATGCCGGCTTTGTTTGGCTTGATGGGTGCGGCAGAAGTCATTCGCTTTTTAAGCAAACAGAAGTAATTTTACTTGCTTGATCGGATGAAAAAGCCTAACTTGCTGCTTCTAATCCATCTAAAACATGAAAAAAAGCCTACTCTTTGTTGGTGTTATTCTCGCAGGTTTTTCTGCAAAGGCCCAACTTTTTTCAGACAATTTTGACAGCTATGTCGCCGGAACTTATTTGGGTCCGCAATCTTCGAACTGGAGTACCTGGTCTGGTGCCGAAGGCGGAAACCTCGATGTCACCATTACCAATAACAACGCTTTATCAGCCCCTAATTCAATTTACTTAGCGTCTTCTGCCGCAAGTGGTGGCCCGCAAGATGTGGTATTAAATTTTGGTCAGCTTTATAATTCAGGGATTTTCACCTTGCAGTCAGACTTTTTCGTCAATGCAGGTACAGGAGCCTATTTTAACATCCAAGGTTCACAAAGCATTGGCGCTACTTGGGCATTAAATGTGAATATGGACGCTGGTTCATTAAGCATCGACGACGGAACGACACCCAATTTAGCAACTGGTTCGTATCCTGAAGCGGCTTGGTTCAACCTCAAAATCGAAGCCAACCTTTCTTTACATGTTTGGAAAGTTTATGTCAATAACAACTTAGTAGGCACGTGGGTCAATGGTGTCAATTCTGTTGCATCTGCCGATTTTTACCCACTTACAGGTAACCAATGGTACATGGACAACGTCAATTTTGATCACCAAACGTATACTTTGCCAAACCTTAATGCCATGGTTTCGAGCCTCAATATTGGTGGCGAAATCGCAGGCCAAACCGTTACACCCATCATTAAAGTCTTAAATGCAGGCCAAACGACCATCACAAGTTTTGATGTCAACCTGAATTATAACGGGAACAACTATCCGCTTGCTGTTACGGGTGTCAATGTAGCCAGTATTGCACAATATACCGCTACCATGCCAAGCATTCCGTTGGTTGCTGGTGCCTTGCCTGCCGTTGCGACCATTTCGAATATCAATGGTGGAAATGATGATGTTGCAGCAGATAATACATTAAGTGCAACTGTCAATCCAGTAGTTCCTGCAGCGGGCAAAATTGTCGTAGGCGAAGAAGCAACTGGTACGTGGTGCCAATGGTGTCCACGCGGCGCTGTTTTTATGGATCTTTACGCACAAAAATACAATGGCTTTTTTGCAGGTGTTGCGGTCCACAACGGTGACCCAATGACTGTCACCGATTACGATGCTGGCATTGGCGCACTCATTAGCGGTTACCCAAGCGGGCTTGTTGACCGTTTAGGCGATGTTGACCCATCTGCCATGACCCCCGATTTTTTAACGCGCTTGCAAACTGCACCAAAAGCAGTACTTGTTAATGGTGCTACTTGGGATGCCACAACACGTGTGCTCAATGTTTCAGTAACGTCAAACGTTGTAGCAGCAGCAAGTGGTTCCTTTACGGTTTCTTGTGTATTAACTGAAGATGAGGTAACCGGAACGGGTTCTGGTTACAACCAATCAAATGCGTATGCAGGTGGTGGTAACGGCGTCATGGGTGGTTTTGAAGCCTTGCCAAATCCTGTACCAGCTGCTCAAATGGTATATAATCATGTGGCACGTGCCATCGCACCAAGTTTTGCAGGTGCAACTGGCGTCATTCCCGCAACAATCAATGCCGGAGAAAGCTATACTGCAAACTTCAGCTTTACCTTGCCTACAACTTGGGACGAAACGAAAATGCACATTATTGGAATGTTTATTGACCCAACAGGGAAAATTGACAACGCAGGTTACGCAACAATTACAGAGGCTGTCAGCAATGGATATGTGGCAGGTGTCGAAGAATTAAGCGTAAGCCAGTTAGAACAATTTTTAAGCATTGCGCCGAATCCAGCAAGTGATTTCACCAGCATTTCGATGCACATTCCAAGCAACTTACCTGTTAGCTTGCGCATTTTAGATGCCAAAGGAAGCATCAAACAAGCACGCCAATATGGGCAATTGAAAGGAGATTTCGAAGTTAATTTAAATACAAGCTCATTTGCTCCCGGATTGTACATTGTTGAACTTGAACTCAATGGCCAACGCATCCAGAAAAAATTAGTGATTCAATAACAAAGAAGCACTTATAAAAAAAAAAGAGCCGGTTTAGCCGGCTCTTTTTTTGAATTCTTGTTGTTTAAGCAATGACGCGAATCAAGGATTTAACCTGAGCGGCCCGCTCGCGGACAGTCTGGAGGTCTGGACCTGTAATGGTCAGGTGCCCCATTTTTCGGAAAGCTTTTGTGGTGGCTTTGCCATAAAGATGTGGATGCACACCCGGAATGGCCAATGCCGCTTCGAGCCCTTCGTAAATCACAGGGCCTTCGAAGCCTTTTTCTCCAGTTAAATTGAGCATTGCGCCAGCTTGGATTAGGTCAGTAGGCGCCAAAGGCAAATCCAAAATAGCACGCAGGTGTTGTTCGAATTGCGAACACACACAGCTTTCGATGGTATGATGCCCCGAATTGTGCGGACGCGGTGCAATTTCATTGATCAGCAAGGTGCCATCTGTCGTTAAGAAAAATTCGACGGCCAAGAGCCCCACCATGTCAAGTTCTTCAATCACTAATTGGGCCAACCGCTGAGCTTCGGCCTCAATTTCAGGGATGAGTATTGCTGGTGAAAACAAAAATTCGACCAAATTGGCTTCGGGATTGAATTCGCATTCGACTACCGGGAAACTTTTAATTTCGCCATTCGTTCGGCGCGCAACAATGACCGAAAGTTCTTTTTCAAAAGGGATAAGTTGTTCGACCACGCATGGTGCATCAAAGGCTAGGTCCAAATCGGCTTCGGTCCGGATCACTTGTACGCCTTTCCCGTCATAGCCTCCTGTCCGTAGTTTTTGAACAAACGGAAAGGGCACGTGTTGCAGCTCGGCTTTGTTTTCGAAAAGTTGATAGGGCGCTGTAGGGATGCCATGGGCTGTATAAAATTGTTTCTGAAGCCCTTTGTCTCGAATCGTATTGAGTACGTGTGGCTGAGGAAATACATTTACACCTTTTGCTTCTAGTACTGCAAGGGCATCGGTATTGACATTTTCAATCTCGACCGTTAGGAGGTCTTTGTCTTGACCAAACTGAAGAACCGTATCGTAATCTTGAAGCGAACCACAGGTAAATGAGTGCGCAATTTTTGCACATGGAGCTGCCGGATCAGGATCGAGCATGTGCAGTTGTATGTCAAAATTTAAGGCAGATTGGAGAAGCATTCGGCCGAGTTGGCCACCGCCTAAAACCCCAATCTTTGAATTAGTTCCGTAGCACCTGTTTTTCATGAGGCAAAGATACAGTTTAAAATCGTACCTTTGCAGGGCATATGGCAGCTGTACAACGCATTCATGACAAACAATTCGAGGTCTATCTGAGCTCCAATCAGATTCAATCGCGTGTTCAAGAATTGGCAAAAACACTTGAAAACGAGTTAAAAGGTCAAGAGGTTTTGTTTTTAGCAATCTTGAACGGTTCTTTTCTTTTTGCCGCAGATGTCATGCGACACATAGAAGGGCCAGCAGCAATCACGTTTGTCAAAGTAAGTTCCTACCAAGGAACCCAATCTACGGGTCGTGTCGATGAACTTATTGGCCTTCAGACCAGCCTCAAAGGCAAGCATGTGGTAATTTTAGAAGATATTATCGACACCGGAGTGACGATGGACAAAGTCATGACGCTTCTGTCATCTGAAGCACCTGCCTCGTTGCGTATTTGCACGCTTTTATTTAAACCAACAGCCTTCAAAGGTAAACAGGTCCCAGACTTTATTGGTTTCGAGATTCCAGACAAATTTGTAGTCGGTTATGGCCTTGACTACAACGAGCTCGGCAGAAACCTCAATGCAATCTACCAAGTAATCAATTAGCTATGTTAAACATCGTACTATTTGGCCCTCCAGGGGCAGGAAAAGGAACCCAATCCGAACGCTTGATCGAAAAATACGGACTTGTACATCTTTCAACCGGAGATGTCTTTCGTGCCAATATTAAAGGTGAAACCGAATTGGGCCAGCTTGCAAAAAGCTATATGGACCAAGGGCAATTGGTTCCTGATGAAGTCACCATCAATATGTTGCGCTCTGAAGTCGAAAAACACGAATCTCCAAAAGGCTTTATTTTTGATGGCTTTCCGCGCACCAACGCACAAGCAGCGGCACTCGATACTTTTTTAAGTAGCATGCAAACCGAAATCAGCCTCATGCTTGCGCTAGAAGTCGAAGAAGAAGAATTGAAAACGCGCTTGTTAAAGCGTGCCGAAGTCAGTGGCCGTGCCGACGACGCTGATCCTGCTGTCATTGAAAAACGCATTGCGGTTTACAATCAAGAAACAGCTCCGGTAAAAGCATTTTACCAAGCCCAAAATAAATTTATTGCCATCGATGGCATCGGTAGCATCGATGACATCACCACCCGCTTATTTGCGGCTATTGATGCCCACTAACTAACTTATGGCCTCCGATAATTTCGTTGATTACGTCAAAATCCATTGCACCTCAGGAAATGGGGGTGGAGGTTCTACACACTTTCGCCGTGAAAAGTACATTCCGAAAGGAGGTCCGGACGGAGGTGATGGCGGACGCGGCGGACACGTCATTTTAAGAGGGAACAAACAACTCTGGACACTTCTGCATCTGAAGTTTCAGAAACACATTAAAGCAGGTCATGGTGCGCATGGTTCTGGTAATCTTAAAACAGGGAGCCAAGGGGAAGATGTATACATCGATGTGCCGCTCGGCACCCTTGCTAAAGATGCCGAAACCGGCGATACTTTGTTCGAAATTACTGAAGACGGCGAAGAACGCATTATTCAGCGTGGCGGACGTGGCGGGCTCGGAAACAATCATTTTAAATCGCCAACCAACCAAACACCGCGTTATGCCCAACCTGGTGAAGAAGGCCAAGAATCTTGGAAGATTTTAGAATTAAAAGTACTAGCCGATGTTGGGCTAGTAGGTTTTCCAAATGCCGGAAAAAGTACCTTGCTCTCGGTGCTTTCTGAAGCAAAACCAGAAATTGGTGCGTATCCGTTTACCACATTGCGCCCAAATTTAGGGATTGTTGCCTACCGCGATTACCGTTCATTTATCATGGCCGACATCCCGGGTATTATTGAAGGCGCACATGCAGGCAAAGGTTTAGGCTTGCGATTTTTGCGTCACATCGAGCGCAATAGTTTATTGCTTTTTATGGTGCCTGCCGATGCCGATGATATTCATCAAGAGTATCAAATCTTAATCAATGAGCTCAAGCAATACAATCCCGAGTTGCTCCATAAAGAACGCATTTTAGCCATTACAAAATCCGACATGCTCGACGACGAGCTCAAAGATGACATTCGGAAAGACCTTCCTAAAATTCCGTTTGTCTTTATATCTTCAGTAGCTCAGCAAGGATTAGTCGAACTCAAAGATTTGATTTGGAAGCACTTGAGTCATGATTGATGCCATTCTTCATATCGATCGTGCGCTTCTTTTGTTTATAAATGGCCTCAGCCATCCCATTCTTGACTACCTGATGTGGACCTTTTCCTCGAAGTGGTTCAATATGCCCTTGATTTTTCTCATTTCTATGGCCTTGTTGCGAAACTATCCGTTGCGTCAGGTCTTGGCCTTTATTGGTATCGCGATCCTGAGTATTGCGGCCATTGACCTCCTTTCGACGTATGCATTTAAGGAAGGTTTTGAGCGCTTGCGCCCGTCGCATGTACAGGGTTTACGCGAGCAGTTACATTTTCACCGAATGGCTGATGGGTCTTTTTACCAAGGTGGTCAATTTGGGTTTGTTTCTGCTCATGCGGCCAATTTGGTGGGTATTTTAGTCTTGCTATGGCCTTATTTTGGAACCCAGAAATGGATGCGCTCGTTAGTGACCATTTTAGTCGTACTCATTTCAGTAAGTCGCGTCTATTTGGGGGTGCATTACCCAAGTGATATCATTGCCGGAGCAGCTTTTGGAGCATTGTTTGCTTATGCAGTGCGTCGCTTGCTTATTCGTCCGTACCTTTTTAATCCTGTTGCATGAAGTGGATGTTGGTTTTTATGGGTGGCGGAATCGGTAGCCTTGTGCGCTACGTCTTTGCACGATTAGTTCCGTTTCAGGCTGCCACTTTTCCGTGGGCAACATTTGCAGCCAATGCCTTCGCTTGCCTGATTTTAGCTTTTTGTTTCTTTTACTTGAAAGAACATAAAAGTTGGTCGCTGATACAGCCCTTTATTTTGATCGGTTTTTGTGGCGGCTTGTCAACGTTTAGTACCTTTTCATCCGAGAATTTTCAACTCTTACAGCAAGGACAACTGACCATTTTCTGGATCAATGTCTTTTCTTCGTTGGCGATCGGTTTGCTTGCTTTTTGGATTTTTGCGCGACACTGATTGCTTGGTCATGCGTTCGATTATTCGTTGACTATCCGTTTTAGCGAGGTTTGATTTCCGGATATCCCATAGAAATTTTCGGTCTGCTTGACGCGAGGCATTAGGGTCAATTATAGGAAATGGGTAATCTCGTCCAAGTTCAAATTGATAAACTTGTGCTTCTAGTGCGCTTAACTTCCAAGGTTCATGAATGCAATCTGTTGGTAAATTCCTTAACTCAGGTAGCCATTTTTGAATAAAAACACCTTCTGGGTCATGTTTATAGCTATTTAAAACAGGGTTGTATACACGAATCGTATTTATACCTGTTGTTCCTGCTTGCATTTGAAGTTGAGGGTAATGGATACCTGGTTCAAAATCCAAGAAAAGTTGTGCCAAATGAGCTGCGGCCTCTTTCCAGTCTTGAAGCAAATTATGACAAAAGAATGAAACCAATAAGGCACGCATTCGAAAATTGATCCAACCTGTTTTCTGCAAGCAGCGCATGCATGCATCAATCAAGGGGAAGCCCGTTTGCCCGCTTTTCCAAGCGTTTATATAGGATTCGTTTCGTTCATATACATGAGCTTCGAAAGCCTTGTTAATGCAATTGGTAGCATACGAACAATCTGTCTCAAATTTTTGAATGAAATGGCAATGCCATTGCATGCGTGACAAAAAGGCATTTCTATTTTTGCGTAGCGCAGCAGTCTCTTTGAGTTTCATACAAGCTTGTACCACTTGACGTACGGATAAATTGCCCCAAGCGAGAAAAGGAGAAAGCCGGCTACAGCTGGTTCGACTCATTTGTGGTTTGGAAATTCCTTTTTGATAGGTGTAGATGCGGTGACTTAAAAAGTCATTTAAGTAACGTTCTGCATAGCGTGTACCTGCTTTTTGAAAATCAGTTGGATAAATTGAAAGTTGACGATCGATGTGTTTAGGTAATTCGAATTGCTGAAAATGGGTAATACAACTTACGCTAGGGGAGGCTTGAAAAGGAATACAAGGTGAATTGATATAATTGATCCAATGCGTTTCCCATTGGCTTCTGTTTTTAATGCCGCGCTGTATCCCATCACGCTGAAATTCTGTCCACCGAATTCCTTTATTTTTTAGGTAATCAGCAAGGATGAGGTCTCGTTGGAAAGTACGTGGCACACCTGATTCTTGATAACTCCATAATTGTTCAACCTCGTAGTGTTGCGTCAAATAATCAAAGAGTGCCAAGAGACTTGTGTAAATTGGAAAAATACGTCGATTTAAAGCGCTCAATTGCTCATTAAGTTGCAAAACCGAATGGTATTGAAATTGCCAATGTCTTAATGAATTTTCTGGGGTTTCCCATTCGTCGGGTTCGATTATCCAAAAATAAAAGAGTTTTAGGCCAGATTGTTCTGCTGCGGCAAGGGGAGCATGGTCTTGTAGGCGTAAATCTCGCTTGAACCAAACAATGCCGATTTTATCCCTCATGAAGAAGTTGTTTTTTAACGGCTTTCCAAAATGGAAAAAATGGAATGGGTATTTTTTTAGGATTTGGCAGGAGCCAATCGCGTTGATCGAAAAGGAGGGCCAAGTTTTTAGTGCTTGGATGTTCTTTGCTAAAAACAGGTGAGTCTCCTAAATAAGCCTCAAGTTCATTCCAGTTACACACAACAACTTGAATTGAAGGAATGAACTGTGCTGCTAATTCATTGATCCAATTAAAAATAGCTTCTCCAAAAGGGTTTGTTTCCCAAAGCTTTAAGTCCCAAAACAAAATGGAATTATTCGGCTCATCGCTTCGCCATCGAGGATCGAGATGATAGGGTGTGTATAAGTGCGTAGGAAGATTGGATTGTATTTCTTTTGGAAACCGTTTTTCAGGTCTAAACGATATTTCGAACGCTCTTAACGGACCGTTCAATTTTAGATTTTGTAACTGCTCGTATGACAGGTCCAAGTAGGTTCCAATTTGTTGTGTGTTTGAAAATCGGTTGATATTTTCTTGGTTTGCAACATATATTTTAGTTGAATTTGCGCCGCAGATCCATTGCCAGCTAAATGAATTGCTCGCCAGGTCTGCATCTTTTAAATGTGAAAATAACCAACGTGAACCAGTTAGCCAATCACAACCATAATGATTACAAACTAGTGCTGCAATATACATACGCGCATGATTATGCATATAACCAGTCGTAAATAAGGTATGCAGTGCTTGATCCAATGCAGCTATGCCAGTTGCGGCTTCTAAAACGGCAATTGGTAAGCTTCCATTGCTTTTCAAAAAGACCTGATTTTTACGGAGTTCGTTTAAGGGATTGTATTGCTGCCATAAACGTTGTGCGTGTTCTCGCCAAGTCAGTTCCATTACAAATGCCTCCAGATCGTTGAACGAAAATCCTTGTTTACGCAGACGTTGGTAGACTTCTTTTGGTGTAATGATGCCGCGTGATAGGTAAGGAGATAAATAGCTTACCCCGCCATCAATAGCATTTCTTGTTTTTGCATAGCGAATTGGATCGAACTGGTCGATGTGCGCATGAATCTGTTCAAGACGACTGAATTCAATCATATTCGAAGTGTGGAGATGCCACCATCAACTGCAAGCACCTGTCCACTAATCCAGCTACTTTTTTCATCGAGGAGAAAATGGGCCATTGCAGCCAAATCACCTGTCTGGCCAATGCGCCTAAGCGGATGTCTTGCCGCATTTGCATCGCGTTTGGCATCTGTATTTAGAAGATTTTCAGCTAGAGGTGTGTCTGTCAAAGACGGGGCGATTGCATTGACGCGTATTTTAGGCGCAAATTCGGCGGCCAAAGCGCGTGTCAGCCCTTCTATGGCACCTTTTGAAGCCGAAACCATACTGTGAAACGGTAGTCCTTGTTGGGCGGCTACACTCGAAAACAGTACTATTGATGCTTGTGTCGATTGAAGGAGACTTGGAACGGCGGCTTGAATGGCGCGTACTGCGCCACTTACTTGAAGATTGTAGTCCGTTAAAAAATCAGTGCTGCTCAAACGCTTAAATGGTTTTAATACGATCGTTCCTGGGCAATACACAAGGCCATCTAGATTGGTATTTTCTAAAGGCCATTCGCTTTCTATCGCATCATACTTAAACCATTGAAGCTTAGGATGTTCAAACGGAATCTCTTTTTGGAGACGCGTCGCAAAAACGCTAGCACCAGATTCAAGTAGCTGCTTAGTGAGGGCAAGTCCAATGCCTGAACTAGCACCAATTATTATAAATTTTTTCGCATTCATAATTTGAAAACAGATTTATTGTACCTTGGTTCACATTTCAATGCAAAACACATGAATTTTCTAAAACAACAATTCGCAACGATACTCATTTCCATCGCAGTAATTACAACGGGCCTAATTCTCGGAAAGTCTTATTTATCCAAAGGAAAACCCGATCCAACCATTTCGGTGACCGGTTTAGGCGAGCAATCGTTTAATTCAGATTTGATTGTTTGGAAAGCAAGTTTTTCGCGCAAAAGCATGGAATTAAAAGAAGCGTATGCGTTACTCAATCAAGATGTCAAGCGTGTAAAAGCTTACCTGAAGGCCAAAGGGATTTCAGAAGACGAAATGGTTTTTGAGGCTGCAGACATCAATAAAGAATGGCAAAACATTTACGACGACGAAGGCAATTTACGTCAGACTATTTTTGAAGGCTACAACCTGACGCAAAGCGTGAAAATCAGCTCTAAAAAAGTAGATGTGGTTGAGCGTACCTCGCGTCAAGTTTCCGAACTCATTGATTTAGGCATCGAACTCAATTCGTACAGTCCTGAATATTACTACACAAAATTGGCTGAACTCAAACTTCAAATGATAGAAGCGGCCACCAAAGATGCACATGAGCGTGCCGCAAAAATCGCCGAAAATGGCGGTGGGCAATTAGGCTCATTGAAAAATGCCGAAATGGGCGTGTTTCAAATTACTGCCGAAAATTCTTCTGAAGATTATGAGTGGGGCGGCAGTTTCAATACCAGCTCGAAGCGCAAAACAGCCAATATTATTATCCGGCTTAAGTACGACGTCGAGTAATTACAAAAAAGCGTTTTTATCGAGTTGCAGCCATTCTAAGGTCGCGTTGCAAAACAGATCTTCTTTGGTTTGAAGGTCGAGCTGACTTTCTTCGATGAACTTCCCGATTTCAAGGTCTCCAAGCGGGAAGGGGTAATCACTACCCAAGCAGACTTTTTTTGAACCTTGTAGTTTCAAGATGTATTCAAGCGCGTCGATGTCGTGGGTAATGCTGTCTACCCAAAACTGTCCAACATATTTACGCGGATTGTGCGGATTGTCAATGGCAACTAAGTCTGGGCGGCAATTAAAACCGTGCTCGATGCGACCTAAGGTGGGTAAGAACGAGCCTCCGGCATGTGAAAAACAAACACGTAGTTCGGGTCAGCGCTCTAAAACGCCACCAAAAATCAACGAACAAGCCGCTCTTGAGGTTTCGGCTGGCATGCCCACAAGCCAAGGGAGCCAGTATTTTTTCATGCTTTCAAAACCCATCATTTGCCAAGGATGGATCATGATGGCCATACCAAGGCGCGCACAGGCTTCAAAAATTGGAAAGAATTTTTCTTCACTCAGGTTTTCGTCATTGATGTTAGATCCGATTTGGATGCCTACTAAGCCGATTGCTTTGGCACGTTCAAGTTCGGCAATGGCTGCCTCAGCATCTTGCATTGGAATGGTCGCTAGGCCAATGTAGTTTTTGGGGTAGTCTGCTACAAGTTCGGCAATGTGGTCATTTAAAAAACGCGACAACTCGACTGCATCAGTAACTTTGGCCCAATAAGAAAACATCACGGGTATGGTGCAAACCACTTGCACTTGGGTTGCGTATTTTTCGTATTCAGCAATGCGCATCGGTGCATCCCAGCAATTTTCTTGGATGCGTCTAAAAAACTGACCACCTTGCATCATGTCGGCACTTCCGTCTGAATTTGGGATCAGGTGAATGAATTTGCCATAGCCAAATTTTTCAGTCCAATTGGGCATTGTTTTGGGCAAAATATGGCTGTGCATGTCAATCTTAAGCATGGAGTCGATTTTTAGTAGGGCGAAGATACAAAAAAGCTAGAGCACGAATTCCATGACGTAATCATTCATGTAAAAACCGTTTCCAATATCAAAATCGGCTTCGCAACGCACGTGAAAACCTAGTTGCTTGTAAAATAAATGTGCGGCATTGTTTCGGTTTACCTGCAAGCTAATGGTTGCACATTGTGTTTCTTTTGCACGCGCTAAAGCTTTTTGAAGTAAAAGCTTCCCAAAACCTTTCCCTTGCTCTTGAGGTAATACATAGAGTTTGTTTACTTTGAGTTCGTGGCTTGGATGCAGCCATTCAAGGGCAATGAATCCTAGTGCTTTTTGCGCATCAAAAACGAGGTAAAATTCATGGCCACTTTCAACTTGTTGACTTAAGGTTTTTTGGCTATACATCCAATTGAGCATGTAGTCGATTTGCGCACTTGTAATGATGTCTTGATAGGTGCTTGGCCAGGTTTGGCGCGCAATGCGCTCGATGCTTGGCAAATCGTGTAAACTGGCGAGCTGCAGCCGAATATTAGGATTTGACGAAGCGTTCTTGTTGGATTTTTCCATTGACTAAGAGTCGAATAAAATAGGTGCCCGCTGGTAATTCTTGGACGTTAATGGTGTTGTTCTGAATCGGGAAGTGGTAGCTTTTGCCATCGAGGCTAATAATTTGGGCAACAGTCGGCAATTCCAGGATGGTGAAGTGTAAATAGGAACTAACCGGATTGGGGTAAACCGACCATTCTAATGCGGATGGAGCTTGTTCGGTACCAAGCGTTTGAAGCGCTAATTTGACGGCGGCATAAGCGTCGATTTTGCCTGCTCCCCATAGTGGGCTGCCTCCGGCCGGAATGGTTCCGGTATAGTTGTCTTGACGGGCACTTTGTTGAATGACTTCTTTGACTTGAGCGGCTGATAAATACGGATTGGCATCTAAGATTAGTGCAACAACGCCAGCTACCATAGGTGAAGCCATTGAGGTTCCTGAAAATCGAGCAAAATGGTAATCAGTCCCATTGAAAGTGCTGGTTGCGATACTGGTATAGGCGGCATCAGTAAACGACGAAACTGAAGAGCCAATCGAAACACCTGGAGCCGAAATGTCGGGTTTCATGAAGCCGTCGTAACGTGGGCCATGGCTAGAAAAACTAGCGAGCGCTCCGCCAACTAAAGTTCCGGAGCTTGTTTTGTATTGGGTAGCGTATGCGCCTACACTAATGACGTCAGCGGCACATGAGGGCTCAGAAATGCCATTGTTGGCATCACCTGAGGTGGTTCCGGCACCGGCACTTAAAAAAGCCATGCCCCAATTGCCAACATCGTTGGTGAGTTCGGTGACATTCCAGTAATGAACACTGCCATCGAGGGCATGCGATTTGAGTTGGACGCGCAAACTGGCACTGGTGCATTTGACGCGCAAACGCATTTGCGGTTTTCCATTTAAGGGATGGGCTGCGTCTGCGCTGATGTTATACCACACCGTATCTTGATTGACAACAATAAAAGTGTCAATGTATGCAGAGGTGTTAGCTGTACTGTAAAAGGGTGTTTCAGCCAAGCTGACATTAGAGTTGTTGGTGATGATAAGCCCATTTTCAAAACTATGGCCCACTTCACCCCATGCGTGAATACTTTGCCCCCACATGTTTGGGTTCGCACTATAGCTGTAAAATTCGATGCGTGATTTCAGTTGATCGTCAGAGAAGGTTTTGGCCAAATGAAAATTGACATTTCCGTTGTTGCCACCCGAATTGACAAACACGACGCCTAAATTACTGAAAGCAGTAATGGCTTGACTAAGAATGGAATTGCCGTCAAGAGTTCCAAAATGATACAAGCCCCAACTCATGTTGATGACCAAGCGCTTTTGAGCGGCTTGTGCTTTTTGGTACATCCATTGCCAGGCATCGAGTACGGCACCTTCATCGACTAAGAAGGTTACGAATAAGAACTGGGCATCAAAAGCAACGCCTCGGTATGCCGTATTGGCGCCAGCTCCACCTGCAATTCCGGCAACGTGTGTGCCATGTGTGCCGTACGAATAGATGTTGGCGGTGTCGGAGCCAGCAGCTAGCAATTCAGCAGCAGTGTTGTATTCGGTTCCGTAATTAAAACCGTTTGGAGCAGGACCACTCGTTTTGAATTGATCCCAAGCAGCTAAGACGCGGTAGTTTTGAAGCAAGGTATCGTAAAAAACCGGATGGGTGTAGTCGAATCCCCAGTCTGTTACGCCAATGAGTACATCGGCACCTGTGTAGCCTTGTGGCAAACCAATGCCTTGGGGCACTGAGGCGGCATGGAGGTCGATGACCGCTTTGTCGAGGGCGTTGTCAATTTTACCAGCAATTTCGAGGTAGTCTATCCCTTTTAGCTGCGATAACACGCTTAATTTTTGAAGCGGAATTTTAAGACTAATGAGGCCTGCGATGGGTTCATGAAACAAAATGCGTTGCAAGTGCAATTCTTCCGCTTTGAAAGCAGCGTTTGTCTTGCCAAGCATGGAAAGGTACCATCGCCCATCGATATTGTATATGGGGAAGCGCTTTTGAAGTGCTTCTGAAACCTGACCTTTGTCAATGAGTAATTGGTGTTGGATTTCGTTGAGGTGTTGGCGGTCGTTTGCATTGAGCTGAACCTTTCCGTAAACCTGCAGAAGGCTTCCTGATAGCACGAATAAGAAAATAAAAAAGGCCTTTTTCAGCATCTTCAAATATAGTGAAAAATGCCGAAAAAAGCCCAGAAAATACGTGTTTTGCGCCTATTTATTCACAAAATCTTGTGAAAATCATAAAACGAGGTGTAAATCGTTTTTGTCACGTCTGACCTTTTTAAGGTGTTGGTAATGGTCGTCTTCGGCACGGTAACCAAGGCAAACCATCAAGACACTTTGAAGTCCTTTTTCTTCCAGTCCAAGGAGTTCATCAAGTGCTTTTGGCTGAAATCCTTCCATTGGTGTGGCATCAATGCGCAGTTGCGCACAGGTTTGCAATAATTGACCAAGTGCAATATAGGCTTGTCGGCTTGCCCAGTTGCTAACGTGTTGTGCTTCCATGTTGGCCATTGTGCGCTTAATGTGTTGTCTGAAACCAGCGATTTTTTCTTCTTCGAGACCGCGGTGATCGCGCATGCGATCGGCATGTGCATCTAAAAATTCGGCGCTTACCGAACGGTGTGCACAAATGATTAAGACTTCTGAAGCGTCAATCACTTGGTGCTGATTGTGAGCAATTGGCAACAATTGTTCGCGCAAGGCGCTCGATTGGATCCAAAGAAACTGAAAGGGTTGTAGGCCAAATGCACTCGGTGTCAGGACTAACGAAGTCTTGATGAGTTCGAGTTGTTCGGCGCTCAGTTTTTTCGTGGGATCGTATTTTTTCGTGGCATAGCGCCAATTGAGGTCTTCTAAAAGGGTTTGCATAGGTGTTTAAATTAAAATTCTAAGGGTACCTCGATAACAAGGAGTTTGCTGTTTTGTTTGCAGTGTAGTTCAAATGCGTTGCAATCTGTAATGCCTACGGCATCGCGTGGCTTCAAGATTTGGTTTTCAAGTTGAATTTCACCTTGTATCAAAAGCAGATATACGCCATTTCCGGGTGTTTTTAACGCGTATCTAGCCGTTTCATTCGCATCGAAGGTGCCGATCGAAATCCACGCATCTTGATGGATGTAGGTGTTGATCCCACTAGAAAGCGGACCGACTAATTCTGTAAAGGCATTGGCAGCTAATTGGTAAGGACGTTGGGCATAGCGTGGTTCGAGTTGTTGCTGATTGGGAAAGATCCAAATCTGAAATAAGGAAACGGGCTGTGTTTGGCTTGGGTTCATTTCGCTGTGTAAAATTCCCGTTCCGGCAGACATCACCTGGACCTCACCGGCTTCGATAATTTCGGAATAGCCCATGCTGTCGCGGTGCTTAAGCGCACCCTGCAATGGAATTGTGATAATTTCCATGTTGTCGTGTGGGTGCATGCCAAAACCCATTGCCGGATCTACGGTGTCGTCGTTGAGTACCCGTAAGGCACCAAAATGTATACGTTCGGGGTCGTACCAACTTGCAAAGCTAAATGAATGTTTGGCGTCAAGCCAACCATGATTCGCGTGTCCTCTCGAGCTCGAGGAATGAAAAAGCAACTTCATTTTTTAATTTTCGACAAATTTACATGCGATTCGAATGCGTCTACTTGATGCATGTTAATTCTTTTTAACTTCGTTCTATGGTACTAAGTAGATTTTGGCTCATTATTTTTATCAGTTCTTTACTTTTTGTAATGGCTGGTGTTTTCACGGGTAATTTTTATAGCATTGACTACGTGTTAAATGGCAAGAAAGATGACCCAGTTCTTATCCGAGAAACCTATAAGTGGAAATTACCTCATTCCTATGTTGAAAGCATGGCTCGAGCCGATAATCATACTTATATCTTAGATAAAAATCCTTCAGACCCCGACACCACCTATGTATTAAAAGAGAAAACGGTTCAGATTTATTCTGGCGTTCAAAAATCAGATGGCTTGTTGGTGACGGCCAAAAACAGTTTATTCGACCTGATTCTGCCATTAATGGCTTATTTGGCCTTTTTTGCAGGGATTATGCAGCTCTTGATCGATTCGGGGGCTACCGAAAAATTGGCCCGTCGCCTCAGTCCATTTTTTACGAAAGTGTTTCCGAGTGTTCCGGCCAACCATCCGTCGATTACCTACATGACCATGAATTTCTCGGCAAACTTTTTAGGCCTCGATTCGGCAGCCACGCCATTTGGATTAAAAGCCATGGAAAGTTTGCAGGAACTTAACCCCGAAAAAAAACGTGCTTCAGATGCCCAGATCATGTTTTTATGTTTGCATGCGGCTGGCCTCACCTTAATACCTACTTCCATTATTGGTTACCGTGCAGCGGCCAATGCCGCCAATCCGGCCGATGTCATGTTGCCGTGTATCATCACTTCTTTTGTAGGCACCTTAGCGGCCTTTTTTATCGTTGGTTTGCGCCAGCGCATTTCGTTCAAAAGTGGCTTGTTGCTTTCGGTTGTAATGGGTATCATTGCAGCCATTTTAGGGCTTTTGTTTTATGTAGGTTCGTTAAACCTAGTCGAGAAAAATTACTTTACGGGCAATTTTTCAGGTATCTTGCTTTTCGCCATTATTGCACTCACGCTGCTTTTTGCCTTTCGGCATGAGAAGCGCTTTCACGAAAAAGAAACGACGGTATTCGATGCGTTTGTAGTAGGTGCGCGTTCGGGCCTCGACACCGGAGTCAAGATTTTCCCTTATGTACTCGGGATGTTGGTAGCGATATCAGTGTTTCGCAATTCTGGTCTTTTTGAACTGATCGCCGATGGCATTTCGCAGGCATTTCGCTTTGTTGGAGTCAGTAAAGAAATCACAGATTCTTTGCCGGTTGCTTTATTGCGCCCTTTTAGTAGTTCGGGGTCAAGAGGCTTTATGCTCGATGCCATGAATCAGTTTGGTCCAGATAGTTTGGCCGGGCGTTTGTCTTCAATTTTCCAATGTTCGGCAGAAACCACCTTTTACGTGATTGCTGTATATTTTGGATCAATTCAGGTGCGCAATACGCGCTATACCTTAGGTACAATGTTGTTGGTTGACTTTATTTGTGTGTTAACCGCAATTGGTGTTGCGTTGTGGTTCTTTTAAACTGAGTCAATGAAACTTCAGGAACTTCATTATCCTTCAATGGTCATTTTGGCTTGGGCCAAAGCATTAGAGGGGCATCAAAATTTGGCAGAGTGGTTGCAACACAACGGCTATCCTGAATTAGTGGTCGCCTGCCATGCAATCAAGTTGCAAGATGGTGCACGAAAGTGGCTCATGGAAAATGGGTATGCACACTTAATGGCATTTATCCAAGCGGCAGAAGGGGTCAAGAAGGCCCAAATTTGGTTACAAGAAAATGGTTACGAACTGTTGTTTCAAATGGCAATGGCCATCGAACACGAAACCGAGCGTTGGTATTGGTTGCGCGAAAACGCAAGCCCAGAGCTCATTATTTTAGCAAAAACAATTCAGCAAATTAAAGACCAGATCGAAGAAAATCACAATGATATGCATTCGATCAATCGGGACTATTAAAGCAGCATCGCTGCTGGGTTCTCCATGTAGGTCTTGAAGGTTTGCAAGAAGGCGGCACCTGATGCGCCATCAACAACACGGTGGTCGCACGATAAGGTTACTTTCATGACATTTCCAGGAACGACTTGCCCATTTTTTACGACCGGAATGGCTTTGATGCCACCGATTGCCAAAATGCACGAATCTGGTGGATTGACAATCGCTGTAAACGACTCGATGCCAAACATCCCTAAATTTGAAATGGTAAAGGTATTGCCTTCCCAATCAGATGGTTGGAGTTTTTTATCTTTTGCTTTTTGAGCGTAGTCACGCACTTCGGCAGAAATTTGGGTCATGCCTTTGGTATCGGCAAATCGGATGACAGGAACCAATAAACCTTCGTCGACGGCAACAGCAACGCCAATATTGACGTGTTGGTTGCGGCGAATGAAATCGCCCATCCAAGCACTATTAACGGTCGGATGCTGACGCAACGCCATGGCCACTGCTTTAATGACCATGTCGTTAAATGAAACTTTAACTCCATCAATCGCATTAAGCGCCTTGCGCGTAGCCATCGCATTGTCCATGTCGATGTCGAGTGTCAGGTAGAAGTGAGGTGCCGTAAATTTACTTTCGGCCAAACGGCGTGCGATTGTTTTGCGCATTTGCGAAACGGGCTCGTCGGTAAACGAAACAGTTCCGGTCGATACGGCTTGAAATGCTGGTCGATCCGCAGGCGTATAAGGTACATAATGGTCGACATCGCGCTTGACGATGCGTCCGTTTTCACCGGTTCCGGCTACGGCTTCGATAGAAATGCCGCGTTCGGCGGCTAATTTTTTAGCTAATGGCGAAGCGAATACACGATCAGATGAAGTGCTAACAGGTGTACTTGCAACAGCCGCCGGAGCAGTAGCTGCTGGTGCAGCAGGGGCGGCAACAGGTGCAGGTGTCGCAACAGGTGCTGGGCTAGGTGCTTCGGTTGCAGCAGGTGCAGCACCAGCTCCTGGTGCATTGGTTGCCGCATTGGCAAGTGCCGCCGAAATGTCTTCGCCTGCTTGACCAATAATTGCGAGTACGCTATTTACGGGCGCTGCTTTACCGGTTTCAACACCAATGTGCAATAACACACCATCAAAGAACGATTCAAATTCCATAGTGGCTTTGTCCGTTTCGATTTCGGCCAATACTTCACCTGCTTTTACGGCGTCGCCCACATTTTTATTCCAAGAGGCCACCACACCTTCGGTCATGGTATCGCTCAATTTTGGCATATATACTACTTCAGCCATGTGTTTTCTTTTTTCGGTAAACGATTAATATTCTTTGATATACGGGTAATCAGCTTGAGTGTAAACATCTTCGTAAAGCTCGTTTGCTTCTGGATACGGCGAGTTTTCTGCAAATTCAACTGATTCGTCAACTTCTTTTTTCACCCAGGCATCGATTTCTTCGAGTTCGTTGGCCGTAAGCCATTTGTTCTCTTGAATGATACGCAAGCAGTGTTCGATAGGATCTTGTTCCATCCACTCGGCAACTTCTTCTTTGGTGCGGTATTTTTGGGGGTCAGACATCGAGTGTCCTTTGTAACGGTACGTACGAATGTCAAGTAGTGTAGGGCCTTCTCCACGGCGAGCGCGCGCTGCAGCTTCTTCAATGGCTTCGTGCACGGACTCTGGTCGCATGCCGTTGACAATTTTTGAAGGCATGCCATAAGACAAACCGATTTGAGAAAGGTCTGTTACGTTGGTGGTTCGCTCTACAGAGGTGCCCATTGCGTAATTGTTGTTTTCGATAATAAAAATGACCGGAATTTTCCAGTTCATGGCCATGTTAAAGGTTTCGTGGAGCATTCCTTGACGAACGGCACCATCACCCATTGACACAAACGCTACATTTTTAGTGCCTTTGTACATTTCAGCAAAAGCGACACCAGCTCCCATTCCAATTTGCGCACCAACAATTCCATGGCCTCCCATAAAATTGATCGATTTGTCAAAAAAGTGCATAGAACCACCCTTTCCTTTCGAACAACCGGTGCTGCGGCCATACAATTCGGCCATTAAAACACGTGGGTCGGTTCCGAGGGCAATTGGATGTGCGTGATCGCGGTAGGCGGTCATGTGCTTGTCGTCTTTCTGGCAGGCACTGGCTGTTCCGACTACAATGGCTTCTTGACCAATATAAAGGTGACAAAAACCACCAAATTTTTGTTGGATGTAAAGTTGTCCGGTTTTCTCTTCGAATTTGCGGATTAACAACATGTCTTTGTACCATTTGACATAAGTTTCTTTTGAAAACTTAGGCTTATTGGAACTTTTTACCGTTTTAGCGCACATAGCTTGTTTTTTTATCGGTCACAAATATACAAATCATTCAGAAACTAAACTTAAAATGTCATAGTTACACTAAGTCTTTTTCAGTGGGAAGGAGCACTTGTTTTTTAGCCTTGTAAATCAAGTAAATACCAACAATAACAAAAGGAACACTTAAAAGTTGTCCGGTATTTAAAAATAAAGAGGCATCGCGCGCAGTTTGCCCAAGTTTAAAGAATTCGCAAAAAATGCGCGAAGTAAAAATAAGGATTAAGAAGCTTCCGAAAATAAAGCCAGGTTGACGCCATTTTTCTTTTTTCCAGTAGAGAAAAAGTAAAATCCAAAACGAGATAAAATAACAGATCGCTTCGTACAATTGTGCCGGATGGCGCGGAGTTGGGTCGTAAAATCCAATTTGTTCATTGTAAAAGTACTGAAATTGAAAGCCCCATGGCATGTTGGTGGGGTAACCGACCATTTCGTGATTGACAAGATTACCGAGGCGAATAAAGACAGCTGCAATGGCGGTAGGTGCGGCAATGCGGTCAAGGATCCAACTATATGGACGCTGAACAACTTTTTTAGAAAAGTAATACAAGCCCATTAAAATGAGCAGTGCGGCACCATGGCTGGCTAAGCCACCTTCCCATATTTTAAAGATATCGGCCGGATGCGAAAAATAGCCACGCTCAAATTTGCCATTGACTTGCCCATCCCAGTAGGGGCCGTAGAACAACACGTGTCCGAGTCGGGCGCCAATAATGGTGGCCGGGATCATGACACTGACCAATTTATCGAGAATCGTTTGGTCAATTCCTTCGGCCTTAAACATGCGTTTGATGACTAAATAGCCTATAAATAAGCCGCTTACAAATAAGAGTCCGTAAAGATTGGGTGTTCGCCAACCCTCAATGAGTTGCGAATCGACCGTCCAGTTGATGAAAAGAGGGAAGTGCATCATGCTTTTTTGGATTGTTGGGTGAGGGCAATTGGCTTTTCCGGATTGCTCATAAAGGGCAATTGGTTTGAGCGTCCTTTTTTAAAGATCAGGTTGCTTTTATTTTGACCTTTACGCAATTCTTTTTGTGCCTCTTCTGGTAAATGAATGACCGCTTGGCACTCGCTACTGCAGCAGTTCTCATGGCTTTTTTTGCAGTCGTCACATTGAATAAACAACAAATGACACGCCGAATTGGCGCAATTGGTATGTGTGTCGGCAGGCTGGCCACATTGGTGGCATTTTGCGATGATTTCAGGACTAATGCGTTCACCGCGCCGTTCATCAAAAACAAAGTTTTTGCCAATAAATTTGTTATCTAAGCCTTTTTCTTTGCATTCGTTGGCATATTTGATAATGCCGCCCTCGAGCTGATGCACGTTTTTAAACCCGCGGTGTTTAAACCAAGCAGAGGCTTTCTCGCAACGCACGCCGCCGGTGCAGTACATCACGATATTTTTGTCTTCGTTTCCTTTTAATACCGTTTCTTCAATAAATGGCAAGGATTCCCGAAAGGTATCGACATCGGGTAAGATGGCATCTTTGAAATGCCCCACTTCCCATTCGTAATGATTGCGAAAATCGATGAGTAGGGTGTTGGGGTCATCGGTCAGTTGATTAAATGCTTCGGCATCGAGATGCACGCCTTTGTTAGTTACATCAAAGGTTTCGTCATGAAGGCCGTCTGCTAATATTTTAGAACGAACCTTTATTTTGAGTTTGAGAAAGGGAAACTCCGCTTCGCTATCGTCGACGGCAAAGTTTAAACGCACCCCATTTAAAAAATCGATGGCGTAAAGTTCTTCTCGAAATTGGCCAAGGTAGTTGGTCGGGACGGCAATTTGCGCATTGATTCCTTCTTTTGCAACATACGTGCGGCCCACAATGTCGAGCGCTGACCAACTTACAAATAGCTGATTGCGAAAAGCAATGGGGTCAGTAATGTGTGCATATTGATAAAACGAAATCGTGATGTAGCGGTGTCCAATTTCTTGGAGTTGCTTTTCTAATGAGGCACGATCAAGTGTATTCCAGAGTTGCATATATTCGAAACGTTAAACAGCGACATTGTGTTCGCGCAAGGCATCGTTGAGCGAAGTTTTTAAATCGGTAGAAGCTTTTCGTTTTCCGATAATGAGGGCGCACGGTACTTGGTAAGAACCCGCTGCAAATTCTTTGGTGTACGAACCAGGAATCACCACACTGCGCTCTGGCACATAGCCAGTATATTCAATAGGGCTCGGGCCACTGACATCAATGATTTTTGTCGATTTGGTTAAGACCACATTGGCGCCGAGTACGGCTTCTTTTCCGACGCGTACGCCTTCAACTACAATGCAGCGCGAACCAATAAAAGCGCCATCTTCAATGACCACAGGTGCTGCTTGCAATGGCTCAAGAACGCCGCCAATGCCAACGCCGCCACTTAAATGCACATCGCGCCCAATTTGTGCACAGCTGCCAACAGTTGCCCAGGTATCTACCATGGTGCCGCTGTCTACATAGGCACCAATATTGACATACGAAGGCATCAAAATAACGCCAGGAGCTAAGTATGCGCCGTAGCGTGCCACTGCATGCGGAACGACGCGCACGCCAAGTGTTGCATAGTGTTGCTTCAGGGCCATTTTATCATGAAACTCGAAAGGCCCCACTTCAATGGTTTGCATTTGACGGATCGGAAAGTAAAGCACAACGGCTTTTTTTATCCATTCATTGACTTGCCATTCGCC